>CANGHW010000073.1 GCA_947453695.1 Opitutia bacterium
AATCCGATGGTGCCGAGAATCACACCGAGCGCCGTGCCGGCGGCGAGTTCGCGTCGCATGATCTTCCACCAGTCGCGCAACCGAAATTCCCCCAGCGCGAGCGCCCGGATTACGAGTGTCGCCGCCTGCGAGCCGGCGTTGCCACCCGAACTGATCACAAGCGGAATGAAGAGCGACAGCACGATAGCTTTCTCCAATTCGCCCTCGAAATACCCCATCGCCGTCGCGGTTAGCATCTCGCCGAGAAATAGCACCACGAGCCAGCTCGCGCGCTTCTTCACCATCCGCGAGAGCGCGATCGTGGTGTAAGGCTCGTCGAGGGCTTCGCTACCACCGAGCTTCTGGATGTCTTCCGTCGCCTCCTCTTCCGCCACGTCGAGCATGTCGTCGACCGTCACGATACCGATGAGTTTGCGATTCTCGTCCGTGACCGGAAGTGCGACGCGGTCGAATTTCTTGAACAATCCGAGCGCCTTTTCCCGATCGTCCGTCGGCCCGAGCATGGTGTAGTTGCCGTCCAAGAGCGCGCTCACCGGCCGATCAAGCGGTGAAAGCAAAAACCGCCGCACGCGCACGTCGTCGATCAGCCGGCCTTCTGCATCGACCACGTAAACCATGTTGAGCGTCTCGCGATCGTAACCGTGCTCGCGGATGTAATCGAGCGCCTCGCGCACGCTCCAGTCGGGGCGCACGGCCACGAAATCGAGCGTCATCATGCGCCCGACGCTGTGTTCCGGATAGGCGAGCAGCGCTTGCGCGACCTGACGCTCGTCAGGCGTGAGCATGGCCAGCAACTGCATCGCCACGTCGAGCGGGAGTTCATTGAGAAACGCCGTGCGATCATCAGGCGGCAGGGCATTGAGCAGCGCAGCCACCTGCTCCTGCGTGAGCACCTTGAGCAGTTTCTTCTGCGCCTCCAGCGGCATGTAGGTGAAGATCGTCGCATCGAGCTCCCGCGACCCCGCCCGAAACAGCACCGCCAGCTCCTCGACCGGCAGATCTGCGATCAGCGGCGCCACGTCCATAGGCAACCACGGCTCGAGGTATTTCTTCAACGCGACCATATCCTTGCGGACGATGAGCGCGGCGATCTCCGATTTGACGTTGGCCTGGGCGGGCATGGCGCGGAGACAGGCACACCGCCAGATGAGTTTCAATCTTCCGGGCGCAAAAACGTGCGGCACTTTCGCCCTTGGAGAACGCACGCGGCCCCGGCAGACACATCCCATGCGTCGACTCTTTTTTACGTTCGCCGTTTTGCTCGCGCTGCTCGGGTTCGCGGCCTGCGCGCGTCCCCCCGCGTCCGGCTGGCAGGGCTACTTGGAAGCGGAGTTCATCTACGTCGGTGCCCCGCTCGCCGGCCGTTTGGACTCGCTCGCTGTCGCCAAGGGTGCCCGCGTGGCCGCCGGTGCCGCGCTCTTTTCGCTTGAGCGCGACAACGAACTCGCCGCGCAGCGCCAGGCCGTCGACCAAGTCCGCGCCGCCCAGGCACGCCTCGCCGACCTGCGCAAGGGCAGCCGCCCCAGTGAACTCGCGACCATTGAAGCCCGCCTCGCCCAAAGCCGCTCCGCCGCCGAGCTCTCGCAGGCCGAACTCGCCCGGCAGGAAAACCTCTTCAAGACCAATGTCATCTCCGCCGCTGACATCGACCGCGCGCGTCTCACCCACGAGCGCAACACCCGCGCGATCGACGAACTTTCCGCTCAGCTCGCCACGGCCGGCCTCGGCGCCCGCTCCGATACCATCGCCGCGGCCGAGGCGGACGTCAGCGCCGCCACCGCCGCGAAAGAACGCGCCGACTGGAGCGTCGCCCAAAAATCCCAGGCCGCCCCGCGCGCCGCCCTCGTCTACGACACGCTTTACCGCGAAGGCGAATTCGTCGCCCTCGGCGCGCCCGTCGTATCACTCCTGCCGCCGGAAAACCTAAAAGTCCGCTTCTACGTGCCCGAAGCCGACTTCGCCGCGCTCAAAGCAGGCGACACCGTGCGCGTCGCCCTCACCGGCCGGCCACCGCTCACCGCCCGCGTAAGCTACCTCTCTCCCAAGCCCGAATACACGCCCCCGGTGCTCTATAACCGCGAGAACCGCGCGAAACTCGTCTTCCTCGTCGAAGCGGTCTTCACCGATGCCACCGCGGCCCGCGATCTCCATCCCGGCCAGCCCGCGGACATCACGCTCGCAAAGTAACCACGCCATCCCATGAGCGGCTCCGACTACGCCATCGACGTCACCGGCGTCACCAAGCGCTTTGGCGACAAAACCGTCGTCAACGCGATCGATCTCCGGGTGCGGCGCGGCGAGATCTACGGCTTTCTCGGGCCCAACGGCTCTGGCAAGACCACCTTTATTCGCATGCTCTGCGGTCTGCTTACGCCCGACGCCGGCACAGGAACCTGTCTCGGTTACGACGTGCGGGCCCAGCAGGCCGAGATCAAACGCCACGTTGGCTACATGACGCAGAAGTTCAGTTACTACGAGGACCTGAGCATTCGCGAGAATCTCGATTTCATCGCGCGCCTCTACGATGTCCCCGACCGCCGCGCCGCCGTGCAGCACAGCCTCGAACGGCTCGGCCTCGTCAACCGCAGCCACCAACTCGCCGGCGAGCTCTCCGGCGGCTGGAAACAGCGCGTCGCCCTCGCTGCCTGCCTCATTCACCAGCCCCAACTGCTCCTCCTCGACGAGCCCACCGCCGGCGTGGACCCAAAGGCACGCCGGGAATTTTGGGATGAAATCCACCGTCTCGCAGCCGACGGACTCACCGTGCTCATTACGACGCATTACATGGACGAGGCCGAGCGTTGCCACCGCCTCGCCTACCTCGCCTACGGCAACCTCCTCGCTCACGGCACGCTCGTCGAGGTCCTCGCCAGCGCCCGTCTCACCACCTGGACGGTCACCGGACCCGATTTGCTCGCCCTCGCCGACTCGCTCCGCGGACGCGACGGCGTGGAGCAGGTCGTCGCGTTCGGCATGACTCTGCATGTGAGCGGTCGCGACGCCGCGAAACTCGACGCCGCCGTCGCCGCCGTGCGCAGCCCGCGGCACGAGTGGCGGAAAACCGCCTCCAGCCTCGAGGACGTCTTCATCGGCCTCATGGACCAAGCGAAGGATAATTTCGCATGAGCGCGCGCCGCTTCACGTTTCACCGCCTCTGGGCCATGGTGCTCAAGGAATTCATCCAGATGAAACGCGACCGCGTGACGTTTGGCATGATGGTCGGCATCCCGCTGATGCAGCTCATGCTCTTCGGCTTCGCGATCAACTCGGACCCGAAACACCTGCCCACGGCGATCCGTGCCGCCGACCAAGGCCCGTTTGCCCGCACCCTCGTCGCCGCCCTCCGCACGAGCGGCTACTTCACGCTCGTCAAGGAAGCCTCCACCGAGGCCGAAGCCCGTCAGCTCCTCCAGCTCGGCGAAGTGCAGTTCGTGATCAACATCCCCGAAGATTTCTCGCGGCGGCTGCTGCGCGGCGAAAAGCCCACGGTGCTGATCGAGGCCGATGCGAGCGACCCCTCCGCCACCGGCCCGGCGGTCTCGGCCCTGCGCGCCATCGCCGACCACGTCTTCGACCGCGATCTCACCGGGCCGCTGGCCCCGCTGCGCGCCAAGGCCGGGCCCGTCGATTTCCAGCTCCACGCCCACTACAACCCCGAGAACATCACCCAATACAACGTCGTCCCGGGCCTGATGGGCGTCGTGCTCACCATGACGATGGTCGTCATCACCGCGCTCGCCATCACGCGCGAACGCGAACGCGGCACGATGGAAAATCTCCTCGCGACGCCCGTCCGCCCCTTCGAGGTAATGGTCGGAAAAATTCTACCCTACATCGCCGTCGGCTACATCCAGGTGACGCTCATCCTCCTCGCCGCGCGCTTCATTTTTGGCGTCCCGATGGTTGGGAATCTCGTGCTCCTCTATGCGGTCTCCCTGCTCTTCATCGCAGCCAATCTCGCCGTCGGTATCACCTTTTCAACGCTCGCCAAGAACCAGCTCCAAGCGGTGCAGATGGCGTTCTTCTTCTTCCTGCCCTCTATCTTGCTCTCGGGCTTCATGTTTCCGTTCCGCGGCATGCCGGAATGGGCGCAGTGGGTGGGCTCGGTGCTACCCAACACGCACTTCCTCCGGATCGTGCGCGGGATTCTCCTGAAAGGAAACGGCCTCGCCGAGATCACCCCTGAGCTTTGGCCGCTCCTCGCGTTTCTCGTCGTCGCGATGACGATCGGCGTGAAACGCTACCGGCAGACGCTCGATTGAGCGCCACTTCGGCGACGTGCCACAGCTCAGCTCTTGCTGCCGCCGACGAGCTGCTTCGCGACCGGACCATCGAGGTGCATGACCGAAGTAGGGAAGGCAAACGACAGGCCGCGCGCGGCGACCGCCCGCATGATCGCAAGATTGATCCGCTGCTTGAGCGCAAAGCCCTTCTTCAGGTCGGGATCACGACTCACATAGACGACCCACACATCGAGCGATGAGGCATTCAGATCCCGGAAATACACGAGAGGAGAAGCTGGATCGATCTCTGCCTCTGCCGCCAAAATGCCGCGAATATCCTCCACAATGGCCGTGAGTTGGTCAGGCGTCGTGTCGTAGGTCAGCCCGATGACCTGTTCCACCCGACGCTGGGTGAAACGCGAGAGGTTCACAATCGCCTCGGACGACACCATCTTGTTGGGCATCACCACGAGCGACTTGTCCACCAGCCGAATCTTCGTTGAGCGCAGCCCGATATCTTCAACCGTGCCGGTGTGCGCACCAATTTTTACCGTCTCACCGATCTTGAACGGCTGATCAATCGCAACGACCAACGATCCGAACAGATTTGCGATGGTATCCTGCGCCGCGAGCGCGAAGGCCAGTCCACCGATGCCCAGACCCTGCAGGATCGTCGAAACGTTGTAACCAAGGCTCTGGACCGTCATCAGCGAGCCGACGACCACGAACACCGCGATGAGCGACTTTTTGATCCACGGCATGAAGGCCGCGATGCTCATGTGCTTTTCCCGTGCGATCTCCGCCGCGTGATCGATGATCGCGTCAAACGCCCGCAGCAATCCCCAGAAAATCACCAACGAAAATGCCACCGTAGAACCGTAGCCGATGCTGCGGTCCGCGGTCTCCGAGAGCTTTAATACCTTCAGCGCAGCGAATATGCCCGTGACCATCACGAAAGTCGCCACCGGGGCCTCCATCGCTGGGAACAGCTTGTCGTCCAGCGTCGTCTCCGTTTTCGCCGCGAGTTTCTTCAGTTGGTTAAAGAAGATCGTCGTCAAAAACCGCCGCAGCAGCACCGCGCACACGAGAAACAACGCGCAGATGACATAGTGCGTCACCGTATTGCCACTGCTCTTCACATTAAAGAGTTCAAGCACTGAATCGACGACGTGTTCGAGCATATCAGGAGGGCGCGTCGTGACCTTGCCACTGGCGACTGCGGCCGCCGCCGCCGTGGCATTCGCCGTGTCGCTCGCAGCCTGACCATCACCGCCGGCCGGCGCTTGGGCCAAGGCCGCCAGCGGACTCAACAGCACCGCGACGGAACAGAGCCAGAGACTGAAAAAACGCTTCATAGATGGTCGCCGACTCAACCGCCGCACCACGGCTTGTCAAAACGGTTTGACCGACACCCGCGATGTGCGCTGGTCAATATGCTGGAAATCCCCCTAGCCGATTCCAGCCCTACACTCCCCGCTTGCCCGCCGCGCCCGCGCGTGACCAAGCTCCCCCTCCATGTTTTCGCTTCTAGCCACCATTGATGCCATGCCGCTTTGGGCATGGGGCGCGTTTTTTCTGTTTATTACGGCGATGCTCGCCCTCGACCTGGGCGTCTTCCAGCGCGATTCCCATATCGTTTCGATGAAGGAAGCGCTCGGTTGGTGTGTCGTCTGGGGCGTCCTCGCCGTCGCGTTCGGCGGACTAGTCTGGTGGTGGCGCGGACCTGAGCTAGGCCAGCAGTTCCTTGCCGGTTACCTAATCGAGCTATGCCTGAGCGTGGACAACGTCTTCGTCTTCATCCTCGTCTTCGCCTACTTCAAAGTGGAGCCGCGCTACCAGCATCGTGTGCTCTTCTGGGGCATCATTGGCGCGGTGCTCATGCGCGCCATCTTCATTCTCGTCGGCGTTAGCGTGATCGCCCGGTTCCACTGGATCCTCTATATTTTCGGCGCCTTCCTCGTCTACACCGGCGTGAAGATGGCCCTCCCCAGTAAAGACGCGGAGGTCGATCCCGAGCACAACGCCGCAGTCCGCCTCTTTCG
This sequence comes from Opitutia bacterium, assembly GCA_947453695.1. Classification (GTDB taxonomy): domain Bacteria; phylum Verrucomicrobiota; class Verrucomicrobiia; order Opitutales; family Opitutaceae; genus GAS368. The sequence continues at coordinate 6,266 of CANGHW010000073.1, forward strand.
CCGCTTCTTTCCCGTGGCACCGAAAAACGACGGCGGAAATTTCTTCACCACCCACGAAGGTCGCCGCATGGCGACGCCCCTCTTCATTGTGCTGATCGTGATCGAGACGACCGACGTCATCTTCGCCCTCGATTCCCTGCCTGCCGTGCTCGCGATAACCAAGGACGGCTTCGTCGCACTGACCTCGAACATTTTCGCGATCCTCGGCCTGCGTTCCCTCTACTTCGCGCTCAGCGGCATCATGCAGCTCTTCCGTTTCCTGAAGGTCGGCCTCGCCGTCATCCTGTGCTTTATTGGCGTAAAGATGCTGATCGAACACTGGGTGCAGATTACCACCGCGACCTCGCTCGGCGTGATCGGCGGCGTGCTCACAACCTCGGTTCTCATGTCGCTGCTGATCAAGCAGCCGCCCAAGGCGGAGTAAGCACTCTCCCGACGGCCCCGACCGCCCTTGTGGGGGCCAAACCTACGCGAGGAACCGCGCCTCCCACTCCCGTTTGACCGGCGCCTGCGACCGCCACTCGCCAAAAATCCGATAGCGCCAACGCGCCACGCCCCGATAGGCCGCATCACGCCACGACCGCGGCAGGATGATGCCAGGCGCGGCGAGCACCCGCCCAATCCATCCAGTAGCCCGCAGCGCCGCCAGCGCGCCATCGGTGCGCAAGGCGAACTCCGGCTGTTCCCGTCGTGCCCAGTCCGGCACCCAGACCAAGGATTCGAAGTCCTCGGTCGGCAGCCCATGCGCTCGTAAATACCCCTGCGCTGTCGGCCCCTGCAGCGGGGCAAACCGCACCAGTCCCCGCCGATCCAAGCGTAGCAGCATTCTGACCGTTCGCTGACACAACCCGCATTCGCCATCGAACAGCAGCACCGGCCCCGTCACGTGGACGTCCGAAGACTGCGACTTGGAGATCGGGTGGGACAAGGACACGTCGCACACTGACCCACGCTCGGCCGAAAGAAAAGCCCTGCTCCGCCGGATTGTAACGGAATGGAATAAAAATCCCCCTCGACGGTGCAGCGGCCGAACCACACGGTTACTTCCGCCATCCCCGGCAAACCTTTACCCATGAAATCCGTTACAAAGCTCCTAGCTGCGGCGCTGCTGCTGTCTCGCGCCTTTGCCCAGACCGCTCCCACTGCCAAGCCCGCTCCGGCCGGCGAAGAGGCCATCCAGCTTTCTATTTTCACGGTCGCGGAAGAGAAGGACGTCGGCTACGAATCCATGCAGACGACCTCCGGCATGCGCACCGCTCAGGAGCTCAAAAACGTCGCGAACTCCATCTCGATCATGAACGCCCAGTTCATCGAGGACCTCGGCCTCACCACTATGGAAGAGATGTCGACCTGGATGGTCTCCGGTGAATCCAACCCCGATCCCAACGCCCTCGTGCAGAGCCGCGTCATCCTCCGCGGCGTCCCCAATGCCTACGCCCTCCGCAACGGCTGGATCTGGTATTCTCCGATGGACGCTTTCTCCACCGAGAAAGTCGAAGAGCTGCGCGGTCCCAACGCCTTTCTTTACGGCGAAGCCGACGTCGGCGGCGCCAACAACCAAATCACCAAACGCGGCCTCCTCAGTCGCAATCTTACCCGCGCCAAGATCATGGCCGGCAGCGATAATCTCTTCCGCGCCGAACTCGATCTCAACCGCCGCCTGATCAACAACAAGCTCGCGGTCCGTGTCTCCGCCGTAAACAGCCACAACGATTCCTGGATGGACAACGTCCGCCGCGATTTCCGCGGCATCTACAGCGCGATCACCTATCGGCCCGCGAAGCAGACCCTCATCACCGTGATGGCCGAGCACGACCGCACCGCCTCCGTGCTCTCTCAAGGCATGATGGTCGATGCTTACTCCCGCACCGCCACCGCCACGCTCGGCGCCGTCGGCTACGTCTACAACACCGCCCTCGGTTCCGGCTACCGCGCCCAAGGACGCGTGATCAGCACCGGCCCCGCCGTTGCCGTCATCGACTCCGATCTCATCCCCAAGCGCACGCAGATCAACGGCCCCAGCGCCACCTACAACAACGCCACCACTTCGCTCACCCTCGAGGTCAATCAGGACATTGGTAAAAATCTCCACCTCCAGCTCAGCGGAAATTTCTACCAGCAAAACCTCGAAAGCTGGGGCGCCAGCGCCCGCAACATCACCCGCGACCGCAGCCCCCTCCTCGCCAACGGGCAGGTTAACCCGTATTTCAACGAGCTCTACACCGAGTATTTCCGCACCCACCAGTTTAACGGCAACACCGTCCGCGATATCCGCCTCTCCGCCGTCTACGACCTGAACTTCAAGTGGATGAAGCAACAGTTCATCGCCAACGTGCAGCAGCACCAGGACACCCCCGGCCAGAAACGAGCCAAATACGCCGAGTATCTCGATCCCACCAACCCCAACTGGGTCGGCACCATCAATCCCGCCCTCACCCAAGCCGCCTTCGTCGCCAACCGCACCGTCTTCACCAACAATCGCTTCACCCGTCGTTTTTATCTCAAGGACGGTCTCCAGCCCTCCCGCACCGCCGACCTCGGCCCCGTCCCCGGCGTCTCCGCCTACTACCCCGATCTGTCCAACGCGATCGCCGCCACCGGCCAGTTCATCGACCGCCGTTTCTACACCCCGTCGTGGGGCGTCGGCGCTTCCGGTTCCTATTTCAAGGATCACCTCTTCACGATGATCGGCTACCGCCAGGACAAATTTAATATGAAGACCACCCGCGGCATGGTTCGCGCGCAAAAGGAGTGGGAGGTTGACTACATCGACGCGTTCAACACGCCCGCCCAGCAGTTCGTCCGCTACAAGGTCGACGGCGCAAACTACGGCGGCGTGCTCCGCTTCAACGACATGTTTGCCGTCGGCTACAACTACGCCCAATCGTTCCGCATCTCCGTCGGCCAGGGAGCCGCGACATTCAATGCCGGCGAGCTTTCGAGCATTCCGGTCGGAGAGGGCAGCGATATCTCCGCCCGCCTCACCTTGCTGCAGGGCAAACTCGAGCTGAACTACGTCAAATATAACAACTATACACCCAACGCCCGCTTCGCCGTGCCCGGCGTTACCACCGCGTTCCGCGACGAGATGACAGCGATCTTCGGCAGCGAGTTCGATGTCACTGCTACCGGCGACTACCAGACCACTCGCACCAAGGGCAACGAGGTTTCGGCCATCGCCAATCTCACGCGCAGCTGGCGCCTGAGCGTCTCCTACTCCGACAACAACGTCAGCAACGTCGACCGCGTGCCGATCCTGAAGGACTTCCAAGCTCAGGCCAAGGCCCTCAACAAACCCACGCCACTCCTCAACGACCTGATTGCGACCGTGCCCGAGGGCGTGCCGAATCCCGGCTTCACCAAGGCGCGTGGCAACATCGTGAGTCGCTACGGTTTCTCCCAAGGGATGCTCAAAGGCTTCGCGATCGGCGGCGGCGCCAACTGGCGGCTCCGCACTTACCGCGGCGCGGTCAACCTCTCCGGCGCAACCGGCGCGGCCTCGACCAACCTCTACTCTCCGGCCTACACGCTCTACAACGCGTTCTTCAGCTACAATCAGAAGGTCCTTAACCGGAACACGACCTTCCAACTCAATATCGATAATCTCTTCGACAAGGAATACTATCGCTCCGCCGCCGCTGGCTCCGCCTCGTGGGGCGACCCGCGCTCGTTCCGCCTGACGGTCTCGACGGATCTCTGATCCCCAGCCGATAAAAAACGCCGGGCCCGCCCTACAATCAGGCGGCACCCGGCGGTTGTAACCTTACAGCCGCGGCGCTCACACGCCGCGGCTTTTTGTGTCCGGACAAATTGGGCGCGGATGTGCGCTCAGTTCACCGCGATCTTGCGCGGCTTCACGGACTCCTGCTTTGGCAACGAGGCCCGCAGAACTCCTTCACGCAGCTCGGCCGCGATCTTATCGGCGTCGACTGCGTTGTCGTGCGTCAACACGAGCTCGAAAGCGGCATCTGCACTCTCACGGTAGAGCGAAGTCCAGCCGGCTGGCTGTTTCCAAACGCGGCGCCCGACGATTCGGATCTGGCCGTTCTCATCAGTGAGTTCGAGGCCGTCCTTGGCGACGCCCGGCAGGTAGACCGTCACGCCATAGGCGTCTGCGGTTTCCTTGATCTCGTAGACAGGCTTGAGGGTTGCCCCGAGCTCGGGTGCTTCGGCACGCTCGGCCGTGGCCGGTGTGCGATTAAGGGAGGGAATGAGGGATTGTAGGAGAGACATGGTGGGAGGAGTTGCGAGTTCTGGTTGTAGTGAGGAGCGAAGAACCGCGCCGTTTGGCTCAGTTCACCGCGACGGTGATTTTCTTGGGCTTGGCCTGTTCGCGCTTCGGCAATGTGACGGTGAGGACACCGTTCTCATACGCCGCGGAGACCTTGTCGGCCTGGACCTCGTCGCTCAGTTGCAGCGAGCGGCTGAGCGCGAGCGACTCCTCAGGCTTGCCGTCTTGGGCCGGCGTTTTACGCGAGGTATTGATCGTCAGGTAACCATCGACGACTTCGACGTTGATATCGGCTCGGCTCACGCCCGGTAGCTCCGCGCGGACATAGGTGTTGTCCTTGTCCTCGTAGAGATCGACCGGGAACCGGTTCGACGGTGCGACGCGGGCAACATCACCGAGCGCAGAGGCAAACAACCGGTCGATCTCGGTCTCAAGACCGGACCACGGCGAGCGGGAAAAGCGACCCGTGACGGGCGCGAAACTGCGATAGGAAGGATAGGTGTAGTGGACGATTCTCATGGTAATAATCTCCGTTAGGAGGGTGTGGTTGGTTTACGGCCACCTCCCTTGCATACGCGGTGCCGGTCACTCGCCGGCGCCAAGTCACGCATCTTCCGCCAGTTATTTCTCCACGACGGGCTGCACCGAGAAATTCCGTCGCGCGGTGTGCCGTCTCACCTGGGAATTTTCGTCGCGCCTCCCGCGTTTGCCCGCAAGCGTCTCCCGCTTTTCCTCCTTTTCCGCATGACCTTCGACTTCGATACGCCGATCCCGCGCGACCAGACCGACTCTCAAAAGTGGCAGAAATACGCTGGCCGCGATATCCTGCCCATGTGGGTCGCCGACATGGATTATAAGTGCGCCCCGGCCATCCTCTATGCCCTGCACGAGCGAGTGGACCACGGCCTCTTCGGCTACGCCCGCCCCGTCAAATCAACCACCGATGCCATCGTCGAAGCGATGGAGCGCAACTACGGCTGGAAGATCGACGCCTCCTGGATCGTCTGGCTCCCCGGCCTCGTCGTCGGCCTCAACGTCACCGCGCAGGCCTTCGCCGAACCCGGCGAAGAAGTCCTCACGCTCTCGCCGGTCTACCCGCCGTTCATGACTGCGCCGAAAAACTCCTCGCGCGTCTCCGTCCAGGTCCCCTTTGAGCTCCACGAGGGTCATTGGACGATCAATTGGGACGCGCTCGAGCGCGCCGTTACGCCCAAGACCAAGCTATTCTACCTCTGCAATCCCCACAACCCGGTCGCCCGCGTCTGGCGCCGCGACGAACTCACCCGCCTCGCCGACTTCTGTCTCCGCCACAATCTCATCCTCTGCTCCGATGAGATCCACTGCGACCTCATCCTCGATCCGGCGCTGAAACACATCCCCACCGCCGCCCTCTCCCCTGAGATTGCCGCCCGCACCGTCACGTTGATGGCGCCGAGCAAAACCTATAACGTTCCCGGTCTCGGCACCTCCTTCGCGATTATCTCCGATCCGATGCGCCGCGCCCGCTTCGTCCGCGCCACCAGCGGTATCGTCGCCGAGGTGAACAACCTTGGCTACGTCGCCTGCGAAGCCGCCTATCGCCACGGCGAGGCCTGGCGCCAGCAACTCCTCTCCTACCTCCGCGGCAACCGCGACTTCCTCCTCGCCGCCCTCGCCCGCGGCGAACTCCCCGGCATGCGCGTCGAGGCGCCCGTCGAGGCCACCTACCTCGTCTGGCTCAACGTCACCGCCCTCGGCCTCGCCGACCCCATCGCACACTTTGAGCAACACGGCGTCGGCCTCAGCGAGGGCTCCTACTTCGGCGTTCCGAAGGGCCACTACGTCCGCATCAACCTCGGCTGCACGCGCGCCACGCTCGCCGAAGCCATCCGCCGCATGCGGCTCGCGCTCGCCGCGCTACCGCCCCGCTGAAAGTGATTCTCATGCGTCGCGTCGCCCAACTCGCCTTCGCCTCCGCCACCGTCGGAGCCCTCGTGCTCGCCGTGCGCCAGCACGCGGATCTCCCCGCGCGCGTCGCCACGCACTTCGGCTCCGATGGTCAGGCCAATGGCTGGATGGCGCGCGATTCCCACACCGCCACACAGATCGGCATCATCGTTTTCATGGGCGGACTCTTCGCCGCCCTCGCGCTCTGGCTCCCGCGCGTGCCCGACCACTTCATCAACCTCCCGCACCGCGACTACTGGCTCGCGCCGAAACGCCGCGCCGAGTCCCTCGCGTGGCTCGCCTCGATGCTCTTCTGGCTCGGCACCGCGTTACAGGTCTTTCTCGCCTTCATCTTCCGCGAAGTCGCCCACGCCAACCTCGTCGCCGCGCCTTCGGTGCGCCTCAACTCCCTCTGGCTCCAAGTCAGTCTCTTCATCGTGGTCGTCTCGCTGGTGATCACGCTGCTCTTCCGCTTCCGCTGCCCCGAGGGCGCGCGTTGACCATGCGCCTTGGCCCCTACGAGCTTTCTTCGAACCTCTTCCTCTCGCCGCTCGCGAGCTACACCAACTTACCCATGCGGCTCACCTTGCGTGAGCTCGGCGGCCTCGGTTGGGTGACGACTGACCTCGTCAACGCCCGCTCGCTCATCGAGCGCAATCCCACCGCGCTCAAGCTCGTCGCCTCCTGCGCCGAGGATCGCCCGATGGCCATCCAACTCTTCGGCAGCGTGCCCGAGGAGATGCGCGATGCCGCCGTGATCTGCGAACAGATGGGCGCGCAGTCCGTCGACATCAACATGGGCTGCCCCGTCAAAAAGGTGACGAAGATCGGCGGCGGCTCCGCGATGATGACCGAGCTCGACAAAACCGCCGCCCTCGTGCGCGGCATGATCGAGGCCGTGAAAATTCCGATCACCGCCAAGATGCGGCTCGGCTGGGACGAGGAGAATCTCACCGCCCCCGACCTCGCGCGCGTCCTCGAGGACACTGGCGTCGCCGCCATCTTTGTCCACGGACGCACCCGCGCGCAGGGCTTCTCGGGTCGCGTCAACCTCGCCGGCATTCGCTCCGTCGTGCAGGCCGTGCGTCGCATCCCCGTCATCGGCAACGGCGACGTTACTACGCCCGCCGCCGCCAAGCACATGCTCGACGAAACGGGCTGCGCCGGCGTCAGCATCGGGCGCGGCGCGTTTTACGATCCGTGGATTTTTCGCCGCACCGATCACTTCCTGCGCACCGGCGAACTTCTCCCCGAGCCCGATTTTCCCGAGCGGCTGCGCGTGCTGCGCCGCCACTTCGAGCGCTACTGTGATTTCTACGGCGAGGAGCACGGCTCCCGCCTCTTTCGCAAGGTCGCGCCATGGTATGCGAAGCGTTTCGGCCCCGCGAAGCCTTTCAAGCGCGACATTCTCGCGATCGCTTCGCGCGCCGATTTCGAACGTGCCGTCGCCACCTACCTCACCTGGCGCGCCCAGTTCTGCGACGAGCGCGGCGAACTCCTCGAAAAATTCCGTCCCGAACCGCTGGTCGCTTCGTTCATGCGCGACCCCAACGACGCCGATGTCTTCGAGCGCGACGCGATCCCGGTGCCCAAGGGCCCCGTGGACACGTGGTAACAAAAAAAGGGCGGGGCTCGCGGCCCCGCCCTCGCTAAGTCGGAAGTTTAATACGTCCGGTCCGTCGGCCCTTGGCTTTACTTCGTCGCGGGAATTCGCGGCGTGTAAGTCGGATAATCCGGCACGGGCGGTTTCACCGGCGGGTTCTTCTTGAGCGCCTCGAGCACGACCTCGACCGCTTTTTCCAACTGCGGATCGCGGCCGGCGCGCACGAGCTTGGGATCGAGTTCGACCTCGATATCCGGCGCAATGCCGATGTTTTCCACTTCCCATTTTCCCTCGAGACCGAAGATCGCCCAATGCGGCGCCGTCACGGTGCCGCCGTCGATTAGCGTCGGATAGCCGCCGATGCCGACGAGGCCACCCCACGTGCGCGTGCCGACGAGCGGACCGACCGCCGCTTTGCGGAAATACCACGGCATCGCGTCGCCACCCGAGCCGGCATACTCGTTAATGATCATCGTCTTCGGGCCGAAGATCGCCGCCGTCGGCGAGGGCACGATCTCGCCTTCGCGCGTAATGCTGCTGCTCAGCATCGGACGCTTGAGGTAGTCGATGATGTAGTCCGCGAGCCAGCCGCCGCCGTTGAACCGCTCGTCCACCACCGCGCCCTGCTTGCCGACTTGCGCGAAGAAGTAGCGGTTGAAACTCGTGTAGCCGGGCACCGCCGTGTCGGGCACATAGATGTAGGCGAGTTTACCGCCGCTGAGTTCGTCGACCTTGCGGCGGTTGCCTTCGATCCACGCTAGATTGCGCAGCGAAGACTCGCTGGCGACCGGCACCACCGTGACGTCGCGCGCCCCGTTGCCATCGGCGTTGGGACCTACTTTCAGGACGACTTGCTTGGCCGCCAAGCCACCGAAGAAACCGAAAATCTCATCGCTCGCCGTGAGCGGACGGCCATTGACCGCCAGCAGATAGTCGCCGGCCTTCACGTTGACGCCGGGCTGCGTGAGCGGAGCCTTCGCCTGCGGATTCCAATTCTCGCCGTCATAGACACGGGCGAACTGGTAGCGACCGTTCGCGATCTTGTAGTCGGCGCCGAGCAGGCCTACCGCGACCGCCTTCGTGTCGGGCTTCGTGCCGCCGGCGACATACATGTGCTGCACGCTCAACTGCCCGAGCATCTCCGCGAAGAGATAGTTCAAATCCGCCCGGCTCGCGATGCCCGGCAAGAATGGCGCATAAACCTTCTCCAACTGGGCAAGGTCCATGCCGTGGTGCTTGGGGTCGTAGAAGAAATCCCGCTGGAGGCGCCATACTTCCTTGAACATCTGGCGCCACTCGGCGCGCGGATCGACCTCGACCTCGATGCTCTCCAGTTTCAGCACACCGTCACCAGGCTTCGGCGCTTTGTCGGCGGCGGCGATCGCCCACTTTCCATCGGCGCGCCAGAGCATTTTATCGCCCTTGGCGGCGAGGTGAAACTCCTCCACGCCATCGAGGATCTTCTCCGTCTTGCGCGTCTTCAGGTCGAAGCGTTGCAGCGCATACTTCGTCGGGCCCTCGCCGCCACCGGCGACCTGCGGGCCCTCCAACACGTAAACAATTCCGTCCTTACCCGCCGTGAGCACGCTGTAGTTTCGCTCCGGCAACGGCAGGGCGAGGATGCGTTGGCTGAGTCCCTCAAAATCGATCACGACCTTGGCCGGACCTTTCTCATTTTTCTTCGCGGCGCCGGCTCCAGCCTCGGCGACTGCCGGCTTGGCCTCGGGTTTCGCGTCGCCTTCGGACGCGGCTGGTTTGTCGGTTTTTTCCACGTCCGCGACCTTCACCTCGGGATCGGTTTTCTTCGGCGCTTCTTTGTCCTTTGCGGCCTCTTCCTTCTCCTCGTCGCTCTCGGGCGCCAAGGGCGAAGTCAGGTCTTTCGGCAACACCGCGAGATAGACGGCGCGGGTCGTGGGATGACCGATGCTGCTCATATTCGAACGGCCCGACGTGAGTCCTAGGTCCGTGCTCGCCGTAAAGTAGAGGTATTTGCCGCTGTGATCGAAATCGGGGAAACGCGCATCGCTCATGCCGTCGGTCACCTGGGTGGCTTTAGCGGTCTCGAGCGAGTAAACGAAAACCGCGGCGAGGTTGTTGGGCAGATTCTTGGTGTAGGTCAGCCAACGGCTGTCGGGCGACCAAGCCTGCCGGGCAGCGCGCTGCGAACCGTCGGTGTCGACCAGCGTGGACTTGCCGGATGCAAGTTCGAGATACCAACGCTGGCCGCGCTTGTCGCTGTAGGCGATTTTCTTGGAATCGGGCGACCACACGAGGCTGTAGAAGAACGATGGCGTCGCACTGAGCGTGAACTTCTTCACCTCACCGAGTCCGGTTTGATCACTCACGTGCAGCGCATACTCCCCGGAGGCGTCGGAGAAATACGCGATCGATTTGCCGTCGGGCGACCAGGCTGGATCGCGGTCGGCCGCCGACTTGGAACGCGTCAAATTGCGCACGTCGCCCTTCTCCGCTGGCACGGTGAAAATCTCTCCGTGCGCCTCGAAGACCGCTCGCGCGCCAGTCGGCGAGAGGTCGGCATTGCTGAGCTGACGCGCTGCGATCTTCTCGAAGCGCGTCCGCACTTGCGGCAAGTCTGCGGCGACGCGCACTGTGACGGCGCGCGTCTGACCCGAGGCGAGATCGAAGAGGTGGAGCGAGCCGAACTGCTCGTAAACAATCGCTCCCGGACCGGCCGAAGCTGACTTCAGATCAAAGCCGTCGTTTTTCACGACCTGGCTTACTGCCCGCGACTTCACATCGTAGCTGAAGAGTGTCGTCGCCCCGGCTCGATCAGAGAGGAAGTAAACTTTGTCGCCGATCCAGAGCGGATTGAAGTCGTTTGAGTTCTCGCGCGGCACCGGCGTGACGGCCGAATCGGCGAGTTGCGCAATCCAGATGCGCGAGGTCTTTCCGCCCCGGTAGTTCTTGATCGCGATGTAGGCGTCGCCCGCACCCGCGCGGCGATTCCAAAACGGCACATAGGCGAGCTGCGCCGTGTCAGCCGAATAGGCACCCTGCACACCCATCGGCACGGGCACTTCGGTCGGGAAGCCGCCTTCGACCGGCACGGTGAAGAGCTTCTCGAAACGCGAGTAAGCTTCGCGCGAGGAGCGGAAGAGGATGCGCTTCCCATCGGGCGACCACGCAACCGCGACATCCGTGCCTGGATGCGACGTCAGGCGTTTCAATTCACCACCGGCCGCCGGCACGACGTAGACATCCTGGTTGCCATCGAAGTCACCGGTAAACGCCACGAGCGATCCATCCGGCGAAAACAGCGGGCCGCTCGCTGTGCCCGGATCGGCCGCCACGAGCCGTCGCGCATCGCCGCCTTCCCGCGCTACGACCCACAAATTGCCGCCGTAGGCGAAGGCGATTTGGGTTTTGCTCAGTGCCGGCGACTGCAGGAGCAGCGGTGTTTCACTCTGGGCGGGGAGGAGGCTCGCGCCCAAGGACACGAGCACGGACAGGAGGGCCAGTCGTTTCATGGAGTTGTGGGGCTAACCATACCGCGGCACCCGCGAAATGGCGGACGCAGCCAATCCAGTTACTCGCCGGGGTGAAACCCCAAAAGCGCCCGTCTTGCGCCGCGCCGCCATTTTGCGAAGCTTCGCCCATGTCCAACGTCTCTCATTTCTGGGAGCTCATCCTCGGCACGGTCATCGCGCTGTTGCCGCTGATCAACCCGCTCGCCACCGCGCCGACCTTCCTCGCGATCACCGAGGGCGACACGCGTGAACGCCGTCTGCAGCAGCTCCGCATGGCGTGCGTCTACATGGTGGTGATCCTCGTGAGTTTCCTCATCGGCGGTCGGCTCATCATGGGCTTCTTCGGTATCTCCATCCCCGGTTTGCGCATCGCCGGCGGCATGCTTGTCGCCGGCATCGGATCCGCGATGTTGATGGCACCGCCCCGCGATCCGGAAAAGGACGACGCCGCCCATGCCGCCGCCCGCGCCAAACGCGACGTATCCTTCTCTCCGCTCGCGATGCCCATGATGAGCGGTCCCGGCTCGATCGCCGTCACGATTGGCTTCACGTCGCTCTCGACCGGTTGGGTCGACTACGTGGCGATCATCCTCGGCATTCTCGTCGTCGCGCTGATCACCTACGGCACGTTGCGTCTCTCCGAGCGCGTCGTCGGCGTGATCGGCCTCAACGGCATGAACGCCCTCTCGAAGGTCATGGGTTTTCTCATCCTCTGCATCGGCATCCAGTTCGTCGTGAATGGTGTGCTCGGTATCGCGACCGACCCCGCGGTGATTAAACTCATCCGCGACGCGGCATTGGCGAAATAACGTCGCCTCCGCCGCGCCCCGACGTGACCCGGCTCAATATTTCCGGGTCACGGTCGCGCCGGTCTTATCCTTAAAGATCAGGAGCTTTCGGTCGGGATCGATGCTGTCGAAGGTCACCCCGAGGGCCGAATCGACGATCTCACCCGCACGCATCAGACGACCGTTGAGCAACACCTTCGGCGGGACGCCACCGATGACTCCGGTGACTTTCGCATTGGCCACAAAGGTGCGGAAGGCCGGATTCGCATCCGGCACCGCCTGCACATCGCTTATGGTGCCTGTCACGCCCGGCGCGATTGAACCCGTCGCTGTGACTGGAGCCTTCGCCGCTTTGGCGGCCGAGTCAGGCGTCGCGGGCGTCGTCGCGCGTTTGTCCGCCATATCTTCCCCACCAGGAATCGCGCCGGCTTGGACTTGATCACTGCCGCGGCGCGCATTGGCGACGTCCTGGGCCTTGTTGATCGCGTTAACGGGCACCTTAGCGAGGTTGTTAAGCGTCTCGGACGGAGTCTGCGGGCCAGCGGATTTCGCCGGCGCGTTGGCGATCGGCGTCGTCACTGCTTGGGCCGGTGCTGCGGGCACCGCGGCTGCTTGCGCTGGCGCCGTCGCCGCCGGAGTAGTTGCGACCGTGGGCGCTGCGGCCGGGGCCGGCTTGGGCTTCACGACCGCACGCGGAGGAGGCGGCGGCGGTGGGGGCGGCGAAAGATAGGTTGTCCAGACGAAGTAGCCGCCCCCGCCTAACACCAGCAAGGCCGCTACGCCCGCAATGGCATAGAGCGGTTTGATCTTACGTTTGACGACCGGCTTCTTAAAAGCCGGTGGCTGCTCTTCTATGATCGGCTCGTTGGGCGCACTGATATGCGGAATGGGGGGCGTCGTCCGGCCCGTCGGCGGCGGAGCCACGACCGGAAACGGCGGTGGCACGGACGGCGGTGGCGGGGCTCCGTCACCTGCGGGTGCGACCGGCGGTGGAGGGGGTGGCTTGGCCAAACCCGGCGGCGGCGGAAACTTGGGCGCAGTCGGAGGCGGTGGCGGCGGCAGCGATGAAACACTCGAGGAGGGCGCGACGGGGGCGGCCGCCGGAACCGGAGCCGGGGCCGGGACAGAGCCACCGCCCAACTGAACTTTAGGTTTGAGTTTAAATTTTCCCCCAGATTCGCCCGTGGGAGCCGGAGCGGGTGCCACCGGTGGAGGGGGCGCAGCGGCAGGGACAGGCGCGGGTGCCGCGGGAATCACTGCCGGCACGACCGCTGGCGCGGGTGGTGGCGGTGGTGGTGGGGGCGGCGCCGGGATGACGGCTGGCGGCGGAATCACGGGCACCACCGGCGGGGGCGGCGGCGGGGGTGGCGCGACTGGGGCAGGCGCAGAGGCCGGCGCGGCGATAATCACCGGCTCAGCCGGCGGGATCGTTGCCGGCGCAGGGGCCCCGGGAGCAGGTGCTGACTCAGCGGCGGCCCGGGGCTTCAGGCGAATTCGGGAGCCTCCGGCAGCGGCCGCCGGAGCTGCTGCAGCCGGAGCCGGCGGAATCTCCGCCGGCGGGGCCACGGGAATCGGGGCAGTTTCGACGGCGGGAGCAGGCGCAGGTGGCGGAACCACAGGCACCGGCTCGGCTTGCACTACTGGCGTGGCTGCAGCCGCAGGCTCCGCGACGGACAGCCGCGGCTTCAATCGTGGACGAGGCGGCTCCACCGGCGGGGCCGAACCCTCCGTGGCCGGCGGTGGCGGTGTCGCCACGGGCACCACTGGAGCGGCCGGCGCAGTGGCGGGAGCGGCAGACGCATCGGCCGGCTTTAGGCGTGGCTTTAGGCGCAACGCGGGAGGCGGACTCGATGGCTCTTCACTCATAGTTGCCAACAAAGGGTTATTTTCACTCAGCGCGAAACCAAAAAGATACACTCGCTGTCTCCCGGGCTGATCACCACGTTCCCGACCCAAATCCCGTCATGACCCAACGCCTGCTCCTGTCCTCTCTCTGTCTGGCCACTCTGCTCACCAGCGGCTGCCTGTTTTCCAAGAAAACCGCCGAACCGAAGGAAAACCCCTCCATCCCTGGCGCGGTGGAAGAGAGCCTGCGCCAGCGCTGGATCGAGAAACGTGCCGCCGAACTCGTCGCCCAGGGCAAAGCCGCCGATGTCGCCCGCACGCAGGCCGACGCCGAATTCCGCGAGCGCTACGGCTTTACCGGCGCCGCCCAGAAGAAGTAACGGCCTGCCCGGTTCACTGCCTCGCCCGGCCCGCCCGGCCCGCGTCCCATCGCGTTGACGCCCCGGGCGCACTCGCGAACGTCTCCGCGTGTCCACTTCCGCTCCGTCTGCCCCCACTGCCGCCCGCCAAGGCGCGCTCGCGGCGGGCATCTGCTACTTTTCCTGGGGCCTCGTCCCGCTCTACTGGAAACAACTCGCGGCGGTAAACCCGGTCGAACTCATCGCCCACCGCCACGTATGGTCGCTCGTGTTGGTGCTGCTCCTCGTCGCCGCCCAGCGCGGATTTGGCGAGGTCCGCGCCGCGCTCTCCACGCCACACTCCATCGGCCTCAATCTCCTCAGCGCCACGCTCCTCACGGCCAACTGGCTGCTCTACGTCTGGGGCGTCAACACCGGCCACGTGCTCGAGTGCAGCCTCGGCTACTTCCTCGTGCCACTCGTGAATGTCGCTCTCGGTCGCTGGATCCTGCACGAGCGCCTGCGTCGCCTCCAGTGGCTCGCCATCGCCCTCGCTGCCCTCGGCGTCACGGTCATGATCGCCCAACTCGCCCGCCCACCCTGGCTCGCTCTCGCCATCGCCGCGACGTGGGGCGTCTATGGTTTACTGCGCAAACGTTCCCCGCTCGGCTCCCTCACCGGCTTAACCGTCGAAACCCTCCTCCTCGCCCCTCTCGCCGTCGGCTTTCTGCTCTGGCAACAGCACACCGGCGCCGGTGCACTCGGTCACGCCCCGGCCCTGACCCAGGCCCTCGTCCTCAGTGCCGGTGTGATCACCGCGCTCCCGCTCCTGCTCTTTGCCTACGGCGCCCGCCGCATCCGCCTCTCCACCCTCGGCTTGCTCCAATACCTCGCTCCGACCGTGCAGTTTGCGATCGGCCTGTGGGTCTATCACGAGCCATTCTCCCGCGAACGCGCCACCGGCTTTGCCTTCATCTGGGTCGGCCTCGCGCTCTACACGGCCGATAATCTTTGGTCGCAGCGGGCGAAATCCTAGCCTCAACTCCGTCCGCTACCGACTACCCCCGCCGCACGTCTTCCTGCTCGCCCGCACCCTTTCCTCCCCATGAAAAAACTGCTCACCTCCCTCGCCCTCCTCGCGCTGCTGCCCTTCGCCGCCGCCCAGACGCCCGCTCCGGCCACCGCCGCTCCGGCCGCACCGGCCAAAAAAGTCGATGCCTCCGCCCCCATCGTGAAGGCCGACGCCGCCGGCGTCCCCAATGCCGGTTTCATCAAGGCCCACGAATCCTTCCTCGCCCGCGGCAAGTCCGGCCCCATCGACCTGCTCTTCATCGGCGACTCCATCACTGCCGGCTGGGCTGGCAAAGACCGCGCACACATCTGGGAAGCCTACTACGGCAAGAATAACCCCGCCAACTTCGGCATCGGCGGCGACCAAACCCAGCACGTCATCTGGCGCATCGAGAACGGCGAACTCGACGGAATCACCCCGAAGGTCACCGTCCTCATGCTCGGCACCAACAATTCCGCCGGCCACACGGCCGCCGAGATCGCCGCGGCGAACAAAAAGATCGTCGAGCTGATTCGCGCCAAGATCCCCGGCACCAAGGTGCTCCTCCTCGCCATCTTCCCCCGCGGCGCCCGCAAGGACAACACCGGCAAGATCACCGAGGCCGCCATCGCCGATGCCACCAAGCGCACGGAGGTCATCAACGCCGTCAATGCCGAGCTCGCCAAACTCGACGACGGCAAGAACGTCCACTTCCTCGACATCAACGCCGTCTTCCTCGGCCAGGACGGCAAGATCCCCTTCTCCATCATGCCCGACCAGCTCCACCCCAATGCCGCCGGCTACCAACTCTGGGCCGACGCCATGAAGCCCACGCTCGCCAAGCTGCTCGCTCCAGCCGCGACGGCCCCGAAGCCCTGATCGCCGCCTGTTTCCTTCAAACGCGGGCCTTCCGGCCCGCGTTTTTTTGCGTCATCACCCGAAACCCGGAGCCCGGGCCGACCCCTTACCGGTCGTCATCATCTTTCGCGTGCGCCTTGTAGAACGCCGCCCGCACCGGCGCCGGCATCGGCGAATTCGCACCCCGCACGCTGCGCCAGACGATCTCGTTCAACTTGATGTCGTCCACCTTGTCCGGCGCCGTGAAATCCATCTTCTGCGATTCGCGCGCGCCCCACGCCAGCTTCGGGTTCAGCTCGTCGATATCCACCTGCGCCGGCCGCGCCGTAAACGCCGTCGCATCCATTTTCCCGTCAAACGAGGCCCACATCGGCAGCGCCGCCGCATCGAACTGCGACATCGGCTGCAGCCCGAGGATCAACTCCATCGTGCGGAGCATGCTCGTCGTCGAATAGAGTGTGGAGTCGACCGCCTTGCGCTTCGTCCATGGGCTGATCACCAACGCCGGCATGCGGTGCGCATCCACGTGGTCCGGTCCATTCTGCGCATCGTCTTCGAGGACGAAGATCGCCGTTTCGGCCCAGAACTTCGACCGGGACACCGCCTCAACTAGCACGCCGAGCGCCCGGTCGTTTTCCGCCACCATCGCGGTCGGCGTGCGGCTGCCTGCTTTCGCGCCCGCCGTGTGGTCATTACCCAAGCGCAGGACCTGTAAACGCGGCATTCCACCCTCGGTTTCGAAGCGCCGGACCTCGGCCGCAAAACGCTCCGCCCGCTTCACATCCGGGAAATCGAGATCCCACGCCTTGTAGTAGGGGTCGATGTGCCCCACGAGAATTGGCAACGACGGCTCGGAGAGAATCGGGCCCTTCTTCGGTGTATCGCAAAACTCCCCGTAGCTCCGGTAGCTCACGCCCGCCTCCGCCGCACGGTTCCACAGGTAGCCGTTGGCCGGAAACGCCACCGGATAGTGTCCCTCGGACGGATAGTCGTATTTCTTCTTCGCGTTGTGGCCGTAGCTCAGGGGCCACATCCGCTCCACAAAGTCCGTCGCCTGCGCGCCCATCGTCCACTCATGGCCGTCCGCGCTCACCTCGCCGTCGGCAAAGAAATTGTCGAGCAGCACAAACTCCCGCGCCAGCGCATGCGCGTTGGGCGTCACTTTTTCGGGAAATAGGCACAGCCGCGGGTCGCCGTTACCTTCGGCCATGTCGCCGAAGACTTGGTCGTAGGTGCGGTTCTCGCGGACGATGTAGATCGCATACTTGATCGGCGAGGGCTCGCCGACTTTTGCGGGGATCGGGTTGCCCGCCGGCCGCGCCGTCAGGCCGCGCACGGTCGCCCCTTCGTCGAGGGGACTGCAGGTGTAGGCCACCTTGCTCCACGCACCAAACTGCTCCGCCCGCTTCTTCTCGGCCGGCAGGTCGATCAGCGAGATCGTCCCACGCATCAGTCCGCCGATGTATTCCTGGAGGTCTCGCGGCACTGGCGTCCCGGGAAACGGACCGCGCGGATTCGCCGCTGATGAGAAACCTTTGCCGTTTGCCACCACGAGGGTCTTGCCGTCGGCCGACACCCGCACACTCGTCGGAAACCAGCCCACCGGGATGAATCCGAGCGAGCGCGCCTTGCCCGCCGTCTCGATGTCAAAGACCGCCACGTTGTTGTTGTTCGCATTCGCGACAAAGAGCAGTTCGCCGTCCGGCGAGAGTGCGAGGCTGTTGGGCATCGAACCGGGCGGGGAGTTAGGAAACAGCGCCGCCGTGAGCTTTTCCGTCACTCGGCCCGTCGCCGTGTCGATCACACTCACCGAATTGAGATTGGATTCCGCGACAAACAGCCGCCCGTCGCGCCCGAGCACCATCTCATTGGGATGCGAGCCCACCGGCCAGCGCGCCAGTTCCGCGCCCGTCTCGGCGTTGAGCACCAGCACCGCCGCCTTCGCCCACAGACTCACAAATACCCGGCCGTTCTTTTCATCGGGCAGACAGGTGTAGGGAAACGGCGCCTCCGGATCGGCCGAGGGCTTCACGCGCTCGCCTTCATGCTGCGTCGTCGCCGCCCCTTCGGCCGCCGCGAGCGAGCGCACCCAGATCACTTTTCCATCGGTGACGGAAATCTTCTCCACCCGCTGGCCCCAGCTCTCCGCCACATACAACGCCCGACCATCGCTCGACGTCGCCAATCCGCCCGGCACGCCCTGCTCCTTCGCCGGACGCAGCACCAGTTCCCGTGGTTCGCTGAGGAAGCCACCCTTGAAATCAAACGCGTGCACCACTTCCGCCCCACCGCCGCTCGCGTAGAGCTGCTTGCCGTTGGGCGACCACGCGAGGCCGTAATACGCTTCCTCCAACGCCACCTGCGACACCGCACGGCCGGTCTTCACCTCGAGGATGCGCACCTCGTGTTGGCCGTAGCCACAGTGCAGCACCGCCGCGAACTTCCCGTCCGGGTGCAGCGCGACATTGAGGGGAAAGTCTCCCACCGGAATCTGTTTCCCGACGGGACGGAGCGACCATTGATTCGGCAACAACACCGAACCGTCGCGCTGGAGTCCGGGGAGCGTCGCCGTGGGCTTGGCCGCGCCTTGAACGAGGGTAAATACGAGCGCCGACGCTGCCAGCGCACCGAGAAGTTGTGTTCTCATTTCGCCGAGCGTGGGACGAATCCCGCCGGCGGGCGAGCGCGCGTTGGCCCAAAATCACGCCACCATGTGACGGCGCGGTTACTTTTTAGTCCCGCTTGATCTCCAGCAACTCGACCTCGAACACCAGCGTCGCATTGCGCGGGATCTTCGGCGGCTGCCCGCGCGTGCCGTAAGCCAGCTCGCCCGGGATGATCACGATCCGCTTCTCACCGACCTTGATCTGCTGAAAAATCTGGTCCCAGCCCTGAATCACCTGATCGCGCGCCACGCGGAACGTGAACGCCTTGTCCTTCTCCGTAGCCTGGTCGAACACCGTGCCGTTAAGCAGTTTTCCGACGTAGAGCACCGCGATCTTGTCGCCCGGCTTCGGCGTCTCGCCCGTGCCCGGCTGCAGCACCACGTAGCGGATGCCGGTGTTGGTCTTCTTCGCGTTCGGCCAGGTCTTC
>CANGHW010000074.1 GCA_947453695.1 Opitutia bacterium
TGGAGGACGGCAGCGTTGAGACAGAGGAGCGCGGTCGGGCGGTGAGTAGTGAACCACGCGCGAAACTCGGCTTCGTTTTCCTCCTCGAAGAGCAGCGGTGGCACGGCGGTGGACGGGCTGTGCTCGGCTTGGTCGAGGTAGAAGGCGGCGAGCCAGCGTTTGCCGACTTTTTCGACGACACGACGCGGGAGCACGAGTCCCAGCCGCTCGTGTCCGGCGGTGCGAGCTTGCTGGGCGGCGAGCGCGAGGCCGGTGAAGTGGTTGTGCGCCACGCGGCTCAGCGCTACTTCGCGCAGGGAGTAGCCCACGGCAATCGCGCCAAACTTGGTCCAGTCGAGCTGCACGGTGTCATGGATGGAGTGCAACGGCGCAATGATCAGACCGTGGATGCCGCGATGTTGCAGGATTTCCGAGAGGCGGGCCGGGGACTGGGTGTGTTCGTGGCCGTTGAATTCCTCGAGGTGATAACCCTGTGCGTGGGCGCGTTCGGTGGCGCCTTGCAGGAGCGGGCCGAACTCCCGCGCGAACCAGGCGGCGCGCTCGCGGGGATACTTGGTCACAAAGCCCAGCGTGGCGCGGTAGAGCGGCTCCTGGCGTGAGCGGCGCGCGCTCATCAGCGCGGCCACGAGTGGATTGGTGCGATAGCCGAGTTGGGCGGCGGCGGCTTTGATCTGCTCGCGTTGATCAGGCGTGATACGGGGATCGTCGCGCAGGGCACGGGAAACGGTGGAGCGGTGCACGCCGGCGAGGCGGGCGACGTCGGCCATCGTGGAAGAGTGCGGCAGCATCGACGCGTGATGGGCTCAGGCGAGGAGACCGGGGACGACTTTTCCGAACACGTCGGTGAGGCGGTAGCGACGGCCTTGGAACTTGTAGGTGAGGCGCTCGTGATCGATGCCGAAGAGGTGGAGGAGCGTCGCGTGCAAGTCGTGGATGTGCACGGGATCCTTGGTGATATTGTAGCCGTAGTCGTCGGTTTCGCCGTAGGTGACGCCGGGCTTCACGCCGCCGCCCGCCATCCAGAGTGAGAAACAGCGCGGGTGGTGGTCGCGGCCAAAGTTGGTCGCGGTCATCTGGCCCTGGCAGTAATTGGTGCGACCGAATTCGCCGCCCCAGACCACGAGCGTGTCGTCGAGCATGCCGCGGGCCTTGAGGTCGGCGACGAGGGCGGCGGCGGGTTGGTCGGTCTGCTGGCACTCACGCTTGATGCCGCCGGGGAGGCCGCCGTGGTGGTCCCAGTCTTGATGATAGAGCTGGATGAACTTCACCCCGCGCTCGGCGAGGCGACGGGCGAGGAGGCAGTTGGCGGCGAAGGTGCCGGGCGTGCGGGCGTCGGGCCCGTAGGAGTCGACGACGTGCGCAGGCTCGCCGGAGAGATCGGTGACCTCGGGGACGCTCGTCTGGAGATTGAAGGCCATCTCGTAGTTGGCGATGCGTGCGGAGATCTCGGCATCGGGCGTGCCGGCGAACTGGTGTTCGTGCAACTCGCGCAGGCGGTCGAGCGCGAGGCGGCGGTTTTCCGGGGAGACGCCGGCCGGGTTGTTAAGATAGAGGACGGGATCGGCGCCTGAGCGGAAGCGCACGCCCTGGTGTTTTGCGGGGAGAAAGCCGGCGCCCCAGAGGTGTGACATGAGCGGCTGGCCCTTTTTGTCCTTGGTGATGAGGACGACGAAAGACGGAAGATTTTGGTTGGCGCTGCCGAGACCGTAGTCGAGCCAAGCGCCGAAGCTGGGACGGCCGGGAATCTGCGAACCCGTTTGCATGAACGTGACGCCGGGCCCGTGGTTGATGGACTCGGTGTGCATCGAGCGGATGATGCAGAGATCATCCGCGATCTTGGCGGTGTGCGGGAGGAGGTCGCTGAACCAGGCGCCGCTGCGGCCGTATTGGGAAAACTTAAACGGGGAGCCGGCGATGGGGATGGAACTCTGGTTGCCCGACATGCCGGTGAGGCGCTGGCCGCCGCGCACGCTGTCGGGGAGTTGCTCGCCGTGACGCTGGTTGAGGAGTGGCTTGTAGTCGTAGAGGTCGAGCTGCGAAGGGCCGCCGGATTGGAAGAGGTAGATGATGCGCTTGGCCTTCGGGGCAAAGTGCGGGAGATCGGCGGAAAGGGAGGACGGAGAGAGGGGAACGGTGGCGGCAGCGGCGTCGCGGCCGAGGAGGTCGGCCAGGGCGATGCCACCGAGGCCGAGGGCGAGGCGGTTGAGGCACTCGCGGCGACTCATCTGCATCCACGGCGCGTGGCCGGTGCAGAGAGGCGCGGGAGGAACTGGGGGAGTGGGCGCGGGCATCAGCGTTTCACGACGAAGCCGTCGTGATTCATGAGGGTGTTGATGAGGGTGGCGGCGGCGGCGATCGCGGGGGCGGGGAGCTTGGGGTCGGGGGGCGTGGCGCCGAGCGCGAGGTGGGCGGTGGCGGATGCGGGGTGGGCGGTGAACCAGGCGAGTTGCTCGTCGTAGAGGCGGGCGAGGATTCTCTGTTCGGTCGCGTCGGGGGCGCGCGAAAGGAGCTGCTGGAAGGCGGTGGTGGTGAGGGCGTCGCGCTGGCCGCCGAGTTCGCAGTAGAGCTTCTCCGCGAGGACGCGGGCGGCTTCGACGAATTGCGGGCCGTTGAGGAGGACGAGGGCTTGTAGCGAGGTGTTGGTGGTGTCGCGCCGGGCGACGCAGACGACGCGTTTCGGGACGTCGAAGGCTTCGAGCATCGGGGCGGGGCCGGTGCGTCGCCAAAAGGTGTAGACGCTGCGGCGGTAGAGGTCGGCGCCCTTGCCGGCGGGGGCGGGCTTGAAGGATTCCGGGATGTCGTAGGTGTAGACGGGCGGGCCGCC
The DNA here is from genome assembly GCA_947453695.1 of Opitutia bacterium. Lineage (GTDB taxonomy): Bacteria > Verrucomicrobiota > Verrucomicrobiia > Opitutales > Opitutaceae > GAS368. The sequence goes on from CANGHW010000074.1 coordinate 2,825, forward strand.
GACTTGCTCGACGAGGAGGCCGGAGGTGGCGAGGGCGGCGTCGCGGATCATCTCGGCGGGGAGACGGTGGCGCGGGCCGCGCGCGAGCCACGTGTTCTCCGGATCTTCGGCCATGATCTCGGGGGTGGCGAAACTGCGTTGCTGGTAGGTCTGCGAGAGGACGATGGTCTTGAGGAGCGCCTTCACATCCCAGCCGGAGCGGATGAATTCGCCGGCGAGCCAGTCGAGGACCTCGGGGTAGTCGGGACGGTCGCCCTGGCTGCCGAAGTCGTCGGCGGTCTTGACCAAGCCGCGGCCGAAGAGGGACTGCCAGAAACGGTTTACCGTCACGCGGGCGAGGAGGGGGTGGCGCGGATCGGTGAGCCAGCGGGCGAGGCCGAGGCGGTTGCGCGGTTGATCGGCGGGGAAGGGTGGGAGCGCGGACGGAGTGTCGGCGCGGACGGCGGCGCCGCGTTGGTCGTATTCGCCGCGCTTGAGAATGTAGGCGGTCTTGGGCGTGGAGAGCTCGCGCATGACCATGATCTCCTTGGCCTCGTCGGCGAGTTTGGTCTGGGCGGCGCGGGCGGCGGTGAGGGCGGCGAGGGCGGCGCGGTAGGGCTCGTCGTGATTCGCGAGGTAGGTGTCGAAGTCGGGCGGGGGCGCGGACGGTGGGGCTTGAGAGGGAGGAGTGTCAGAGGTGAAAAGGGTGGTGACTTCGAAGGGTGTGAGGTCGCGGGCGAAGATGCGGAGGTCGTCGACGAGGCCACCCTTGAAACCGCGGTCGCGGAAACGTTCGCCGAGGGCGATGGAGTCGCCGCCGCCGCCGGTGATGTCCTTGGTGAGGTGGTCGCGGATGATCTCGGTGCGCACGGGGCGGCCGTCGACGTAGAGATACAGGCCGGTGGCGCGGCCGGAGCCGTCGTGGGAAACCGCGACATGCACCCACGTGTTCAGGGGCAGCGGATCGACGGCGCGGATGGAAATGGCGTCGCCGGGCCAGAAGTGGATGAGGGACCATTTCGCGCGGCCCTCCTCGATGAGGAGTTCGTAGCCGCGGCTGCCGGCATCGGTCCAGGCGCGGGAGCGATGGAGGATCACGGCGCGTTCTTTGAAGTCGGGTGTCTGAATCCAGAGGGAAAACGTAAACGGATCGTGGCGGTGAAAATTGCCGAGCTTCGTCTGCACGGCGTGATCGCCGGAGAGGCGCAGAGCCTGATCGGTGGCGGCGCCCGTGCGGCCGGGGACGGAAAGGTTTTCCTTGGGCGTGGTGGCGTAGGCTTCGGGGTGAAGGCTGTCGGCAAAGCGGGCGAGGTCGGCGGATTTTTCCTCGGATGGGACGGGATTGGCGGGCGGAGTGACGGGTGCGGTGGGGGCGGCAGGTGCGATGGGAGTGGCGCGTGCGACCGGAGCCACGGGGGCGGCGGTCGTAGCCTCAGGGGAGGAGGGCTCCTGGGCTGGCGGGCTGGCAGCCTTTTTCTTCGCGGCCGCGGGAGCGGGCTTGGGCGGAAGCGGGGTGGTGTCGCGGGTGTCGAAGGTGAAGCGGGCGAGTTCGTCGCGGAGGATCGCAGGGGCAGTGGGAGTTGCCGGGGCGGTGAGCCACTCGGTGTAGGCGGCGCCGCGGGTGGGGCGGAGGGCGGCGAGGGCGGACTCGGCGGACTTTACGGCGAGGCTGGCAGCGGAGTATTTTTCGCGGTGCGCTGCGTCGGGCAGCCACATCGCGGGCGAGGGGGCGGACTGGGTGAAGAAGGAGTAGAGGCCCGCTTCGTCGATGTTTTGGAAGAAGGCGGCGAGGGCGTAGAAATCTTTCTGCGGGATGGGATCGAATTTGTGGTCGTGGCAGCGGGCGCACTCGAGCGTGAGGCCGAGGAAAGCGGTGCCGAAGGTGGTGACGCGGTCGTTGACGTAGTTGATGCGGTATTCCTCCTCGATGGAGCCGCCCTCGCTCTCCTGCGGATGGAGGCGATTGAAGGCGGTGGCGAGGATCTGATCGTCGGTCGCGTTGGGCAGGAGATCGCCGGCGAGTTGGGCGGTGACGAATTTATCCCAGGGGAGGTTTTGGTTGAAGGACTTGATCACCCAATCGCGCCAAGGCCACATGTCGCGCTCGCGGTCGACTTGGAAACCATAGCTGTCGGCGTAGCGGGCGACGTCGAGCCAGTCGGCGGCCATGCGTTCGCCGTAGCGCGGAGAGGCGAGGAGGCGATCGACGAGCGAGTTGAGGGCGGTGGCGGGATTTTCCGTGGAGGCGCGGGTGAAGGCCGTGACTTCAGCGGGCGTGGGCGGAAGGCCAGTGAGATCAAACGTGAGGCGTCGGATGAGGGTGGCGGTATCGGCGGCGGGCTGGAGGGAGAGTTTTTTTGAGGCGAGTCCGGCGGTGACGAAGCGGTCGAGAGGGACGCCTGAACCTTTAGCGCTGGGAGTTGAGGGCTGAGCGCCAGAAGCAGAGGGCAGCGGCTCGAAGGCCCAGTGGTTTTGGTAGGGAGCACCTTGGTCGATCCAGCGGGTGAGGGTGGCGATCTCGGCGGGGGTGAGGCGCGGGAGTTTCGAGTCGGGTGGCGGCATCATCTCCTCGGGATCGTCGCTCGTGATCCGGAGCAGGGCGTCGCTATGGGCGCTCTTGCCGGGGAGGATGGGCGTGATGCCGTTGCGCTCGCGCGTGGCGCCCTCGCGCGTGTCGAGGCGGAGCTTGGCCTTGCGCCCGGTCTCGTCGGGGCCGTGGCAGTGGAAACATTTGTCCGAGAGGATGGGACGAACTTCGCGGCTAAAATCGACGGTGGACGCGGCGGCCGCCATACGGAGCGGGAGCGCGGCGAGCGAAGCGACAAGTGAGAAGAATGCGACAGGGCGAAACACGGGTGAGGCGTGCGACGGGGTTAGGGGGTGGACGGTGGCGAAGGCCGGTTAGGGCGGACTAGAAGCGGTTCGGCAGAGTGTCGGCAAAACACGGCGGCGCGCAAGGCGCGTGGTGGAGAATACCGAGCCCGAGACCTAGCGCTGCAGCGCAAGGCCAGGATAAGAATTGTCGAGCTCACGTGACGTGCGGCGCGCATTGGCGCGACGCGCGACACGAGCCGATGGGGAAACTGGAGTTGCCAGCGTGAAGGAGCCCGGGCTGAAGCTCCGGGCTACGGGGGGAGGACTATTTTTTCGCGGGCGCGTGGTGGTCGTGACCGGCGGGGGATGGCGCGGTGGCGGGAGTGACGGCGGGATTGGCGGTGAGGTAGGCGTCGACGTCGCCGGTGACGATGAGTTTGCCCCACATGATCATCCAGTGGCCGGGGAAGGTGCAGACGAATTCGTAGACGCCCTGCGTCGTGGGCGCGGTGATGCGCAGGCGTTCCTGCTGGCCGGGCTCGAGCATTTTGGTGGCGGCGAGGACCTTCGGGCTCTTCGGGACATAGAGGCGGCCGGCGGAGTCGGGGGTGGTGCCGAGGGTCATGGCGGCGTTGCCGATTTCCTCGCGGGCGCCGGGCGTTACGACGACGAGGTTGTGAGGCATGATGTCGGGGTTCTCGAAGATGAGCTCGAAGGGCTTGCCGGCTTCGACGACGAGCTGGGCGGTGTCGTAACGCATCTGCTCTTTGACGGCTTTGACGGTGAGCACGCTGACGCCGAGTTCGCGGAGAGTCTTGCGCAGGCGGGTGGCCTCGGCGGCGGGGAGGCGGGTCGCGAGGAGGTTGCCGAGTTGGACGGTCTCGATGAAGTCCTGCGCGGTGCGCCGGGAGGCGGGGATGCGTTGGGCGAAGGTGAGCAGGCTCTCGGCGGTGGGAGCGAGATCCTCGTCGGCCCACGCGGTGGCGGGCAGGCGGAGGAGGGCGCGGGTGACGATGGGACGCTCGGTGCCGCGGCGAAGGGCGGCGGCGAGGAGGCGAACGTGGGCGGCGGCGTTTTCCTCGCCGAGGAGCGGGAGGCTGCGGAGGGCGGCGGCGCGGACGTTGGAGGGAAGCGAGGGCTCGTTGGCCGTAAGCAGGGTGGTGACGAGCGGGTGGAACGGCGCGCGGAGGTTGGCGTCGTCGAGGAGGGCGAGGGCATCAAGGAGGAGGGTGCGGGAGTCGGTGCTGCCCTCGGTCGCAGACCAGACAGTGTCGGCGCCGACGAGGGCGGCGCGGGCGGCGAGGCCGGCGCGGCGGACCGGGGCGAGGGAGTGGTCCTTGTTGGCCATGCGCTGCACGGTGTCGCGGATGGTCTCGAGGGCGGGGCGCGGCGAATTGGCGAGAAGGCGGCCCAGCTCGGCGGCGGCGCCGGTGTCTTCGTTGCGGTCGTCCATGCGAACGAGGGCGGCGGCGATCTCGGCCTCACGGGAGGATTTATGGAGCTGGGCGAGGGAGGAGAGGGCGGCGTCGCGGGTGGCGGCGTCCATGCCCTTGCGCTCGACCTGGGCGATCCACACGGACTCGAGGGCGGGTGCTGCGGCGAGTTGAGCGTTGGTCATGCGCTTGAGGACGAAGGCGAGAGCGCGCGGGTCCTTGACGTCGGACGGCGAAGGCGAGAGGGCGCGCATGGTCTCCTCTAGCGTGTAGGTGAGGTAGTAGTCGGTCTCGTGATTGAGGATTTCGAGGGCGACGTTCACGGCCTTGATCCCAGTGAAGAAACTCGCTGCGCGGACGGCTTCGAGGCGGACGAGGGGAGATTCGTCCTTGGCTTGCACGAGGAGGAGATCGAGAGCGGTGGGGATGCGGTCGCGCCAGTAGCAGAGGACGCGCGTGGCGGCGGCGCGGGCGAGCGGCTCGGGGGAGCGGAGCTGCTGGGTGAGGAGCGGGAGATTGACGACGTGGAGCCACTGGTGGACCCAGAGGGCCTCGGTGAGGAGGTGTTGGTCGGCGAGGACATCGGCCTTGAGCGGCGCCATCCACGTCGTGAGCGCGGCGATGACGTCGGCGACGGGGCGGGTGGCGAGCTCCTGTTTGGCGCGGATGCGGGTGCGATCCTCGGGGAGCTTGAGGAGGTCGAGAAGTTTGGCGATGGGCTCACCGGCGATAGGCGAGATCGGGACGAGCGGCCGGGACGGATACGTGATGCGCCAGATGCGGGCGTGGGAACTATCCCGGAGCGGATCGCGGATGGAATACTGCATGTGGCCGATGAGGGCCTCCTGCCAGTCGGTGATGTAGAGGGCGCCGTCAGGGCCGAATTCCATGTCGACGGGGCGGAAGTTGCGGTCGTCGCTAAGGAGGAGCGGCTCGATCTCTTTGCCTTCGAAGCCGGAGCCGACGGCGCGGACGGTGTGCTGGAGGACGCCCTGGACGCCAATGGTATTGTTGAGAAGGAAGCGGCCCTGAGCCTCATCGGGGAAGTGGCGGCTGGTGACGAATTCGCAGCCGCTGGTAGGACGGACACGCTTCGGAAACCACTGCTTCATGTTGGAGTGTTTCTGTGGGTAGGGCAGGTAACCGGAAAAGGCGGTGGCGAAGTAGTTGGCGCCGCCGGAGGAGTCGGCGATGAAGCCCTGGCCCCATTTGTCGAAGGTCATGCCGTGGGGATTGGCGTAGCCGTAGCTGATCCAGACATCGAGTTTCTGCGTGCGCGGCTCGTAGCGGTAGGTGGCGGCGTTTTTGGCGCGGACGGGACCGTAGGCCGTCTCGACCTGGGAGTGCTGGAACGTGCCCTCCTGGAAGTAGAGCGCGCCGGCGGGGTCGAAGGTGAACTGGTTGATGACGTGGTGGCTATCGGCGGAGTCGAAGCCGCTGAGGATGATCTCGCGGACATCGGCGCGATCGTCGCCATTGGTGTCCTTGAGGAAGAGCAGTTCGCGCTGGCCGCTGACGATGACGCCGCCGTTGTAGAATTCGAAACCGATGGGGATGTGGAGGCCGTCGGCAAAGACGGTGCACTTGTCGGCTTTGCCGTCGCCGTCGGTGTCGGTGAGGATGAGGAGCTTGTCGTTGAGGACATCGCCGGGGCGCCATTGCGGGTAGGTCGGCATGACGGAGACCCAGAGGCGGCCCTTGGCGTCGAAGGCGGTGGCGACGGCGTTACCGAGCTCGGGGAATTGCTCCTCGGAGGCGAAGAGGTTGATGGCGTAGCCGGGCGCGAGTTTGAAGCTCTTGAGCGTGACGTCGGAGGACTGGATTTGGGCGGAGGTGCCCTCGGCAGTCTTGCTGGTCTGGCCGGTGTTGGCGCCGGCGTTGGTGGATTGGTTGATCCCGAAAGAGGTGACGACGGGGAGGAACGGCGGGACGTTGGAATCGTCGATGGGTTTGGCGACGGAGCCGTCCTGCGCGATGGTCCAGATGCGGCGGTCGCGGTTGGCGGTCATGACATCGAGGACCTCGCGCTCGCGCTCCATGACGTCGCGGTTGGTCTGAGGGCCGTCGGCGAATTTCAGGCCGGAGCGGCCGCCGTAGACGTAGAACGAGTCGACGATGCGGTAGCGGTTATACCAATGAAAATCCTTGTCGTGGATGGCGGCGCGGAGCGGCTCGCTGACGGGCTTGGCGGTGGAACCGCCGGGGCCGAAGAGGGCGCGGTCGAGGATCGGGGCGAAGGCGGCGTCGCCGACGGCATTGAGGTGGACGCCATTGATGGTGTAGGCGGGCGCGGTGGCGGGGCGGGCGTTGAAGAGGGCGAGCGTGGGCTGAAAGACATCGGCGAAGACGACGCCGTGCGTCGCGGCGACCTCGCGCATGGCGGCGGTGTAGAGCACGAGGTTGCGGTTGTTGGCGACGCCGTCGGGCTGGAGCGGGTCGTGGAGATTCTCGTGGGCGATGGGTGAGACGAGGGCGACGCGCGGCGGAGTTTTGCCGTTGTAGACGGCCTTGAGGGTGGCACCGAGCCAGGTGTCGAGATCGCGTTTGAAATCAGGGATGCCCGCGGGGCCGGCGAACGACTCGTTGAAGCCGAAGAAAGCGAGGACGACATCGGCCTGGACGAAGGTGAGGTGCTGGTCGGGATCGCCGAAGCCCTCGGCGCGCGGGCGGAGGACGACCTCGTCGGCGGGCCAGGCGAGATTGCGCACGACGAGCTGATGTTGCGGGAAGCGCTGGTGGAGGAGAGCCTCCCAGTGGTTGAAGTGCTGGAGGCGCTCGGCGAGGGTGTTGCCGATGAGGGCGAGGCGGTCGCCGGGGCGGACCTCAAGCGTGCGCGGGGAGGAGGCGGGCGTCTCGGCGGCGCGGATCGAGCCCAACGAAAGGGCGGCGAGGGCGACGACGGCGAAGAGGCGGGGGAGGGTGGTGCGAAGACGCATGATAAAAGGGGGGCGGTGAGGAAAAGGGATCGCGCACAGGCGCGGAAGCAAAGAAGGCGAGCAGGGAGGGAGGAGTGTGGCAGGAAGGTGAGGCGGAGGGAATGGATTCTTCTGGCGCGGTGATGACGATAATCGTCCGGACAAGATACGCGCGGAGCGGTGGTTTCGGTTGAAGTTGGAGCGCGAGTCGCCTTGCTGGCCGGACTTTCCCCCATGGCTTCCCCTGATACTGTGAATGCTGCGGCTGCGCGCCCGGCGTGGTATAAACGACTGTCGGCGGCGCAGTGGATGCTGATCGCGGCGGCGGCCGGCGTGGTGGTGGGGGCGATCGCGCCGCAGGTGGCGCCGCACCTCAAGTTTATCAGCGATATCTTCCTGCGCCTGATCCGCGCGATCATCGCGCCGCTGCTCTTCAGCGTGTTGCTCCGGGCGATGGCCGGCTCGGGCGGGTCGAGCGGGCTGGGGCGGATGGGAGTGAAGGCGTTTGTCTACTTCGAGGTGGCCTCGACGCTGGCGCTCCTGCTCGGGTGGTTTGCGGCGGTGGTGGTGCGTCCGGGCGACGGGGTGACGCTGGCGGCGACGGCGGCGGCGGCGCCGAGCGTGCAGAAGCTGACCTTCATCGACGTGGTGGTGAATTCGTTTCCGGTGAGTATCATCGATGCGATGGCGCGCGGGGACGTGCTGCAGATCGTGGTGTTTTCGTTTTTGTTTGGGGCGGCGTGTCGCTCGTTGGGCGAGCGGGCGCGGCCGGTGTTGGATCTCGCGGACACGGTGCTGGCGATCGCGTTTCGGTTCACGAATTTGATCATGTATCTGGCGCCGGCGGCGGTCTTCGCGGCGATGGCCGGGACGGTGGCCTCGGGCGGGCTGCAAGTGCTCGTGGGGCTGATGCGCTTCTTCGCGGCGGCGTGGGGCGCGGAGCTGATCTTTTTAGTCTTCTTCCTCGGTGGCTCACTGCTGGCGACGGGCGTGTCGCTGCGCCGCTTCGCGCACTTCGTGCGGGAGCCGTTTCTGATCGCGTTTGCCACGACCTCGAGTGCGGCGGCACTGCCGCAGACGCTGGAGAAGATGGAGAAATTCGGCGTGCCGCCGCGGATCCTCGGCATCGTGGCGCCGCTGAGCATCAGCCTGAATCTGTGCGGGAGCACGCTCTTCCTCGGGCTGGCGACGCTGTTTGTGGCGCAGGCGGCGCATGTGCCGCTGTCGATCGAGCAACAGGTGCTGATCTTGCTGACGCTGAAACTGACGAGCAAAGGCGTGGCGGGAATTCCCCGCGCCAACTATGTCGTGCTGACCGCGCTGTTTGAGAGCTTCGGTCTGCCGTTGGTGGGGCTGGGCCTGCTGCTGGGCATCGATGCGTTGATCGACCCGATCCGCACGGGGGTGAATGTGCTGTGCCACTGCGTGGCGCCGGCGGTGGTGGCGCGGTGGGAAGGTGTTAAGTTTCCCGCGGGACTGAAGCCGGTGGAGGACGGAAAGGCGGCGTGAAGTAGGGGCGGCTGCTGGCCGAGAGAGGCGCGACGATTATTTCCAGTCGGCGAGCGGCGTGAGGGCGGGGAGCGGGAGTGACGCGGGCCAGTGGTCGCCGACTGGGGTGAAGAGCAGGACGAGACGGGTGTCGGCAGTGGAGGACGTGACCTCGGCGGCGAGGTCGGTGATGCCGGGATTGGCGCGCTCCTTCGCGGTGGGCGCGGTCGCGGGGCGGGTGGTGAACCGCGCGCCGGCGGGGGAGAGGAGTTCGACGCGGAGGGTGCGGCCCTCGCTGGTGAGAGTGGCGGTGCGGGCGTCGGCGGAGAGGGTGATCGTGGCGCCGGTGAGGACGCGGGAGACGAGGGCGGTGCCAGGCTCGAGGCCGGTGAGGTCGTCCTGCACGAGGACTCGGGCGCGGTCGAGGAGGGCGATGCCGCGGAGGATTTTTTGTGCAGTGCCGGTGTAGGCGGCGGTGAGATCGGCGACGGCGTGGGCGCGGGCGGGGGTGGAGGTGAAGACGGTGAGCGGGGCGTCGGCCTTGCCGTCCTGGAGGGCGTCGGCGGGAGTGAGGGTGTTGTGACTGCGGTTGTTGAGGCGGTAGTAGGTCCAGCGCGGAGCGGGGCGGGCGCCAGGTTTGAAATTGAAGTAGCCGGGGAGGTTGTAGTCGTCGGGCCCGAGGTCGGTGGCCCAGCGCACGCCGTCGGCGTCGAGGACGAAGGAGCCGAGGTCGAGGTGGGAGTGGTTGACGTCGTTGGAGCCGGCCTTGAAGCCGACGTAGAGGGCGCGGGGATCGGCCCAGGCGCTGCGTAAGAAGGCGAGCTGGGCGGGGCCGGTGAACCGGGCATCGAGCGGTGCGGGGGCCGCGGTGGCGGAAGGTGCGCCGGCAAACCAGATCGCATGGAGGGCGAAGAAGCGGTCACTCTCGCGGTCCGCTTTTTTCGCGGCGATGGCGGTGGAGAGCAGGGCGCGACTGTGGGCGAGGGCGACGGGTTGCGGGAAACGGGTGGCGAGCCACGTGTAGGCGGGAGAGGCACTGAGGCTGGCGCCGCCATCAGCGTAGTTGAAGGCGAGACCGGTAGGGCCCTGCACGTGGAGCCGATAAAGAGTCGTGCGATCAAACGCGGGCGCAGCGGCGAGGCCAAAGTCGGTGCCGAGGGCGCCCTCGAGAAGGGCGAGGGCGATGACGTTGTAGGTCGTGCCGTAGCCCCAGTAGCCGGGCCCCTCGGGGTAGGCGCCGTCGGGCGCGTAGGCAGACATGGCGAGCGGCAGCGAGCGGCGCACGCCGGCCACGACGAGGCGGGCGAGGGCGGGCTCTTCTTCAGCGAGAGCGAGGGCGCCGGCTAGGAGGCCGCCGTTGCAGACTTGGTTCCAGTTATGGTGGGCGGTGACCCACCGCGTGACCTGGAGATTCTTGGCGCCGGCGGGATTGTAGGCGTCGGTGGCGAGGGCGAGGCCGTGGGTGAGCAAGGCGGTCTTGAGGGTGGCGCGCTCGGCCGGGGTGAGCTGAGCGTAGAGCCAGTCGTAGCCAATCGCGACGGCGAGGGTCATCTCGGCGACATCGAGGAAGTGAGAGGGATTCCAGTCGGGGAACGCGGCGACGGTGAACAGCTCCTGTTTCGCGCGCTCGGCGAAACGGACATCGCCAGTAAGGCGGAAAGCCATGGCCGTTGTGAGCACGCGGCCGAGGGCGGTGCGGGATTTGTCGAGGAGGCGCGGGCCGACGAGGACGTGCTTCACCGGAGTGGAGGTGAGCTCGGCGGTGGCGAGGGCGATGATGCGGGCGTGGAGGGCGGCGCGCAGCGGATCAGTCGGGGCGGCGGCCACGGCTGCGGCGAGTTGGGCATCAGTCAGGAGGAGCCGCGGGTGCCCGGGGCGCAGGGTGGTGAGCGGGTCGGCCGCGGCGGTGGAGGCGGCGGGCGCAGTGAACGGGAGAAAGAGGAAGACGGACAGCAGGAGAAAGGTGAGACGACGGAGCATGGGAGAAGGAGACGGTGGGGACGGGGCGTGGTTGCGGAGAAGTCGAGGGACGCGAAACGGCGAGGCGGTGGGCGACGTCTCGGGGCGGACATGCGTTTCAATCGATGGCTGGCCGGGTGGAGCGGGATAGTGCTCGCGCTGAGCGGGGCGGCGCTGTGCGCGGAGGAAATGGCGGCGGAAGCGCCGGCCCGGCCGGTGCCGCCGGCGGAAGTCGAAGTGGGGGAGCGGTTGTTTTTGGAGACGCGGTTTGCGCAGTTTTTCTTCGCGCACGGCGGGGCGAACGTGAATGCGCCGCTGAAGAAAGGCGATCCGGTGCTGGCCAAGCTGGCGGTGGCGAAGCTCGGGTCGTCGAACGTGCGCGGGCCCTTTGCGGGGCAGGCGATGAATTGCGCGGCGTGTCACCTCAACGAAGAGTTGAAAGGCAAACGCGGCGTGCCGGGGCGCGGGGTGGAAACCTTCGCGGATTTCGCGCGGCGCAGCCCGGTGCCCGTGCGGGAGGATGGAAAAACGACGACGGCGCGGAATTCGCGCTCGCTCGTGGGGGCGCTGGAAGGGCCGGCAGGGACGCTGCTGAATTTCGACGGGGAGTTCGCGAGCGCGGAGGCGTTGGTCGTCGGGATGATCACGGGGCGAAATTATGGCTGGCTGCCCGGAGAGCAGGACGTGGCGCGGAAACACGCGGCGCGCGTGATGCGCGAAGACGACGGCACGGGCACGCTGGCGGCGGAGTATGGCAAGCTGCCCTACGCGACGCTGCTGCGCGGGACGGATGCGGCGATTCCGGAGGCGCTGCGGCTGCCGGAGAAATTTCGCGTGGACGTCGCCGTCGCGTCGGAGGTCGAGGTGCTCGACGCGACCGCGCGGCTGATCGCGGCGTATGTGCGCTCGCTGAAATTTTCGCGCGATGCGCGCGGCCTGCACAACGGGACGCCCTACGATGCGTTTCTCGCGGCGAACAAGCTGCCGCGGGCACCGGCCAAGGGCGAGACGCCGGCGGCCTACACGCGACGCCTGCGGGCGGCGGTGGAAGCGCTGACGGAGCCGAAGTTCGTGCACGACCGGAAGCGGCGGCTGAAGTATCACGACCAGCCGTTTCACTTCGGCGAGGCGGAGCTGCGTGGGCTGAAAATCTTTTTGCGCGAGCCAGCGACGGCGCCGGAGGACGTGCGGAGGAGTGTGACGGGAACGCCGATGAAGACGGGGGCGGGGAATTGCGCGGCGTGTCACACCCCGCCGCAGTTCACGGACTTTGCGTTTCACAACACCGGCGCAGCGCAGGATGACTTCGATGCGCTGAACGGCGCGGGGGCGTTTATGCGACTCGACGTGCCGTCACTGGCCGCGCGCAACGCGGACTTCGACACGTGGTTGCCGCCGACGGAGAAACACCCGCATGCCGAAGGGCCGTTTCTCGCCCTGCCCGGACTCGGGCCGCCGCCGCCGACCGATCTCGGGCTATGGAATGTCTACGGCAATCCGGACCGGCCGGAGCCTCAACGCGCGCTGGAGCGACTGCTCAATCCGGCGGAAGGCGGGGCGGAGAAATATTCCCGCGATGACGTGCTGGCGAGGACGATCGGGCGGTTCAAGACGACGACGCTGCGGGATCTCGGGCAGTCGGGGCCATATTTACACACGGGCCGGTTTCGCACGTTGGCGGAGGTGCTGCGGTTCTACGACCGCGTGACGGACCTCGCGCGCGAAGGGAAGCTACGGAACGCGCCGGAGGAGTTTGCGGGGGTGAAACTCAGCGTGGACGATTTGCTGGCGCTCGAGGCGTTTCTGCGGGCGCTGAATGAGGACTATGAGTGAAGGGGGCGGCGCAGTGAGGGGTGGTTTCGTGGGGGGAGGCGGTGCTTGGGAATGAAGGGGCGATGGGGGCGAATATTTTTAACCACGGATGGCACGTATTAAAACAGATGGCCGCGTGGGGCGGGCTGGCGGCTGAATCTAGACGTGGTGGCGTCGTGACGCATCCTTCTTTCAGGAGGCAGGCCACGAAGGCGGGGACTGTGGCGGCGGGAAATATCTGCTTCTGCGATGCGCCTCATTTCGGGTCTTTCCCGCTAATGTCTGCGTCAGAGAGATGGTGTTCTATTTCGTGAGGAAGCAAATCGTAGGGCTCCGTAAATTTTTTACGCGGCCTGCGCCAAAATCGTGGGCTGCGACATCCGCTTTATCCGATCAGCGCATGGACGAATCGGTGTTTCACCCAAGAAACGTAGCTCTCGGACGACTTGGCGAACCTGAGGATGCGTAACGTCAAGCAGGGGACGGGAGATGACTGAGTGGTTTGGTAAAAACTCGGCTAGCCGCGTCGCATTGACCTAACCAAGTCTCGAATTGGAGCGATGAGCAAAGCTGCGATTCCCGAGCGAGGCTGACCAGTGGCCCCCTGCACTTCGGTGCCGCCCCGGCCACCTGCCCATCGAATAATATCGGTGATCACCACGTTCATTTCCTTCGCGCACGATTGAAGTATTTGAGAGTTCTCCGATGATTCGCGGGCCAGTTCAGAGTTTGCGCGGGTGATTTGCTCTAGTTCGGTCACGGATTGGTTAACCTCGGTGAGGCCCTGGCTTTGTTCATTGGAAGCAACGGTTATCGCCTCAACCAAGGTGTCGAGTTCGCGCACCTGTTGCTGCATGGTGGCGAAGTTGCGCGCGACGTCGGCGATGATCAGAGCGCCCTGCATGCTCTTTTGTGCCGAGGCTTCAATTTTCTGTGAGATTTCGGCAGCGGAAGCGGCCGAGCGATTGGCGAGGGCGCGAACCTCGTCTGCCACCACCGCAAAGCCCAACCCGGCCTCACCGGCCCTGGCCGCCTCGACCGCGGCGTTTAGGGCGAGCAGATTGGTCTGGCGGGTGATTTGTTCGATGGCCCGGAGCATCGTGCCAACTTCCGAGCTGGCGGTTGTGATCTCCTGAATAGCGGACTGCATTGCGGCTACATTGCTGGCACCGGCATTGGCCACCTCCCGGGCTTCCGTGGAGAGCGTCCGCGTGCGAGTAGTGGTGGCGTTATTGCGCTGGATCAGCGAAGTGACCTGGCTGAGGTTGGCCGCCGTGGCCTGTAGTGCGGTCGATTGGGTAGCGGCGCGCTCGGCTCCATTACTGGCGGAACTGTTCAAGGTGACGGAAAGGGAATGGTTCTTAGTGCCCACCCGGATGAGTGTCTCCGTCGCCAGAAGCATTTGATGGCGGATCCGCCGGCCGACGATCCAGGTGAACACTGCACACGTGACGAGCAGGAGTGGGCCGCCGGCGAGCACGACCAGCATTATGTTTTGCTGCTGTTTGGCGGCTGCCCGGAGGGTTTCGGTGAAGCGGGAAATTTCTCCATCGGCAAACGGGCCGACGAGGCTTTGGAGCTTCTCGCCGGTGATGCTTACTGCGTCCAAGTGTTTAAGGCCGGCCGACCGGTTGCCCGAGCTGAACGCCTCCGCGAGTAGACGGCCGTTGGAGCTATAATCTGAGAGTGCCTGTTCGATGGCCTTGATCTGTTCTAGGCGTTGGTGATCCTTGTTTTGAGTGGCGAACTGGCGAAACCTTGCGAGTCCAGCGACGAGTTTCTCCTGCCGGTTCTCGGCATCGGTGGTGAAGACCTTCATTTCGTCCCGCCGTGAAGTGGTGGTGATTTGGGCGAAATCAGTTTCCATGATTGCCACGCTGAGCTGCATGGTGCGGGCTAGATCTGCGAGAGGCGCTGCTTCATCCGTAGCCATGCGAATCGAGTGCGAGGAAAAAGCTGGGCCGAGATAGGCGGCGACCAACGCCAAGATAAAACCGAAGGACGGGATTCCGCTCAGCAGAATAAGTTGCGTCGTGAGCGAAGTCAGTTGGGCGGATTTTCGGGTTGAATGGGCGCTGTGAGGCATCTCAGTTAGTGATTGTGGTTCGCAGGAATAGATCGGGGCAGGGGAGGTAAACGGCAGGCTGATCGCCCCCCATGAATCACATTTTAGCAGAACAAGATGCGCAAATTCCTGGGAAAATAATTCGGCAATTTGGGATTTATTCCCGGAGTTTAATAAGTGGTTTTACTCTGTATGGTTTATTATAATACCCATCTGTGAACAAATTTCAGCGATGCGATTGGTGGGGCCCCTTATGTTATGGTTGCGGTCGTGCTTATCGCGGGCTGCGGCACGTGTGTGGAGCGGAGGGCAGAGTGGCTGGAGGCGACGGCCTTGAGGTCGCGCAAGGGGGTTGAGCTGGCGCGCGGCCTGAAGGCGGCTAAATTGAAGAATTGCGGGGACTAGAGGCTTTGGCGCGCGTCGGCGATGGCTTCGTCGGCGATGGCGTCGAGGACGGTGTCTCCGGCGAAAGCGGGAACGATCTGGCTTAGGATATCGGAGTGGGCGCGGTGGGCGAGGAGCGTGAGCTCGGCGGTGGCGTGGGTGTCCGGAGGAGCGTGACGGGAACGCCGATGAAGACGGGAGCGGGTAATTGCGCGGCGTGTCACACCCCGCCGCAGTTCACGGACTTTGCGTTTCACAACACGGGCGCGGCGCAAGATGACTTCGATGCGCTGAACGGCGCGGGGGCGTTTATGCGACTCGACGTGCCATCACTGGCGGCGCGCAACGCGGACTTCGACACGTGGTTGCCGCCGACGGAGAAACATCCGCACGCCGAAGGGCCGTTTCTCGCCCTGCCGGGACTCGGGCCGCCGCCGCCGACCGACCTCGGGCTATGGAATGCCTACGGCAATCCGGACCGGCCGGAGCCGCAACGCGTGCTGGAGCGACTGCTCAATCCGGAGGAAGGCGGGGCGAAGAAATTTTCCCGCGACGACGTGCTGGCGCGGACGATCGGGCGGTTTAAGACGACGACGCTGCGGGATCTCGGGCAGTCGGGGCCATATTTACACACGGGACGGTTTCGCACACTGGCGGAGGTGCTGCGGTTCTACGACCGCGTGACGGACCTCGCGCGCGAAGGGAAACTGCGGAACGCGCCGGAGGAGTTTGCGGGCGTGAAACTCAGCGCGGATGATTTGCTGGCGCTCGAGGCGTTTCTGCGGGCGCTGAATGAGGATTATGAGTGAGGGGGGACCGTTGATCTTGGATGGCGCGGATCGACCCGGAAAATCGGGAGCGGCGGTATCGGTGGGGCGAAGCGGGCGTTGGGGCCTACGCGCTACCGAGTCTAGTTTTCAGGGAGACTATCTCGCAGGTGGAAACCACGAACGATGGGCCATGCAATCATGGCCAAATCCTGCTGCGACCAACGTGTCGCGCCAGTCGCAATTGGCGCCTTCGATCTCTTGTCGGAGGGTGTTGAGATCGCCGTGCGACAACTTCAGCACCGCAAATCGAATTCTGTCCCAAAAGTCCTCGTTCGCCCCGTCGGTCAAAGGCAGGCCGTCGCCACAACTTTCAACCAGCAATCGTTCGGCGACTGGGATCTCTGAGGCAGGGAACAGTGCTTCCAATCGAGTGCGCGATTCTGGGCTCAGGGGTATCATGCGAGGCGGCTGACTCGTCTGCGGGGCGACTGGCGTGGGCGTTCGGGACTGGCGTGCGAAACACGAAGCCAGGACATGGTCACGTGATTGTCGTTGTCGTGCTGATGGTCGGCTGCGGGACGTGGGTCGTGCGGAGGGTGGCGAGGCGGGCGGCGACGGCTTTGAGGTCGCGGGAGGTGTCGAGCTGGCGCGCGGCCTGGGGGCGGGTGGCGTCGAAGAATCGCGGGGACTGGAGGCTCTGGAGCGTATTGGCGATGGCTTCGTCGGCGATGGCGTAGAGGACGGTGTCGTCGGCGACGGCGCCGGGGGATTGCTCGGGGTCGAGGTGCTCGATGAGAAATTCGGCGAGGAAGTGGGGCTGGTAAATGCGGTAGAGCTGGGCGCCGAAATGATAGAGACGGTGGGCGAGGGGGCGGAAGTGGCGGGCGCCGTTTTGCTCGCAGTGGCGGGCGAGGGCGAGGCCGGCTTCGACGGTGTCGGAGCCTTCGGAGATGAGGTCGCGCTGGAGCTCGGCGTCGGCGACGGCAGGAATGATCTGGCCGAGGATGTCGCAGTGGGCGCGGTGGGCGAGGAGCGTGAGCTCGGCGGCGGCAGCGTGGGCGTGCGAGAGGTTGTCGGTGCTCAGGAGCGTGAGCGCTTGCGTGGCGGCGTGACGGGCGTGGGTGAGGCGGTGCTCGACGGTGGTGTCGGCGAGGGTGAGGGTGGCGACATTGAGCCAGGAGCCGGCGAGGTTGAGGCGGTGGTTGAACGCGACTTCGGGGGGCGTGGAGGCGTCGGGGCTGAGCGGAAAGCGGTTGAGGAGTTCGGTGGCCTCGCGGTGGGCGGCGAGCGCGGCGGTGAAGTGCGTGGCGTCGCCGGCGCGGTGCAGGGCGTTGCCGCGGTGCATGAGGGTGACGGCGAGGTCGCGGAGGGAGGCGGGCGAAACGGGGATGGCGCGGAGGATCGTGATCGCGGCGTCGTAAGCGCGGAGCGCGTCGACGAGATCGGCGGGCGCGGCGGCCTTTTGCTCGATGGCTTGGCCGCGGGCGAGGAAGGCGGCGGCTTCAGGGTGGGCGGGAGCGGAGGAGTCAGACGGCGATGACATGGGCGCGCTAGGGTCGGGGATTGGAGCGCGGCGTCAATGCGGAGGTGAGGGAGAACGCGAGAGGGGGAGGGAATCGTTTTTCGGACGGATTTTGGCCGCTAAGGAAATTCGCCGAGGGGGGGGAGTGGGGCTGCGGCTAGTCGGCTTCGCGGGTAATCGGAGGAGTTGGCGGATCGCCGACAAGGCATGGCGGGCGTAAAGCCCGCCCGACATTCGGAGTTGTGGCGGAATGACCCTCCCGCATTCGGCAGACGCAGAGAGTTGAACGCTAAGGAAATTCGCCAAGGGGCGAATTTTTTACGATGCGGCTCCGGCTGATCGCCTACGCGAAGAGTCGGAGGAGTCGGCTGATCGCCGACTAGACGAGGCGGGCGTAAAGCCTGCTCTACATTCGGAGCCGCGGCGTAAGGCCGCTCCCGCTTTGCGGGGCGGCGCTTTGGCGGCAATGCGTCCTGCCCTTAGCGTTTGCCGGCGGGGACCAAGCGGGTGGTGACGCGGGCGGTGGTGATGTGGGTGAGGTCGCCGAAGGAGAGCGTGAGTGGCACGGGACGAGGGTTGCCGGCGGGGACGGTGGGGACGCCTTGGAGCCAGTCGGGGCCGCTGAAGGTGAGTTCGAATTGGAGGAGGCCGCCGCGGACGAGGCCGGAGTCATCGGCGTTGAGGTAGCGGAACAGGGCGCGCGGGGCGCGGGCGAGGCCGGGGGCGGTGAGGAGGAGCTCGATGGACTTGGCGCCGAATTGGATCCGGAGCGGGGCGGCGGCGGGATCGAAGGCATCGGGGACGGTGGCGGTGCCGGTGATCACGATGTCGGCGCGGGCGGGGGTGACGGAGACGTTGAGGACGGACTCGGCTTGCTCGAGGCGGACGGAGGTGAGCGCGGACGGAAGGCCGAGAAAGGCGGTGGCGGGATCGCGGGAGGCACCGACGGCGTCGCGCGCGAAGACGGTGAAGCGGGCGAACATGCCCTCGCGCATGTGATCGGCGACGTGGCAGTGGTAGAGCCAGGAGCCGGGGTTGTCGGCGGTAAGGTCGGCCGTCTTCATGGTGGCCGGGAGGAGTTCGACAACATCGGTGCGGCGGCGGCCATCCTCGACGACGCGGAGGCCGTGCCAGTGGGCGGTGTGGAAATCACGTTGGGAGCCGAGGCCGAACAGATACCAGCGCGTGCGCTCGCCCTCGTTCATCTCGAGACCGGGCAGGTTGCCAAAGAGGAAGCCGTTGATGGAAGAGCGGGAGCCGTCCTCAAGAAGTTGCTGGGTGCGGGCCCAGTCGAGGGTGGGAGCGTTGGCGGGGGGCGGGGGGGGCGGAGCGGCGGTGGCGCGGCCGTTGGCGGGAAGCGGGACGGGCTGGCTGAGGCCGCTCTCGTCAAAAATCATGAAGAGCGTGGCGAACTCGCGGTCGACATCGGCTGGAGTGCCATCAGGGCGGGCGCGTTTTGGGTCGGTGACAATGAGGGCACCGACGAGCCCGAGGTTGGCCTCGGTGTCGCCGAGGACATGGCTATGGTAGAGCCAGGCGCGGGAGCTGGGCTCGGTGGGGAGCGGGCCGGAGGACTCGTCGAGGTGCCAGACGTAGGTGAAGCGGGCACCGGGAGCGACGGCGGCGCCCCGGCCGGGATCGGGCCGGTAGTAGGCGCCCTCGCTGTCTTTGTCGTAGCGCACGCCGTGCGGGTGCATGGACAACGATTGGGCGGTGCGATTGAGAAACGTGACGACGATCCAATCGCCGGTGACGCCGCGGAGGACCGGGCCGAGGATGCCGAGGGAACGCGGGGCGAGGGCGCGGGTGCGGAAGGTGGCGTCGGTGTATTGGACGTAACGGAGCTTCTGATGCGTGCGGGTCGCGAGGACCGGCGGAGGGAGTGTGAGACCGCAGACATCATCGCTGCCAGAGGGCACGTAGTCCCAAGAGACGAATTCGGCGGCGATGTAGTAGTGGCGGGATTTCTGAGGATCAGGCTTCTGGCCGAAGTAGGTGCCGCCGCGGTCGCCAGTCTCGAGCGTAGTGGTGGGCCAGATGGAGGGCGGGGGTTCGTCGTCGGCGGCAGGGAGTGGGTGCGACAGGAAGGCGAGGGCGAGGGCGGAGAGAAGCAGGGAAGGTAAGACGGGGAGGCGGAGAAAGACGGAGACGCGCGCGGCGGGGTGGAGTAGGAAGGGGCGCGGGCGGAGTGAACTCATCACGAGGTAAGGTGGAACGCAGCGGGCGGGCGCGCAAGCGCGCGCCGGACCCGCGGCGGGAGACGAAGCACGCGGAGTGCGGCGTGCGGAATTAGAAGCGGGTGGTCAGGCTGAGGCGGAGGGCGCGAGGCGAACCGGGAGTGATATTGGTATTGCTGTGGGCGGTGGAAAAATAGGTGCGATCGAGGAGGTTTTCGACGTTGAGCTGGGCGCGGAGGTGGGTGCTGACGCGCCAGAAGAGCGCGGCGTCGAAGCGGACGAAGCCAGGCAGGCGGACGGTGTTGTCGGTGGAGGCGAAGAGATCGTCGCGGTAGATCGTGCCGAAGCCGAGGCCCCACGTCCGTCTGAAGTCGTAGCGGTTCCACAGGGAAAACGTGTGGCGCGGAAGCTGGGCGAGGCGGGCGCCGGCGAGGATAGTGGCGGACTGGGTGGTCGTGATCGTGCCATCCTGATACGCGTAGCCGCCGACGACACTCCAGCGGTGGGTGAGGCGGCCGGTGAGGCCGAGCTCGAGGCCGCGGGCGCGTTGGCCGTCGACGAGGAGGGACTTGGTGGCGTCGGCGGGATCGGTGATGACGACGTTGCCGCGGTCGAGGCGGTAGAGGGCGGCGCTAAAGGCGAGGTCGGGGCGCAGGTCCCACTTGGCGCCGACCTCGTAGTTTGTGAAAGACTCGGGATCGAAGGCGCGATTGGTGAGGGTGAGGGAGGCAAGCTGCTCGCCGGCGCGGGGGACGTAGGACGTGCTGTAGCTGGTGTAGAGCGAGACTTGCTCGGCGGGCTTGTAGATGAGGCCGAGGCGCGGAGAGACGAGGCGGTCGGTGCTGTCGACGGTCGAGGCGGTCCGGTGATTGCGGAAGTCGACGGAGAAGTTTTCGAAACGCACGCCGGCGACGGCCAGCACCTGCGGGAGCAGCGTGATCTGGTCCTGGGCGTAGAGCGCGACGGTGTGGGCGATGCCGTGGTTGTGGGCGTCAGTCGCACCGGGACTGAACGTCAACGGCAGCGTGGTGCGCGGGACGGCGAGGGGGACGTTGAGGGAGGAGGTCGTTGGACTGATGGTGGTGAAGTAACCGGTGAGGCGGAGGTTGTCGGTCTCCTGACGGGCGAGCTCGAGGCCGGTGAGGACCTGATGTTGGACGGTGCCGGTGGCGAATGGGAGAACGAGGTCGGTCTGGTTGAGGAGGTTGTCGCGGTCGGTGGCGTTGTTGTAGGCGGAGAGCGCGACGGTGGTGCCGGCGGCATTCACGGCGCCGGGGTAGACATTTTGGTAGAACTTCTCGTAGCGACCGAAACGCGTGTGGTTTCGCAGCGTGATGCGCTGGGCAAACGAGTGGTCGAGGACGAGGAAGGCGGAGTTGACGGTCGCGTCGACGGGGCTCTGGGCGGGATCGCCGAAGAAAGTGGAGGCGGCGGTGGGGACTGGGCGGTCGTGAAACGAAGAAATGCCGCGGTCGGCGGTGCGCTCATCGTGGAAGTGTTCGACGCCGGCGCGGACGGTGGTGCGCGGAGCGAGGCGCCACGTGACCGTGGGGGTGATGCCGTAGCGGCGGAGGGACACGCCGTCGCGGTAACTGTCGCTGTCTTCGAAGAGCGCGGTGACGCGGTAGGCCAAGGACGGCGTGACGGCCTCGCCGAGGTCGAGGGTGGAGCGGACCTGATTCCACGAACCGAACTGGAGGGAAACCTCGCGCGTGGGGGCGCCGGTGGCCTGTTTCGTAACGCGGTTGACGAGGCCGCCGGAGCCGCCACGGCCGAAGATCATGGCGTTGGGGCCTTTGAGGACTTCGACGCGGTCGACGTTGTAGAGGTCGCGGAAGTATTGGACGTCGTCCCGGAGGCCATCGACGAAGAAATCGGCCGTGGTGGAGTTGCCGCGGAGGACGGGGGTATCGCGGTTGCCCTCGCCCTGGGCGATGCCGGCGCCGGGCACGTAGCGGGTGACGTCGCCGATGCCCTGCATGGCCTGATCGTCGATAAGCTCGCGGGTGACGATGCTGAGGGACTGCGGGACATTCACGAGCGCGGTGTCGGTCTTGGTGGCGGTGATGCTACGGGGGCTCGCATAGGTGGACTCGCGGTGGTCGCTCACCTCAAATTTCGGGAGAGGCTGGGCGTCCTCGCTCGGCTGCAAGTAGCTCGGCGTAGCCGGAGCAGGAGGCTGGGCCGACGCGGCGTCGGGGAAACCGACGAGGAGCGCGAGCAGCGCGAGGCAAGAGGGCCAAAGGAGCGTGGTTGTTTTCATATTTAGGCAAAGGCAAGGCCCCGACTGGCGCAGACGGGCGCGCCAAACGGCGGACGGAGCTGGGCTGGGGCGGAAAGCCGGACGGGTTCGCCGCGCAGGGCGGAACTCGGGGCAAAAGACAGGCCGACCAAAATTGGGCCGGAAAACTCAGGGCACGCTAGGCGCGCGACGGGACGGAAAGCGAAAAAGGAGAACGAAGAAACCGACGAGCTACGCACGGTATCGTCTCCGGGCACCGCAGTGCCAACCGCACGGAGGGAGGAGTGGGGACCGCGGCTTGGGGGGCCAACGGCAAAGGGGATGAGATGGTCACGAGCGGAAAAGGCAGCGTGGGGTGGGGAAAGGGGCCACGCGGGGGCGCGGCGAACGGAGTGAGCCGGCAAAACGGTCGGGGAGGGGAAGGCGAGGTCGAGATCAGACATCGCGTGTGACTTGGGCGCGGTGCGAAGATCGGACGCGGCACGAAGGTCCTCTCCGCTCAGGAACCACAAAGCGACGGTGGCGACCGGGTGGAGCCAAGGAGACATCGCTTGGGGAGCGTGGTAGCCCACCCGGCGATCATGCGGGCTAGACTCGGCGCGGGACTGCTTTGAAGGGGAGGCCTGGTCCTCCGCCGGAGAGGTCCCTTGGGGTTTCTCGACCCGCGCAATGCCAGCCACAGCGGCCAACGCGATGAGCGCGGCGCACTGCGTGGAGCGCAAAGTGCAAGGCGAGACGAACATGGCGTCCTGAAATGAGATCGAGTCGCGATAAGACAAGGGTAAAGTTGGCGGAGGCGCGGTTTGGACGGGCGGGAGGGGCGACTAGTGTAGTGTCTCGTTATTGTAGTGACATAACGTGATTCGCGCTCCTATCCTCCCGGCCATGGGCCGACCAACCGAATCCATCGAGGTAAACGACCTTCAGCACCGTGAACTGGAACGTATGATCAA
>CANGHW010000075.1 GCA_947453695.1 Opitutia bacterium
CCTTCCGCCCCTCCCTGACGATGGATTTTCACATCAGGTCGTCTCCCGCCTGACTCAACCACAGCGCGGAGCTCGTAACTCCTCTTTCCTTCGAGTGATCGTCATTGGCTCGGGCGCCTTGGCCGGCCTCACCTACGTCATGCTCGCGACCCCACGGAGCGGATCAGCCATCGATCTCACCGCCGAGATCGGTGCCGCTGTCACGCAAGTCGCAACTCCCTTCCTTGACCCTTTGGTCCTCGGCGCACTTTCCGCAGCTCTGCTCTCCCTCGCCCTCGTGTTCTACACGGAGATCCGCCATCGCCTCGTCTCATAGCCGCCCGCGGCGCCAGGCGACCACTGCGCAGCAGTCAGGTTGTTTGGGGGGAACTCACTGCATTTGCTCCATCCGCGCGTTCCAGCATACGGGTGAGGTAGAGTTGCTCGGGCCCGACCTGGGCAAGGTGGAGGGCACGGCGGAAATTACCGGCCGCGGCACGGTGGTGATTGAGGCGCCAGTGCAGTTCACCGAGCACGGCGTGAAGCAGGTAATGCGACTCCAGACGGTCCCGCGACGGGACCGCGGCGATGGCGTCGAGCGCGGCTTGCGGCCCCGCCACGTAAGAAACCGCAACCGCGCGGTTGAGGGCGACGATCGGTGAGGGTTTCAACGCATAGAGCGTATCGTAGTGGCGCAGAATGCGCGGCCAGTCGGTCGAGGCGACATCGGCGGAGGTGCAGTGAATCGCGGCAATGCCCGCCTGCAGGTGATATTCGCTCAGGACGGCGCCCTGCGCCGCGCCGGCCAGCGCCACGAGGCCGCGGGCAATGAGCGCCTGGTCCCACTTGGAGCGATCTTGGTCCTCGAGGCGCAGGAGGTCACCGTGTTCGTCGACGCGCGACGGGAAGCGCGCGGCGCTGAAATACATCAGTGCGAGCAGCGCGTGCGCTCTCGGCGTATCGCCGGTGGGATGGGTGACGAGGAGCGCGGTCAGGCGGATCGCCTCGGAGCAGAGGTCCTCCCGGAGGAGGCGCTCGCCGGCAGAGGCCTTGTAGCCTTCGTTGAAGAGAAGATAGAGCGCGGCGAGCACACCATCGAGGCGAGACGCGAGGTCCTCCCCCTCGGGCAACTCAAAGGCAAGGCCGGCATCCTGAATGCGCTGCTTGGTGCGCGTGAGCTGTTTTTCGATGGCTGCTTCACTGCTGAGAAACGCCCGCGCGATCTCGCCCGTGCTAAAGCCGCAAAGCACTTTGAGCGCGAGCACCACCTGGGCGTCCGGCGCGATGGAAGGATGACAACAAATGAAGAGGAGGCGCAGCGCATCATCCCGGATCTCGTGCGCGAGCAGCGCAGCAACCGCGGGAGTAGGCGCCATCTGCTCCAAGTGGGTAATGATCGCGGTTTCCTTCGCGTCCGACATGCGCCGGTGGCGGAGTGCGTCTTTCGCGAGATTCATCGCAACGCGGGTGATCCAGGCCGAGGGATTCGCGGGCACGCCGCCCATGGACCACGAATGGAGCGCGCGGAGCATCGCCTCCTGGGCAATATCCTCGGCCAGCGAGAGGTGATTCACTCCAAGGAGGCGAATGAGCGCCCCGTGCAACCGGCCGGTCTCATGACGAAAAAAATGCTCCACCAACTGCGCAGGGCGCGCATCGGACGGCGGCGGTGGGACTGAGGTAGTATCGGTCACGCGCGACGGCTCAGCGATGGGTCACGCCAAGGTGGCAGGCGACCGTCATGGAGCGGACTTCGATGATTAGGCCGTAGGCCAGTCCAGGGTGGCTTTGGGCGATGGCGGTGGCTTCGTCGAGGGAGGCAACGTGGAGCTTCACATAGCCGCCCACGGCTTCCTTGCCCTCGGCAAACGGGCCGTCGACCACCCGCGATCCACCCGCGCCGGAGACGAGGCGTGTCTCCAAGTCAAGTGGCTGCCCTTCGGTGGCTTTGCCAGCGGCGGCGAGACCGTCATACCAGGCGTTCCAGTGGGTGACGAGTTGTTGGCGCTCGGCCGGTGAGAGGTGGGCGTGGGTCTCGGGACCGGAATTACGAAAAAGCAGGAGAAACGGGGTGGCGGCTGGTTGTGGTTCCATGGAGGTCCGAGCGGTGGAAATTATTAGTTTGGAGCAGGTCGCTGCATCTAAGACGAATGGCACGGGGCAAAAAGGACATTTTGCCCTAAAAACACCCACCCCGTGTCCGAAACAGCCGACCTCGCTCGTTGAATGGTAAGTGCATCCCGCGCGTTGAGGTCAACGCGCCCCCCATCGCTTATGCTCAAAAAAATCCTCCTCGCCCTCGTGGCCGTCATCGCGGTCATCCTCATCGCCGCGGCGTTTCAGCCGAGCACCTATCATATCGAGCGCTCGCTCGCGATCAACGCGGCGCCCGCAGAGATTTTTCCCCACCTGAATGACTTCAAAAAAGCCCAAGTGTGGTCACCTTGGGTGAAGCTCGACCCGGCGGCCAAATACACCTTCGACGGTCCGGCGAGCGGCGTCGGCGCGAGCAACTCATGGAGCGGCAACAGCGACGTCGGCTCCGGCCGCCAAACCATCGTCGCGGTCCGACCCAACGAGAGCGTGCAGCTGAAGTTGGAGTTCTTCACGCCCATGGAGGGTGTGTGCCGCGCGGAGTTTCGCCTTAAGCCCGCCGCCGGCAGCACGACCGTCACGTGGAGCATGGACGGCGACAACAACTACCTCTCCAAGATCATGTGCCTTTTCATGAGCATGGACAAAATGATCGGCGGGCCCTTCGAGGAGGGTCTCGGCAATCTCAAGAAAGTCGTCGAGTCGGCGGCCAAGAAGTAAGCCTGCCCCTTCTCGCTACTTTCATGAATCCTCCCGCTTCTCCCGCCTCCGCACCGAAGGGCTTCGCCCGTCACCTGCCCACCATCGCCCGCGTGCTGCTCGGGCTGATGTTCTTTGTCTTTGGCCTGATGGGCTTGCTCAACCTCATGCCACCACCGCCGCCCGAGACGCTCCCGCCGAAGCTGGTGGCCTTTTCCACGGCGATGATGAACACGGGCTTTTTGTTTCAGCTCGTAAAGGGCACCGAGGTCGTCGTGGGCGCGCTGCTGTTGCTCAACCGCTTTGTGCCGCTGGCATTGGCGCTGATCGCACCCGTGATCGTGAACATCGTAGCCGTCCATGTATTTCTCGCACCGTCGGGCCTCGCGATGGCCGTCGTGATCCTGGGCTTGGAGCTCTATCTCGCGTGGGCGTATCGCAGCGCGTTTCGCCCGATGCTCGGAGCGCGCGTCACCCCGGCCTAAATATACCTCACCACGACGATGACCTACTACGTCGACGGCTACGTCATTCCTGTTCCGAAGAAAAACCTCGCTGCGTATCGTCGCTTGGCGCTCAAGGCCGCAAAAATCTGGCGCGAACACGGCGCGCTCGAGGTTCGCGAATGTGCCGCGGACGATCTTGCGGTGCATTGCGGACTGTCGTTTCCCAAACTTACCAAGGTGAAGACCGGCGAGACCGTCGTGTTCTCATGGATCACCTTCAAATCGCGGGCCCAGCGCAACCGCGTGAACGCGGCGGTCATGAAAGATCCACGTCTCACCGCACTATGTGATCCGAACAAAATGCTCTTCGAATCCCAGCGCATGACTTACGGTGGATTCAAGACGATGGTTGCGGTGTGAGCATCGGGCGTCTTTCTGCGATCTCCCGCACGGTCAGCGCATGAATTCCCCCGAGGCCCGCACGCTCCTAGGCAAGCTCAACGGCCTGCGGGCGGAGTTGACGGAGCTGGCCTACGCGCTGGACCGAGGTGGTCGCCTCGACGCAGCGGATGTGGCAATGACGCTCTCCGGACGTGTGGGAGAATTGTGCGACGAACTCGCCCACCCCGCAGTCTCCCATGAGGTGACGGTGCCGCCGGAGCCCGGCGGCGGCCGGCTCAGAACGTCCCCTTGAGGCCGAAGCTCCAGAGGGAGCCGTATTCGACGCGCGTGCGGAATCGCGCCACGGCCGGCGTGCTCGGCCCGAAGACCTTGATGTCGTCGGGGGCGTCGGCGACGTTGCGAATACTGGCGTAGAGCGCGAAGCGCCGGGTGAGGTTGTATTCGCCATTGAGGTCGAGATAGAGGCGCTTAGACCACCAGGTGTAGGTGCCGGGCTCGATGCTGTTGCCGGCAGCGACAGCACCGCGGCGCTGGAGGCTGCGGTAGTTCCAATTGGCCCGGAGACTGTAGCGTTCGCGGTTAAGACTCACGCCCCAGCTCGCGGTGCGGGGAATGAAGCCAGGAAAATTGCCGGAGCCCTGCGGGCCGAGGATGCGCTGGGAGGCGCCGTTGACGAAGACCGTCACTCCGCGCGCCCACCGCGGAAGAAAGGTGAGGGCCTGCTTGTAGCCGAGGTTGAGGCCTTCCATACGCACGGTGCTGTCGAGGTTGTATTGGGTCGCGACAGGGTAGCGGCCATAGACATTGGGATCGAGGCTGTAGAGTTCGAGAAACTCCGGCGTAGAAGGGAGGATGGTGTTCCCAAAGAAGTTTTCAAAATCGCGCCGGAAGCCGCCGAACGAAAGTTGGCCGACGCCCGCGAGGTAATACTCGAGGCGGGCGTTGAAGGTGCGCGCGCTCCACGGCTTGATGCTCACGTTGCTGACCGTGATCTGGTCGTTGGGCGTGGGATTTTCCGGGTCAGGCAGGGTGACGCCGCCAGCGTATTGGTTGAAGTCGGGGCGTCCGACGGACGTATACCACGCAGCGCGGAGGATGAGGTCTTCGCGGAGGTTGTAGCTGGCGTTGATGCTCGGGAAAAGGGTCAGGTATTCCTTTTCGGAGTTAGCGGCGCGGTCGAGAAACGTGAGTTTCGAAACCCCGAGGGCGTCGGTCGCGGCGACGATCGGGAGGGGCCGACCGTTGGCGCCCAGGATGGGTTTACCCTGCGCGTCGCGCTGGACGTTGCGCGTGGGATCACTGAGCGGGCCTTGGGCGGAAACATTCGTCTGCTCGCCGCGGAGGCCGGTGACGACCTTAAGGCGGTTCTCGAAAAACGAGAGATCTCCGCGCACGTAGGCCGAGGACACGAGCTCCTCGGCAAATTTCGAGTTGGTGACGAGATTGCGGTAGCTGGTGTTGGCATTGGAGGTGAAGTAGGTCGGGTTGGCGGCGAAGTGATTGTAGAAAAGTTCGCTGCTCACGCCCTGGAATTTAGGAAAGCCGTAGTGGGGCTGCCGGTCGGAGAAGCTCGGATCGAGAAACGGCAGCGCGAGATCGTCGCTCGTAGCGGTGAGGGTCGTGCTGGCGACGCCATCGCGGCCGACGTAGGTATAGGCCGGCACGAAGAGGCGCTGGTCGCGTTCGGCCTGGCGGAAATCGACGCCAGCGCGGAGCGAAAGCGGCACGCGACCGTAGAAGTCGCGCCGGGCGTTGGCGTAGAGGGTTCGCTTGTAGTCGTCGGTGCTGCGGGTGTTGCCGCCGGCGGAAGTGAGGACGTAATTTTTCAACGCGTAGGGATCGACGGGCGCGCCGGCGGCATCGGTCACCGTGATGATGTTTGGCCGGAGGTAGAAAATGTCCGCAAACGAAACCGTTACACCCGTGCGGCGCGCGGTCGTGGTGTCGAAGAAGCCGGACTCGACGCTTCGATTGCGATTGGCGGCGCGCGAGTAGGCAAAGCCGGAGTCGAGTTTCCAAATCGGTCCGTCGTGGCGCCAGACGAGCGACGGCATGACGGTCCAGTTTTGGCGGGAGTTACCGGTGGTGACGAGCTGCAGCGTGCCCTGGCCGGCGGCGCCACGAGTGAAATCTAGCGAGAAATCGCCGGGATTCACGCGGCCGACATCGAACGTGAGCTCGTTGTGGTTGATCCGCACATCGAACGTCGAATAGGTGAACGAGAGCGCGACGCGGTCTTTGTTGGTAAACTTGTAGTCGGCGGTGACGCCGAACGAGGAGCGGTTGGTGTCCTTGCCGCTGTTGCGGATGATTGTGGACGAGAGGTAGGGCTTGTCGAACGAGGTGTGGGGAAAGGTGGTGCCGTTGGTCGCGGTCTGGACGCCGCGCCAGAGGTTCTGGATCTGCGGCTCGCCGGAGTATTGCCGGTTCATACCGGCAGATACGGTAAAGCCGAAGCGCTTGTTCACCGGCGCAATGTAGGAGAGATCGAAACCGGGATGGATCTTCCGCGTGGGCCGGCGGGGCGCGGGCGTCTCGCCC
This sequence comes from Opitutia bacterium, assembly GCA_947453695.1. Classification (GTDB taxonomy): domain Bacteria; phylum Verrucomicrobiota; class Verrucomicrobiia; order Opitutales; family Opitutaceae; genus GAS368. Next base: position 6,162 of record CANGHW010000075.1, read on the forward strand.
CACTTCTTGATGTCGTCGCGCAGAAGGTAGTAGGCGCTGAAATTTCCCGAGGGCCGGGTGCGCTCGAAGGAGCTGCGCGGGACGAGGTTTACGGAGCCGGCGAGGGCGTTGCCCTGTGAGTCCGGGGTGGGCGAGAAGGACACCTCGACGCGAGAGAGGTTGTTGATCGCGACCTGGTCGAGGCCGATGCCGCGCGAGGTGCCGCCGGCGCCGCCGCCGACCGCGCTGGCGAGGCCGAAGCCGTCGAGCGTTACTGGCACGTAAGTGGACGGCACGCCGTTGAGGGAGATGTCACGGGCGTTGCCGCCGGCGTAGTCGATGTTCACGCCGGGCATGAATTTCATGAATTCGGCGACGTTGCCCTCGGCGATGTCGCCGAACTCGTCGGTGGCGACGACGTTTTTCAGGTTGGGGGCGAAGCGTTGTTCGTTGATGGCGAGAGCGGCGCCACTCATCTCGCGCGAGGTGGCGACGACGAAGCCGTCGAGTTTGACGACGGTGCCGTCGGCGCCCGGCGCCCCGGCGGGATCTGCGACCGAAGCAGCGAGGGCTAGAGCGAAATCACGCTGGGCGGTCTGCCCGGCAGCAACATTGACAGTGGCGGCAGCGGGCGGGAAACCGCTGAAAAACACGCGCACCTGCGCCGCGCCAGCGGGCACTCCATCGAGGCGGTAAAAGCCGCCGGAGTCGCTGAGTGCTTCGTGCGCGGAGCCAACCACGGAGATGCGGGCGTTTTCGAGCACGCCGCCGGTGGCGGGATTGGTAATGCGGCCTTCGATCGTGCCGGTGGTCTGTGCGAGCAGATGGGCGGCGAATACACAGCAGAACAGGACGGCGGCAAGGCACGAGCGAACGCCCGCGCGGGGTGAGCAGGAAGGGGTCATACCGGCACTCTTCCAACGCCGGACAGGGGGAGTCAACCGCCCGAAACGGGCTAAGCCCCTAAACCCGCAGGAAAATCTGCCGGGCGTGGAGAAAACGGGCGAGCGCGAGCATGAGCGCGAGGCCGACGACGGCCACGCCGAGGTTGCCCCAGCCGGCGCCAAGGGTCGTGTCGAGCCAGCCCGCCACATCGCCACCGACGAGACGCGCGGAGAGCTTCCGGTAGCCGACGATACCGCTGATGAGGTAGAGCGTGATCGGGTTCATACCGATCCACACGAAGGGCACGCACCAGCGTTTCCAGCCGCGCACGTCGATCAGGTAGTAAAACGCCGCGAGTAGCAGCGCGCTATAGCCGCCGGCCACGAGCACGAAGGATGAGGTCCAGATCTTCTTCACGACCGGGAATTGCAGACCCCAGAGAAACCCCAACGCGACTGCGGCCGCGCCGCCGGCGGCGAGCCAGGTGAGTTTCTGTCGATCATCCCAATCTCGCCGACGGATCGCGAGGGCGGCGAAGACGCCAAGCAGGCACGAGACCACGGCGGGGCCGGTGCTGAGCAGACCCTCGGGGTCCCAGTAGAGATCGTATTTGCGGCCACCGAGGTATTCGAAATCGAGGTGATTGGTGAGATTACGTCCGGGATCGTAGGCGCCCGTGACGCGCGCCGTCGTCGACGCATAGAGCTGCTGCGCCTGCTCGAGCGTGGGCTTGGCGATGCCGAGCTTCGCGGGAACGGCGGCGCGCTCCATCTGCACATCACGGATCGGCACAAACGTGAGCAGCGCCCAGTAGCCGACGAGGATCGCGGCGCCGATGGCGACAAGGGCGCGCGGACGGAAAAAACAAAAGAGGAGGCCGGCGCCGGTGTAAGCGAGGGCGATGCGCTGGAGGACGCCAAGCACGCGGATATCGGGCCACTTCGTCTGAACACCGCCCGCGTAAAATAGCCCGATGGCGAAGAGCAGCGCGCCGCGGAAGAGCACGCGTTTCACGGCGGCGGCGCGGCCCTCCTTCTCGATGATCTTCGGCAGCGCGAACGCGAGCGAAGCGCCCGACATGAAAACAAAGAGCGGAAAAATCAGGTCGTAGAACGCAAATCCGGCCCAGTCTTTGTGCTCGAGTTGGCCGGCGATGAGGCGGAGCGGGGCGATATCGCAGACCTTGGCGAGCGTGGTGAACAGCGCATCGGCCCCGAGGATCCAAAACATATCGAAGCCGCGAAGAGCATCGAGGGAGACAAGACGTTGCGAGGCGGGCGCGGGGGCAGCGGGAGAACTCATGCGGGGCAGGCGGGTGCATGGGAGAAGGACGCAACCGGCACGAGGGGTCAATGCGGAGGTGTGCCTGATGGCGGTGCAGCGAAGAACGCCTCGAGCCGCTGCCAGCCGACGGGCCAGAGGTTGCGGAGCATCCGTTGGTGGTAGTCGAAGCTGAGGAGGCAGCCCATCGTGAGGGAAATGCAGCCGAGCAGGGCGATACCGCTCAGCACCGCCGGGCGAATGCGAGTCGTCGCCACCCGTCGCTCCAGCGCCAAGGCACCGATCGCCGCCAGCAAGGCCAGTGCTGGCGTAAAATCGGCGAGATAGCGTGGGGTGGAGAGAAAGTAGGCCAGCGTGACACCGGCAAGGCCCACGAAGAAACCGCTGAGCACGAGCAATTCGCAACGAACGACGCGCGTCTCGTCGGGGGACCTTCCGCGCCACGCCCATGGCGCAAACGCTGCGAGGCCGAGGAAGGGCAACGTGAGGGCGAGGCCGGCGACCGGTTCGTTCCATCCGCCGAGATAGCCCGGCGGTCCGGCGCGATCAACGGTAGCGGAAACGAAGGTAAACGCGCGCGTCCACTGCGGCGCTTGGAAGCCGTAGATCGCGAGATTGTGCGGGATGTAGCGCAGGCTGAAATGAACCGCCTTCGCCTCGTAGATGCTCGTGACCTGGTAGTTTTGGCCAAACTCCAGCATGCGCCCGAAGCGGGCATGATTGTGCGTCAGCACTGCGACCGCGCAGAGCACCAAACCAGCCGCTCCGCACCTGAGAGTTGAGCCCGCCCTGCCCTCCCGTCGCCAAACCCACCACGCCAGGGGCAGAAACGCGATCGCGCCGAAGACATAGGTGGGCCGCGAAGCGATCGCTAGTCCGAGACAGAGACCGGCGGCAGTCGCCGCCGCTTTCGACGCGCGCGTGATCACAACATGAGCCAGGAGCAAAGCCAGCATCGCAAACGCATAGGCGGTCACGATCGGCAGCTCCCATACCAGCGGACGCCTTTGCAGGGCCAGCACGTGACTCGCCAGCCCTAAAATCCCCACACCCAACGGCGCGAGCCACCCGGCGCTGGCCGGAAAATAACGGGACCGCAGGCGCAGCCAGAGGGTCGAGGTCGCGAGGAATCCCATGACGGCAAATCCAAAGATCGCGGTCGTCGTGCCGAGTTCGCGACCGGTGAGCAGAAAATAAGGCCACAGCACCAACACCGCGGGCACTGCGCTAAAATAGAGATAGTAGTGACCGTCGTGGTAGGATGCGTCGCCGAGGCGAAAGGGACCGTTCTGCGCCGGCTCGTAGGGATCGGCCAGCGTGAGCATGGTAGGATGCGGCGCCTTGCTGAGATAGAGGTGGCCGTTGCGCCACCCACGGACGAGGAAGTTGTAGTAGTCCTCCTCGCCGGGAGGATTGAATCCGCCGCTACTCGCCACCGTCCAATGGAAGAACGTGATCACACCTAGCATCGCAGCGACAACACTCGCCACCGTCACCGTCCGCCGCCAAGAGAGTGGGAGAAATTTTATCAGCGCCGGAGAGTGCCGGCACCGAGATGACGGCACGATGGGGTGAAGATCCACCTTGCGCCGTATCCGGCCCGAATCTTCGCCTCGCTCGTCCTCAGCACGAAAGTGCGGCGAGCAAGGGATGGACGCCGCCGTTCGTTTGTGTGTGCTGGGTCTGCACCCTACCCCGCTTGCCCCCATGCAACCCACCTTCTTCTCCACTCGTTGCTTCCATGGTTCGCTCCTGATTTTCGCGCTCGGCGCTTCGACCGTCCTCGGCGCCGAGAAGGCAACCAAAGCCCCCAAGGCTCCCGCCAAGCCCGACGATCTTGTGACGCAGGTCGGCGATGGCTATCGCGGGATCTGGTATATGAACCAGCCGGTGAAGTCCGAATACGTCTATAAATACTCCGGCGGATTTGCGACTTACCCACAGCAGCACGTGCCCATCGCGATCTACGTGGAGTCGCAGCAAAAGACGTTCTTTGTTTACGGCGGCTCGGCGGGAAATGTTTCCGAGACTAACGACGAACTGCAGCACTACGTCTCTTACTACGACCACGCCACTGGGACAGTGCCACGGCCGGTGCGCATCGTGCAGAAACGCACCGAGGACGCCCATGACAATCCTACGCTCTCGATCGATGCGGACGGATATCTCTATATTTTCTCGTCCGCGCACGGGACATCGCGTCCCTCCTATATTCACAAATCGAAGCAGCCCTATGACATCACCGCATGGGAGCTGCTCACCACGACCAATTTCTCCTACACTCAACCGTGGTATCTGCCGCAGTCGAAGCAGTTCCTGTTTCTCCACACGCTCTACAAGAACGGCCAGCGCACGCTGAACTGGAAATCTTCACCCGACGCAAAGACCTGGACCGCGCCGCAGCTCATCGCACACATCGAAATGGGCGACTACCAAGTCTCTTGGCGACAGGGCGACACGGACCGGGTGGCCACGGCGTTTGATCTGCATCCCGATCACGGCCGCCCGGGCACGGGGCTGAATTTCCGGACCAACATCTACTACCTCGAGACGCGTGACGCCGGCCGCACATGGACGACCGTGGAGGGCAAGCCCGTAACGCTGCCGCTGACGAAGGCGGAGAATCCCGCACTCGTGCGCGACTACCGGTCCCAGGACCTCAACGTTTATTTAAAGGACATCACGTTTACGAAGGAGGGGCAGCCCGTGATCTTGTTTCTCACGTCGAAGGGCTTCGACCCAGGCCCGAAGTCGGGGCCGTTCATGTGGAACACGGCGCGCTGGACCGGCAGCGACTGGGAATATCGCGTCTTCACTGCGTCCGACCACAACTATGACCACGGCTCGCTCTACATCGAACCAGACGGCTTGTGGCGGGTGATCGCCCCAACCGCGCCGGGCCCGCAGAAGGGCGGCACGGGCGGCGAGATGATGATGTGGGTGAGCCGTGACCAAGGCCGCAACTGGCGCGTGAACAAAGTCCTCACCCACGATTCCAAGTATAACCATACCTATGCGCGTAAGCCAGTGAACGCGCACCCGGATTTCTATGCCATCTGGGCCGATGGCTCAGCCGTGCAGGCCACGCCTTCGTCGCTTTATTTTGCGACGAAGACCGGCGATGTTTATCGCTTGCCGACGAAGATGACCGCCGAAACGGCTAAGCCGGAGCGGGTGGAGTGACGGGGCATCTCCGGCCGAGGCGGCCTTCCACCGCCGTTTGGAAGAGGCGCCGACAGCTAGCCGGTCACAGACAGCGCCACAGGTTACGCGGATCAATTCACGGAGCGCAGCCATTGACGCCCCGGAATCACGGCGTTTGGTTTGTCGCGCTTTCGCAACTTTCGCCCGCCACGCCGACTCCCAAGTGAGATACGATCCTCTTCTTCGTCCGCTCCTTTTTCTGCTTCCGCTCGCGGTCGCCGCCGCGCCGGCGACCATCGACTTCAACCGCGACATCCGGCCCATCCTGTCCGACAAGTGCTTCCGCTGTCACGGGCCCGACGAGCACGACCGCAAGGGCGGTCAGCACGGGCTGCGTCTCGATACACGCGTCGGGGCGATAGAGGATCTTGGTGGTGGCGGTTTCGCGATCGTGCCGGGCAAGCCGGAGAAAAGTGAACTCCTCGACCGCATTTTGACTGAGGATGCGGAGGAGCACATGCCGCCGCTGAAGACGGGGAAATCGCTCGCCAAGGCCGAGATCGACTTGATCCGCCGCTGGATCGCCGAGGGCGCGAACTACGCGCAACACTGGTCCTACGAGGCAGTGCGCCGTATCGAAGCACCAGTCGTAAAAAACACCGCCTGGCCAAAAAACGCCGTTGATCGTTTTCTGCTCGCGAAGCTGGAGCCTTTAAAACTGCGCCCGCAGCCCGAGGCGGACAGGCCGACCCTTGCGCGCCGCGTCGCGCTCGATCTCACCGGACTTCCGCCGACGTTGGAAGAGGTCGATGCATTTACCCGCGATCGCGCGCCGGACGCCTACGAGCGCTTTGTCGACCGCCAGCTCGCGAAGCCGACCTACGGCGAACACTGGGCACGGTTGTGGCTCGATCTCGCGCGCTACGCCGATTCGAAGGGCTACGCCGACGACCAGCCGCGCAGCATCTGGCGCTACCGCGACACGGTGATCGATGCGTTTAACCGCAACCAACCCTTTGACCAGTTCACCATCGAACAGCTAGCCGGCGATCTTCTGCCCAACCCGACGCCCGACCAGCTCTTCGCGACGGGCTTCCATCGCAACACGATGAACAACACCGAAGGTGGCACGGACGACGAAGAGTTCCGCACCGTGGCCGTCGTCGACCGCGTTAACACCACGATGGCCGTCTGGATGGGCACCTCGATCGCGTGCGCCCAGTGCCACACGCACAAATACGACCCGCTTACCCAGAAGGAGTATTTTCAGCTCTACGCTATTCTGAATCAAACCGAGGACGCCGATCGCAACGACGAGACGCCGCTTCTGGAGTTTTACACCGAGGCGCAGCTCAAGGAACGCGAGACCACCACCGCTGAACTCGCCCGGTTGAATGAAAAGCTGCTCGCCGCCCGCGGCGTTCACACTGCTGCGGCGGAAAAGTGGGCCCGAGAATTTCCCGCGAAACTCGCGTGGCGCTTCGCCGAGACAACCGCCGCGTCGCCGACCCGCACCGTGAAAAAAGGCGAGGCCCTCTCGCTGCAGGTGCCTGCTCCAGTGGGCGAGAAGATCACCGCCCTGCGCTTCGAAGCGCCAGCCGCGGCCGAAGGCACCGGGCACTTTGTTGTGACCCGCGTGCGGGCAGCGGTAAAGCCCGCGGAGCCGTTTCGCCGCGGACGTTTCGTGCGCGTGGAGCTGAGCGGCACCAACCGCACCCTTCCGCTCGCCGAGGTGCAGATTTTTTCCGCCGGCGAAAATATCGCCGGTCGAGGCACGGCGTCGCAAAGCTCAACGGCCGATGGCGCCGTGGCGGCGCGCGCCATCGACGGCCGCACCGACGGCGACATGGCTAAAAATTCCCTCGCGATCACTGAGCCGGGTGAAAACCCGTGGTGGGAAGTTGATCTTGGCACGATGTTGCCCCTCGAACGCGTCGTAGTTTGGGGGCGCAGCGGGCTTGAGCCGACTTCGGGCGGCCTCCGCGTGATCGTGCTCGATGATCAGCGGCAGCCGGTGTTCGAGCAGACGGTGCGTGAGCCCCCCAAGCCCAGTCGCACCGTGGCCCTCGCCGATCCGCGCGAGATGAAGCTCGTGCGCCCCGTGGTAGATTTTGCCGCGCCGGAGTTTGACGAGAGCTTCATCGTCACCGACCTCGAGCCCAAGGTGCCCAACCTGCGCAAACGCACCGCCCCGCGCCGTGGCTGGAGCGTGGCCGGCGCGGCGTCCACCTCGCACACGTTGATGGTTGAGCCCGAGAAGCCCTTTGCCCTCGCCGCCGGCGAATCGCTGATCGTAACGGTGGAGCAGCAGAGCGAGCACGCGACCCTGCGCGACGTGCGCATCGGTGTGACGACCGACCTGCGCGCCCGGGATCACCTGCGCGTGCCGGCGGCCGAACTCCTCGCGCTCGCGACTCCGGAGACCGCCCGCGATGCAGCCCAGCGCGACCGTCTGCTCAATTACTATGTCACGCAAGTTGCGCCCGAATTGCGCACCGAGCAGCAGCGCGTCGCCACCCTCCAGCGCACGCTCGACGACATGCCGCTCCAGACCTCGCTCATCATGCGCGAGCTGCCGACCAACCAAAAGCGCAAGACCCATGTCCAACTCCGCGGCAACTACCTCGCCCTCGGCGAAGAAGTCACCGGTGGCGTGCCCGCGGCGTTTCCGCCCTTGCCCGAGGGAGTGAAGGCCGACCGTCTCGCCCTCGCCCGCTGGCTCGTCAGCCCGGAGAACCCCCTCACCGCCCGCGTGCACGCCAACCGCCTCTGGGAGGCGATCTTCGGGATCGGTCTCGTGCGCACGACCGAGGAATTCGGCTCGCAGGGAGAGCCTCCGACTCATCCCGAGTTGCTCGATTGGCTCGCGACCGAGCTCGTGGCTGGCGGCTGGGATCAGAAGAAATTCCTCAAGCTCCTCGTGACCACCGCGGCCTACCGGCAGAGCTCGCGGGTCACGCCCGAGGCGCTTGAGGCCGACCCGGAAAATCGCCTGCTCTCGCGTGGCCCCCGTTTCCGTCTTCCCGCCGAGACTGTGCGCGATCAGGCGCTCGCAGTCGCCGGCTTGCTCAATCCCCGCATGAAGGGTCCATCTTCGCGGCCATTTCAGCCCGCGTTTGGCTTGAGCGCCGCCTTTGGCTCGGCCCTCGATTGGAAAACGAGCGCGGGCGATGACCGCCTGCGCCGAGGTCTTTATACCGAGTGGCGTCGCAGTAGTCCTTATCCCTCGATGGTGACCTTCGATGCACCCAACCGCGAGGTCTGCACCCTTCGCCGCAATCGCAGCAACACGCCCCTCCAAGCCCTCGTGACGCTTAACGACCCCGTTTACCTCGAAGCGGCACAGGCCCTCGCGCGGCTGATTGCCACCGAAGGCGAAACGCCCGTCGAAAAAGTCCGCGCCGGCTTCCGCCGCGTGCTCGCGCGCGTGCCGGCCGAGTCCGAGTTGAAGCCCCTCATCGCGCTCTACCAGGAAACACTCGCTACCTTTTCCGCTGCACCCGAGCGCGCCGCGGCCCTCATTAAGAATACCGAAATGCCGCCGCCCGCGACGATCCCGCCGGCCGAACTCGCTGCGTGGACAACCGTCGCAAATGTGCTGCTGAATCTCGACGAAACGCTGATGAAGCGCTGACCCGCCCCGCCATGAATCTCCGCCTTCAACAGCTCCAGCACCAGACGCGCCGGCAATTTCTCCGCAACGCCGGCCAGTTCAGCCTCGGCGCCATCGCGATGGAGGCGCTGCTCGGGCGCTCCGCCTTGGCCGCGGCCGGCGCCGCGCCGAATCCCCTTGCACCGCGTGCGCCGCATTTCGCGCCGAAGGTTAAGCGCGTGATCTACCTCCACATGTCGGGCGGCCCGCCCCACCTCGACCTCTTCGATTACAAACCCGAGCTGGTGAAACGCGACGGGCAGTTCGCACCCGACGAGTTCGTGAAGGGGAAAAAATTCGCCTTCACCTCGGGCACGCCTCGCCTCATGGGCACGCCCCGGACCTTTTCGCAGCACGGGAAAAACGGGCTGTGGATGTCCGATGCGATTCCAAACTTCCAGTCGATCGCCGACGAACTGTGCATCATCAAGTCGATGAACAGCGACCAGTTTAATCACACGCCGGCGGAGCTGTTACTGTTCACCGGTTCACCGCGCGGCGGCCGGCCCTCCATGGGGTCGTGGGTCACCTATGGCCTCGGCTCGGAAAATGAAAATCTCCCCGGCTTCGTCGTGCTGATCAGCAGCGGCGTGCAACCGAGCGCCGGCCAGAGCGCCTGGGGCACGGGTTTTCTGCCGTCGGTATTTCAGGGCGTGCAATGCCGCTCCAAGGGCGACCCGGTCCTCTACGTCGGCGACCCCGCAGGCATGGACCGCGCGATGCGCCGCCAGACGCTGGATGCGTTGCGCGAGCTCAACGAAATCCAGTCGGCCGAGCTCGGTCACCCCGAGACGGCCACACGCATCGCCCAATACGAGCTGGCCTTCCGCATGCAGACGAGCGTGCCCGACGTGATGGATATCGCGCGCGAGCCGGCCGATGTGCTCGAGGCCTACGGCGCGAAGCCCGGCGAAGCCAGTTTCGCCAACAACTGCCTCCTCGGCCGCCGCCTCCTCGAAAAAGGCGTGCGCTTCGTGCAACTCTTTGACTGGGGCTGGGATTTTCACGGCACCAACCCGCGCGAAGACATCCGCGACGGTCTTACCGCGAAAATGGCGCGCACCGACAAACCCGTAACCGCGCTGATCCGCGACCTCAAGCAGCGCGGCCTCCTCGATGACACGCTCGTCGTGTGGGGCGGCGAGTTTGGCCGCACGCCGTTTCGCGAAGGCCGCACCTCGGGCAGCGACGTGCTCGGCCGAGATCATTTCCCGGATGCGTTTTCGCTCTTCCTCGCCGGCGGCGGCGTGAAGCATGGCATCAGCTATGGAGCGACCGACGAACTCGGCTTCGGCATCACCGAAAACAAGGTCCACGTGCACGATCTGCAGGCCACGATCCTCCATCTGCTCGGCTACGACCACACCCGGCTCACCTTCCGCTTCCAGGGGCGCGACTACCGCCTCACCGATGTGCACGGGAAAGTGGTGGATGATATTTTGGCGTAACGCAGCGCTCACCGACGCGACCACCAGTCCCGTCTCGGGCACATCGTGAGGCGGGCTGGCCCGCGCGACACCCAAATCCCTCGCTAGGCGCTGCTATCATCGACCTGGCCGCCGTCGCAGCTGCTCGTCCGCAGCAGCCCCTCCGATCCGTTCCGTGCTGTGCTCTTGGTCGGTTCATTCCACCCTCGCAGTTCGAGGGCCCGGTTCGCGAGAATCAGCGGATTCCATGTCCGAATCGCGCCCTACCAACGTGCCACCAACGACCGCCTCCGCCGGCTCCACGCATCACACGCGTGGCCTCCTGCTCATGGTGCTGTCAGCCGCAGCGTTTACCGCCAACGTCCTACTCATCCGCGCGCTCGGTCAGGTGCAGTCGGTCAATGTCTGGCTCATTTCGTGCACCCGCTTCATGGTCGGGCTGACTCTCATTTTCGCCCTCTATCGCCGGGAGTTTCAGCCCTCACATTTGGTGCGCAATCCCAAGCTCGCCGTCCGCGGCCTGGTCGGCTCCATCGGCGTCTTCGGCTACTATCTCACGGTGGTCCATCTCGGCGCCGGCCGGGCTACGTTTATCAACAATACCTATGTGATCATGGGCGCCCTCATGGCCGTCGTCATGCTCGGTGAGCGCTTCCGTCCCGCCCTCGCCACCGGCGGACTCGCCGCCCTCGCTGGTCTCGCCTTGCTCACCAATGCCTTTGGCGCCGAGGCCCACGCCAACCGCTACGATCTCCTCGCCGTATTCGTCGCTATCGCGTCGGCCTATGTCGTGATCACGATTCGCCAGCTCCACGCCACTGAACACACGTCGACGATCTTCGCCGCCCAGTGCGCCTACGGCTTGCTCGTCTGCGCGGGACCCGCGGTCTGGCATCCCGAACCCGTTTCCCTCACCGCCTGGGCTGTTATGCTGACAGCCGGAGTCTTCGCGGGCATTGGTCAACTCGCCATGACCCGCTCCTTTCGCGATCTCTCGGTCGCCGAGGGCTCACTGCTGCAGATGCTCGTTCCTCTCGGCACCGCCATCGGCGGTGCGGTGTTTTTCGCCGAGCACTTCGCGCTCTACGAAATCGCCGGCGCCGCGCTTATCCTGGCTGGCACGGCCTTCACGGCTTTCCGAAAATAACTCACTTCGGCCTGACTACCGGCGTCGACGCCTCTCCACGCCCGCTCAACGCACGGCCGCGACCGACCCCACGCGCGCCACTCCTGTGTCGGCCTCGCCGCCCCGGCCCAGTGACAGGAGGACGGCCGCCAGGGCCTGCGCGATATCTGCATTGTGCGGCTCTAGCGCCGCGGCCTTGGCGAGCTCCGTGGCCGCCTGCTCCTCATGCCCTTGGGCCCGCAACACGCCGCCGATGCGAAAATGCGTCTCCGCGCTCGGCCCGTGATACATCGCCAGCTTGCGAAAAGCCATCAGGGCCGTCGGCCAGTCTTCGGCCTTTTCGCTGGCGCGACCAAGCCCGTGCAGCGCATCTCGGTGCATCGGATCTTCATCAAGGGCCGACCGGGCCGCGCTGACCGCTTCGGCGATCTGGCCCGACTCGCGACAGGCGATGCTCAAGTTACTCCAACCGGTCGCCCAAGCGGGTTTCGCCGCAACAGCTTGCCGATGAACGACCACCGCCTCGGCCCAACGATTCATCGCCATCAAGAGATTCCCCAGGTTGCACAGCGCCTCGGGAAACTTTGGCCGCAACTGCAGCGCCTGCCGGTAAGCGAGCTCCGCTTCACCCAGATCCCCATGCGATTGCAGCGCATTGCCCAGCCCATAAAGCGCCTCGACCGACTTCGGCTGCGCTTGCACTGCGGCGCGTAAGACCGTGATCGCCTCACTCCATTTTTTCTGCGATCCGAGCACGGATCCCTTAAGTCGCAAAGCCTCCGAATTGCGCGGCTGGAGCCGCAGCACCCGTTCATAGCCCTCCAAAGCCTCGTCCAGCTTCCCAGCGCGGTGCGCGGCGGCGGCCGTTTGCAGAACCGCAAAGACGCCCTTTGCCGGCGGGGGGGTGAGAAAACGTGACCTCATTCTCTCCCTATCGCCCTATTTCACCGACAATTTAGGCAATATTCCGTGTCAAGGCTGGGCTCCGCCGTTGACGCACCCCGCCACCGCCCGCACGCTGCTTGGCAAGAGTCCTGCTAACCCGACTGCGTCCGCCACAAAACCCTCCCGTGTCGATCTTAAGCTCACAATACGACGTAGCCAAATTCTTCGACGAAATGTTCGCCACCGGCCCGGCCGATGTGCGCGCGCATTACCGTCGTCTCGCCACTCGTCTCGGCACCCTTCCGCTCGCGGAGTTCGACCAACGCCGCGCCGCCGTCGACCTCGCGTTTCTGCGCCGCGGCGTGACCTTTACGGTCTACAGCGACTCGCAGGGCACCGAACGCATCTTTCCGTTCGATCTCATCCCGCGCATCATTCCCAACACCGAGTGGAAGCGCATCGAGGCCGGCCTCATTCAGCGCATCACCGCCCTCAATCTCTTCCTCGACGATATCTACCACGGCCAGAAGTGCCTGAAGGACAAAATCGTCCCCGCCCAGCTCATCCTCGGCGCGAAACACTTCCGCCGCGAGTTCATGAACTGCCCGGTGCCTCGCGGCATCTACGTGCACATCTGCGGCACCGACCTTATCCGCGATCACGACGGCAACTACTTGGTCCTGGAGGACAACCTGCGCTGCCCCTCCGGCGCCAGCTATATGCTCGAGAACCGCGCCGCCATGCGCCGCGCGTTCCCCAATCTCTTCCAGAGCTATGGCGTCCGCCCCGTCGAGACTTACTCCGACGACCTCCTCAAATCCCTGCTCCACATCGCCCCTCGCGGCGGCGACAAGCCCAACGTCGTCCTCCTCACGCCCGGCGTCTACAATAGCGCCTATTTCGAGCACACCTTCCTCGCCCGTCAGATGGGGATCCCGATCGTCGAAGGACGCGATCTCGTGGTTAACGATTCGAAGGTCTACATGCGCACGACCGCCGGCCTCGTCTTGGTCGATGTTATCTACCGCCGCATCGACGATGACTTCCTCGATCCGCTCGTCTTCCGTTCCGACTCCATGCTCGGCGTCCCCGGCCTCGTAAACGCCTACCGCGCCGGCAATGTCGCTCTCGCCAATTCCATCGGCACCGGCGTCGCCGACGACAAGGTCATCTACGCCTACGTCCCGAAGCTCATCAAATACTACCTCGGCGAAGACCCGATCCTCGCGAATGTAAACACCTACCTCGCCTCCGAGCCGCTCGACCGGAAATTCATTTTGGAAAACATCGAGAAGCTCGTCGTCAAAGCCGCCAACGAAGCCGGCGGCTACGGCATGCTCATCGGCCCCGCCTCTTCTAAGGAAGAATGCGCCAAATTCCGCGCCGAAGTCGCCGCCAACCCGCGCAACTACATCGCGCAGGATCCCATCGCCCTCTCGCGCTCGCCCACCTGGTGCAACGGCCAGCTCGAAGGCCGCCACATCGACCTCCGCCCCTACATTCTCTACGGCGAAAAGATCACCGTCACGCCCGGCGGCCTCACCCGCGTCGCCCTCCGCATGGGCTCGCTCGTCGTCAACTCTTCCCAAGGTGGCGGTTCCAAAGACACCTGGGTCCTCACCGGAGACGAATAACATGGCCGCCAAAACTCCTCCCTCCCGTCCGCAGGCCACCGTTATGCTCTCGCGCGTCGCGCACTCCCTTTTCTGGATGAGTCGCTACATCGAGCGCGCCGAAAACCTCGCCCGCCTTCTCGACGTCAACCACCAGCTCCTCCTCGATTTCCAGGGCTTCGACGACGCCACGATCAAGGACCACTGGGGCTCCATCCTCGCCGCCTCCGGCGACGAAGAATTGTTCGCCGAACACTTCGAGCAGGCCGACAGCCGCAACGTCACCGAGTTTCTGGCGTTCGACCTCCGGAATCCGAACTCGATTCTCTCCTGCGTCTACGCCGCCCGCGAAAATGCCCGGATGATCCGCGATCAGATCTCCCTCGAGATGTGGGAGACCATTAACGAGCTCTATCTTTTCCTCCACGGTCGCACAGCCGATGAGATCCGCGCCTCCGGCGCCAACGAGTTTTTCAACAACATCAAGCGCAGCGCCCACCTCTTCCAGGGCCTCACCGCCTCCACCTACTCGCGCAGCGAGGGCTGGGAGTTTATCGAGTTCGGCAAATACATTGAGCGCGCCGACAAAACTACGCGCATCCTTGATGTGAAGTATCACATCCTCCTGCCCAACGCCACTGACGTGGGCGGAGCTGTCGATACCGCCCAGTGGCAGGCCGTGCTCCGCTCCGCCAGCGCCCTCGAAGCCTACCGCCGTTTCTACGTCCGCGAGATTCTCTCCTGGAAGGTCGCCGAGTTCCTCATCTTCTCCGACTCCTTCCCGCGCTCGCTTCATTTCTGCGTCGCTCAGGTCGACGACCTTGCCCGCCGCATCTTGGGCGAAACCGCCGCTCGTCCGAAATCTACCGCCGCCCGCGCCTCGCGCCGCCTCCTGGCCGACCTCCAGTCGCTCACCATCACCGACGTCCTCCAAGAGCACGGCCTCCACGAATTCCTCGAAGAAGTGCAGAAGATTCTCGCCGCCATCAGCGACGAAGTCGCCGAGACCACGATGTTCTATCCGGCGGAATCCAACGCTCTCGAGCAACACCAGCAGCAACAGCAGCAGCAGCAGTAGTTCGCATCGCCGCCGGCCCGTCGCCCAGCTTTTCTCTCCGCTGCTAACGTCGCCGGCGCCATGCATCTCCGCATTCTTCATCGCACCACCTTCAGCTATCCTGGCCAGGCCACCGATAGCTTTAACGAGGTGCGCCTGCGTCCGGTTAACGACCCCACGCAGCACTGCTTGGATTTCCAGCTCAAGCTCACGCCCTTCGCCGAGGCGCGGGACTATGAGGATTTTCACAATAACCTCGCCCATTATTTCGACATCCCGGGCCCGCACTCCGAGTTGATCATCGAGGCCATTTCACTCGTCAAGACCGAGCCGATGAACCGGCGCCCCGCCGTGCCATCCATCCCCACCGCCGTGCTCGAGACTTTTGCCGACCGCGAAATGCTCGCGCAGTTCTACACCTCGTCCCACTACGTCCCCCTCGACGTCGAACTCTGGCGCGAGGCCCAGGATGCACTCCGCGATGGTCGTGGTGATATCTGGAGCGACGTCCGCCGCCTTGGCTCGCACATCTACCGCACGTTTTCCTACCGCCAAAACGTCACCGGCGTAAACACCCGCGCCACCGAGGCCCTGAAACTCCGCTCCGGCGTCTGCCAGGACTACGCCCACGTTCACCTCGGTCTCTGCCGCAGCGTCGGCATCCCCTCCCGCTACGTCAGCGGCTACTTCTTTAACGATACCCGCAAGACCTCCGAGATCGAGGCCTCCCACGCCTGGATCGAAGCCTATGTCCCCGGCTTCGGTTGGGCCCCCTACGACCCCACCCACGACCGCCCGGCCGACGAGCGTTACGTGAAAGTTGCGGTTGGTCGCGACTACGCCGACATTCCGCCCGTCAACGGCACTTACCGTGGCGCCGCCGCCCGCTCCCTCAAAGTCGAAGTCACCGTGCGCCAGGCCGACGCTCCCTCTTCGTAACGCCGCGCCTCGTTCGTGCCCTCCCTCTAGGTCCTTCCCGCTCTCTTTCCGCTCCACGTCCGCGTTTCAAACTTCGGGCCCACCTCCCACTACCGCCCGCATGTTCCTCCGCGTCACCCATCACACGCGCTACGATTACTCGTCGCCCGTCACCTTTGCGCCGCACGCGCTCTACCTTCGCCCGCGCGAAACGCCTCGTCAGCACCTGCATAGTTTCTCGCTCTCCGTTTCCCCCGCCGCGCGCCGGATCCCGACCGGCGATGCAGAAGACAACGCCCTCGAGTGGGCCTACTTCTCCGCCGACACGTTTGCTTCCGTGCTCGAGATTCACAGCGAGTTCCTCGTCGAGACGCACGACACCAACCCGTTCGACTTCTTCCTTCTACCCGCGGCGCTCCACTTTCCCTTCGCCTACGACGATACCGAGCGACACGCGCTCGCACCTTGCCTGATTCTACCCCGCGGCTCCGAAGAGTCCCAGCTCCGCGCCTGGCTCGCTCAGCATCTCCCAGCGCCGCCGCCAGACACCATCGGCTACCTCTCGGCCCTCAACACCGCCGTGCGCCGAACACTCGCCTACCGTCGCCGCGATGAACCCGGGATTCAAACGCCCACCGAAACCCTCGCCCTCGGCGGTGGCTCATGCCGCGACTACGCCGTTCTCCTCGCGGCCCTCTGCCGCACTCTCGGCCTCGCCGCCCGTTTCGTCAGCGGCTACCTCCACGAGCCTCCCTCTCCCGATATCCCTCATCCGCTCCCGCCCGCCATGCACGCCTGGACCGAGGTCTACCTCCCCGGCGCCGGCTGGCGCGGACTCGATTCCACCCGCGGCATCTGGTGCGACGATTCCTTCATCCCCGTCGCCCACGCCGCCCTCGCCGAAAGCGTAAACCCCATCCAAGGCGGCTTCTACGGCCAAGCCACTTCCCTGCTCTCCAGCCACCTCACGCTCGAAAAGCTTTAGGGCGACCTGCTCCCACTCTCCGCGTCCCACCTTCTCTCTCGATCCATGCACGCCTCCCCCTACTCGGCCCCCGATTGGACCAAACTCCTCGCGTGCGGCGAGGCCGTCGAGGCCTCACTCGCCAAGAGCGACGTGCTACTCACCATGGGTGGAGAGCCCACCTTCGTCCCCGTCTCACCCAGCGGCGCCGAGTGGCAAACTGCCGCCCTCGGTCCCACCAAGCTCGACTACGCCCGCAAGCTCGCGCGCGAGCTCGTCCGCACGACCGCTCCTGGCGCCGTCATCCTCGAAACCTCCGGCAAACACTACCCCGGCGAGCCGCTCCCGCGCTGGGCCCTTCTCATCCAGAGTCGCGCTGACAAGCAGCCCGTCTGGCGGGACGTCACGCGTCTCCGTGCCGACACCACGCCCGGCAGTCACACGCTCGCCGACGCGAAAAAATTCCTCACCGCGCTCGCCACCTCACTCGAACTCCCTCTTTCCCCCACCCTTCCGCTCGCGGAGCCCGCTGCACCCGATGCGATCATCGGCTACGTCCTCCCGCTCGACTACAACGGCACCGCCTGGATCACCGACGACTGGACTCCCTCCTTCGCCTCCCAGATCCCAGACCCCAAACCCCAGACGCTTCCCCCAATCCCACTCTTCCCCGGCGACAGCCCCGTCGGCCTCCGCCTCCCGCTCGGTTCCCTCGGCGAGAAAAATCTCCGCCGCGCCCTCACCGCCGAAATCAAAACCGGCGTGCTCACGATCTTCATCCCACCGCTTCTCCTCTCTAGCTATCTCGCGCTCCTCGTCTCCATCGAAGACGCCCTCGCCACCCTCAAACTCCGCGACGTCGTCCTCGCTGGCTACGCCCCGCCCCCCGACCCGAAGCTCCCCACCATCGGTCTCGCCAGCGATCCCGGCGTGCTCGAGATCAACCTCACGCCCTGCGCCACCTGGGCCGACTACGACACCCAACTCACCGAGCTCTACGCCGCCGCGACGAAGTGCGGCCTATGCGCCCGCAAGCTCCAGTTCAACGGCCGCGAAGTCGGCACCGGCGGCGGCGCGCACCTCGTCTTCGGCGGCCCCGTCGGCCTCCTCTCACCTTTCTTTGCGTTTCCCGCTCTCCTTCCGTCCGTCATCCGCTATTTCCAACACCACCCGTCGCTCAGCTTCGCGTTTACCGGCGCCTACATGGGCCCGAGCTCGCAAGCCCCGCGCATCGACGAGTCCACCTACGAAGCCCTCTACGAACTCGAGATCGCCTGCGCCGGCGCGGAGAACTTCGGGCGCCCACAAAACCTCGCCCTCTTCGAC
>CANGHW010000076.1 GCA_947453695.1 Opitutia bacterium
ACTCTTGCGGTCAGCGCCCGTGCGCGACCTGCGCCAGTGTCTGCCGTCCCGGCGGCGCGATGCGCGGCGGCCGCAGCACACTGTGGTTGATCACGCGGCGTTGGTCCGCCGTGAGTGGCGGCAGCTCCGGCAGCGCATCCGCCCGCGCCTCGTGCAACCACGAGCGCGCCAGCGCGCGGAAATTATCCCAGCGCTCGGCGATAAAATGATCGCGCCCCGTCATCGGCGCCCCGTCGCCCACCAGCGGCCCCGCTGCGACCACTTGCCGCAACAGACTCCGCCACTCCGTCAGCAAGCGGTCCATGTCGCCCTTCCCCGCCGTCTCGCATTCCGCGAGCGCATCCCGCGCCCGCGCGTGGTCCGCCACCAGCGCGTGCACCACCTCGCTCGCCCCGTAGCCATAGTGAATCGGCACGCCCTCCTTCAGCCACCCGTCGATCGTCAGCCGTCGATACGCCTTCTCGCACACGCCCGCCAGCCGCCCGAGCCCGCGCGGATTCGTCCCCGAGAAACGGTCGCCCGCGAAGAGGTTGGCCGCATCGAACAACAAATCGTCGAGCGGATAACGCCGATCCTCCAGCGCCGCCGCCAGCGCCAGCCCCTCGGGCCCGAGAAATACCGACACGATTTCCCCGCGCACCGTGAGCTTTAGCTCGCGGTCGAGCACGCCCGTCCGCTGCCACTGCCAGAGCAACGTCGCCTCAGGTGACATCGCCAGACACTCCGCGCGGCGTGCACACGCCACGCACCCGGGAAACGGATCGCGCTCCCTCCGCACCAGCCGCGCCCGCCCCGTGTCCGTGCGCTGCCCGCACGGCAGCACCTCGCGTCCGAGCTTCGAGGTCTGCTCCGCCCCGAGCGCCACCGGCTCTTCCGTGAAAAACCGCCCCGCATCCTCCGCCGCGACTTCCACCGCGCCGCGCCCCGCGCGCAGCTCGCGCAGGAAAAACGCCCACGGCAGCGGCGCCGCGCGCTTCAGGCGCAACGGCTCCGCCCGCCGCATGCGCGGCGTGTTGCTGCTGACGAGCACGTAGCCGCAATCGTCGAGTCCGCGCCGCCCCGCCCGGCCGATCATCTGCAGCAGATCGTGCGGCTCGATCTCCTGCTCGAAGTGATTGTGCCGGTAGGCACTCGCCGTGATCAGCACCGAGCGCAGCGAGAAATTGATGCCGGCCGCCAACCCCAGCGTAGCCACGACTGCGCGCAACTGCCCCGCCTTCGCCAGCGGCTCGATCACGCCCGCCCGCTGCGCATACGTGAGTCCGCTGTGATGATAGGCCACGCGCGATTTCAGGATCTTCGCCAGCGCCGGCCCGCACAATTGCTCCTGCTCCGGCGACAGCGTGAGCTGCTCCGCCAGCGGAAGCTCACGCGCAAACTGCCGCGCCAACCGCTCCGCGTCATGGCGATGCGGCGCAAACACCAGCACCGGCCCCAGCCCTTCGCGCAGCGCCCCCGCCACGCGCTTGGACCAAAATCCCTCGATGCACTTGGGCAACCCGTGCACGAGATCGTCCGCCTCGACTTCCTCGAGCTGCACCGGCCGTTCGCGATGTTGGATCACCTCCGCCTCGCGCCCCAGCCGCCGCAGCCACGCCGCGACGTCGTCGGGATTCGCCACCGCGCCCGACAACAGCAAAAACTGCAGCTCCCGCGGCGCCGACAAAATCACACCTTCATAGTGGTTCCCGCGGTGCTCATCCGCGAGCCAGTGGTATTCGTCCACGACCAGTAGCTCAAACGGCTCGTCACTCCCGTCCGCCGCGCGCACCCGCGTCGGCCCGAGCGCCCGCGCGCCGATCTGACCCTGCACCGCCTCCAGTGTCGCCACCACGATCGGCGCCCCGGGATCGACGCACAGATCGCCCGTCGTGATCCCCACGCGCCACCCGCGCGCCTTCCACTCGGCAAACTTGTCATTCGCCAGCGCCCGCGTCGGCACGGTGAACAGCGCCCGCCGCGCGAAATTCGTCTGCTCCGCCCACCGCTCAAACACGTAAGTCTTCCCCGCCCCCGTCGGCGCATCGACGATCACATCGCGCCCCGCGCGCAACGCCTGCACAGCCAAGGCCTGCCACCGGTCGGGCAGCATAAGCTTCTGCAAACCTGCAAACGCATCGGACAGCACACCTCCACGGTGCAATGCCTCCCACCCGCGTCAAACCGCCACGCGCTTCGGCTTTTCCGTGTCTTCCGCGTGTTCCACGGGCCACCGCCACCTGATCCTTTTTCGTGTCTTTCGTGCCTTTCGTGGTTTCCCTCCTTCCGCCACTCTCCTCTTTCCCTCTCCGCGCCATGCTCCTCCGCCACGCTCCCTACACCCTCGAACTCCGCCACCCGTTCGGCATCGCCTCCAACACCCGCACGTCGACCCCTGCCACGCTCGTCGAACTCTCCCACGATGGCGTCACCGGCTACGGCGAGGCCGCCATGCCCCCGCACCTTGGCGAATCACAGGCCTCCGTCGCCGCCTTTCTCACGCTCGCCACTCCGCTGCTCGCCGCAGTCCGCGATCCGTTTCAACTCGAAGAAATCCTGCCCGCCCTCGACGCCCTCGCCCCCGGCAACACCGCCGCCAAAGCCGCCGTCGACATCGCCCTTCACGACTGGATCGGCCGTAAACTCGGCGCTCCCTGGCACCGGATTTGGGGCCTCGATACTGCCAAGGCCCCCGTCACCTCCTTTACCATCGGCATCGATGCGATCGATGTCGTTCGCCAGAAAACCCGCGAGGCCTCGATCTACAAAATCATCAAAGTGAAACTCGGCCGCGACGACGCCACCGACCGCGCCATCATCACCGCCATTCGCGAAATCACCGACGTCCCGCTCACCATCGACGCCAATCAAGGCTGGAAGAACCGCGACTCCGCCCTCCGCCTCATCGAGTGGTCCGCGACGCAGGGCGTCGTCTTCATCGAGCAGCCGATGCCCAAAGAGCAACTCGACGACACCGCCTGGCTCCGTGAGCGCAGCCCGCTCCCGCTCATCGCCGACGAAAACTGCCAGCGCCTGGGCGACGTCGCCAAACTCGCCGGCGCCTTTCACGGCATCAACATCAAGCTCATGAAGTGCACCGGCCTCCGGGAGGCGCACAAGATGATCATCCTCGCCCGTGCCCTCGACCTGAAAGTCATGCTCGGCTGCATGACCGAGACGAGCTGCGCCATCAGCGCTGCCGCCCAACTCTCTCCGCTGGTCGACTGGGCCGACCTCGACGGCGCCCTCCTCATCAAAAACGACTGCTTCCGCGGCACGACGATCGTCGACGGCAAGCTCACCCTTCCTTCCCTCCCCGGCATCGGGGTCGAAAAACTCTGACCCAAGGCAGGGCGCATTGTCCCAACGCACCGCCCTCAACGCACCTGCCTCCTCCTCACTTCGCGTCACCCTCGCCTCACTGCTGAAAGATTAGGCCGGCGCTTTGTTAATTCAGTCGTTACCGAAAAAACCAACTCCTTCCCAGCTCGGCGCTCGCGGGTCTAGCCGCTCAGTTCCCGGCCGGTTTGAAATACACTCCGCCGAACGAATCACCGTTGCCGCTGGGGTAGAAGCTGACGTGGGGCTCGCCGCCGCGTGGCGGGATCTCACAGGTGAGTTCGAAGGTGCCGGACCCTTTCATCACGAGTTTGCGTTGCCGCAAGCTGGTCGGGCCTGTGTCGCCACCGCCGGCGACATAGAGTCCCAGCACCGCCGAACTTTGGCTCGTGAGCACATAGCGTCCGCGGACGGTAATCGTGTCGCCGGGCTTCCACCGCGGTAGCACCGCGAGCACCTTTTCAATCGTGATGACATCGGCCCCGGCTCGCGTGACGCCGTAGGTCTCGAAGGGCACCTCGGCGGCCTTGTTGCCTCCGACCTCGATAGTCGCTCCGGGCGTGAGGGAAAATCCCGGCTCGTTGGCCGCCTCCGGTAAGCGGGGCGGCGGGCTCGGCTCGGTGACACATCCGCCGAGCCCGAGGGACGTCACCGCCACAATGAGGCCCAAGGCGCATCGCTGCCACGGCGCAGAGGCGGGGGCGAGGCGGCTCATGCGCGCCAGGTGAGCTCTTTGGTCTCGCCGTGCAGGCGATGCGACGGATCGACGCAACGGAGCTGAAGCGTCATGCCGCGCGGAGCAAGTTGCGCACTGACCCAACCCGAGGGTTGAGTGGCCTCAAACACGTAGGCAACCGCGGGGAGATTGATTCGGTGCAGCCCGCTTTCGTCGGGCACGACACTCCAGACGTGCGAGTGACCGAAGAAGTGGGCCTTTACCTGGCGCCGCGGGCGCAGCACGGCGTAGAGGGCGGCTTCGTCGATGATCGAGACCTTGGCCGGATCGAGGGTCGGGTTGTGGTGCGTCACCACCAGCGCGGGCTTGTCGGCATGCGCATCCAGTTCGCGGGCGAGCCAGGCGAGCTGCGCTTCGCCGAGGAGGCCGGGCGTGCTGTTGGTCTTGTCGAGGGTATCGAGGATGAACCAGTTCGCGCGCGCCGCCGGCACAAATGCGACTTGGCGGTCCACCACCGGGCGTTTCGCGGTGGCATCGTCGCGCAGTGCCGCCCAAAAGCGTTCGCGGTGGTCGTGGTTGCCGAGCGCGAGGTGCAGGGGGATCTGCGCGGTGCGCAGGGGCGCGATCAAATCCGTGAACGTCGCGTAGTCGGCAGCTTCGCCCGTGTTGAGTGCGAGGTCACCATTGATCAGTGCGCCGGTCGGACGGCGCGACTGGGCGAGGACGTCACGCACGACGGCCTCCAGATGGGCCGCCATCACGACATTGCGGTTTACCTTCGCCCGGTCCGCGGCGATGTGGGTATCGGAGAGCAACGCCCAGGTATGCGGATCGACGGGCGCGGTGCTCTCCGCAGCGAACCCGCGCCCCCGCACCAGGAGGCCCGCTCCGGCGAGCAACGAACGACCGAGAAACGCGCGACGCGACAGGGGCGGAAGGAAGATCGGCATGGCGCGGCCACTCTCGGCGCAACGGCGTGCGCAAGCCAACGCGAAAGCGCCTTCGCCACCGTTTCGTCACGCGCCGATTGCGCGGCGCAGGAGGTTTTCCGTGATGCGCTGCACTCGCGGATCGGGCCCGGCGGGGCGCGCCCAGTGCGACCACGGCGGCATGTGGCCGGGTGGGGACGACAGTCCCTGCGCCCAAAAGATCGTGGCGGCGTTGAACACGAAATTGTTCTTCGGCCCGGGAAAGATCGTCGCCGTGTAGCGGCTCGGTGTGACGCCGCCCGACCACACGAGTCCCTCGGCCACGACTTCGAGGCCGGGGATCTTGGCCGGTGCGCCATGATGTTCCCACCCCACTAGGCCGGGGATGCGGTCGCCCTTTTTCAGGCCGGTGCCGGCAAACATCCAGTGGTCGGGCTGCGTGCAGATCCAATCGCCGCCGCCGTTGAAGGGCACGACGGTGCGCGCGCCGATAATCGCGCTCTCGTCCGGGCCGGCGCGCTGGTAGTCGGCGGAGAAGACTTTTCGCACTTGCTCAACCTCGGCGTCGGTGAGTCCGGCGAAGTGGCCCACGCGCTCGATCGTGCGGGCCGAACGGCCATCGGCCGCAGGCGTGAAGGGCGTGACGCCGAAGACGGCGTTGCCCGTGAGCCAGAGGACATTCACCCCGCCGGCGATGGCGGCTTTCACGGCGTCGTATTGCCGCGGGTCCCAATACTCGTCGTGCCCCACACTGAGAAAGGCCTTGGCCCGGGTGAGCTGCGCTGCATCGAGGCAGTCGCTGTTGGAGCAATAGGTCACATCGTAGCCGTGCTGCTCGAGCCAGTAGGCGAGCGGAAACTCGAAGCATAGCCAGTCACCGGAGCCGAGCGACTGGGGGTTTTCGTAGATCTGCGCGTATTTGCCGTAGGGGCGGTCGAAGCTCACCGCGACGCCGCGCACTTGGGAGCCGCGCGGATCTGTATAGAGTGAAGTGGCTTCGGGCCACTTGTTGTAGGCCTGCCACGTATTGTCACTGCACTGGAGGAGAATGTCGGCCCGGCGTGTATCGCGCACGATGAAGACGACGTAGTTTTGCCAGTAGGGCTCGTCGGCCGAGGCCGGCTGCGTGGTGAGGCGCCCGAGGTAAACCCCGCTCGGCCAGTCGGCCGGGATGGTGAGTGCCGTCGTGCGGGCCCACCGGCAGGCGACGAGACGTTTCTCGCCCATCGCGGGCACGGGCTGCGGCGTGCCGTCAAAGGGTCCGAGGGTCGTCATGAGGCGCGCCCCGCGGCCGCCGTAGTAACCCGTGCGAAAGATCTCGATGATGAAGCGCGCCGCCGGCGCCGTGCTCACGAAGATATCCAGGGTCTCGCCGGCGAGCACGGATTGCCGCGAGCAGTAACCCTCGATCGCCGAGGCGCGCACACCCAGCGGCTTGTCGAGCTTCACCCGCGTGAGTTGCCAGTCGAGCGAACCGGGCCGGCGGTTTTCCTCGGCGATGAGCGAGGCCCGGGCGGGCGTCGGCGCGGTGGCCGCGACGGCCGCCTCCGCCGGCACGAGTGCGCCGGCCAGCGCGGTGGCGGCGGAGCGTTGAAGAAATGCGCGGCGAGAAAGCCCGGCGGGCTCGGGCGGGGTCATGAGCGAAGGGACTACGGCCCCGGCGAAGTGCGGTCAAGCTGACGGCCCAGCGACGAGCGTATCCCACAAAGTGTAACACCCCGGTTACGCTATATTTTTCGCCTCAAGCCCGCAGGTGGGATTTTTCACCGCGCCGTCCTCAACTCGAAGTTTCGCCCCATGTCCTATTTCAAAACCTCCTCCGCCCTGCGGTTCGGAGTCATCGCCAGTT
This sequence comes from Opitutia bacterium, assembly GCA_947453695.1. GTDB lineage: Bacteria > Verrucomicrobiota > Verrucomicrobiia > Opitutales > Opitutaceae > GAS368. Next base: position 6,773 of record CANGHW010000076.1, read on the forward strand.
GCGCTGCCGCGCTCGTGCTGGTGACGACCATCCTCGTCAAACCTGCTGTGCAGGCCCAGCCCGCCCCGGCCAATCCTCCCCTCAACGGCGGCGCCGTCTACGTCGGCGAGGCCGTCTGCATCGCGTGCCACGCTGCTCCGGGCAAGCAGTTCGCCCACACGGCGCATGCCAATGCGTTCCGCCTCAATCCGAAAAACGAGCAGGAGAAGGTCACCTGCGAAGCCTGCCACGGCCCGGGCTCCAACCACTTGAAGGACCCGATTAGTAAAGAGAACCACGTGTCGCTCATCGGTTTCACCAAGGACTGGGGCACTCCGATCGCACAGCAGACGGCCATGTGCCTCACCTGTCACCAGGGCGGCGAACGCATGTTCTGGCCCGGCTCGCCCCACGCGACCAATGATCTGAGCTGCAGCGACTGCCACAACCCGATGGCCAAGATCTCCGCCACCGGCTTGCTCAAGAAGGCGACGATTAACGAAACCTGCTACACTTGCCACCAGCAGCAGCGTGCCGACTTCGCCAAGCGCTCCCACATGCCGGTCAACGAGGGCAAACTGAGCTGCGTCGACTGCCACAACCCGCACGGCACGACCTCCAAGACGCTCCTGAAGGCCGACTCCGTCAACGAGACCTGCTATTCCTGCCACACGGAGAAGCGCGGTCCCTTCCTCTGGGAGCACGCCCCGGTCCGCGACAACTGCCTCACCTGCCACAACGCCCACGGCTCGAACCACGACAAGCTCCTCAACATCGCTCGTCCGATGCTCTGCCAGCAGTGCCACACCAACGCGGCGGGCCACCAATCCAATCTCTATAACGCGAGCCAGATGATCGGCGGCGGTGGCGCCGTCAGCTCCCGCGTGCTCGGTCGCTCGTGTCAAAATTGCCACTCACAGATCCACGGCAGCAATCACCCCGCCGGAGCGCGGTTCCAACGCTGAGTCCACCTCAAGACCACGCCGCCCCATGAAAACCACTTCTCGGCTCGCCCTTCACACCGCCGCCACCCTGGCCGGCCTCACCGCTGCATCGATCGCTCCGGCCTCACCGCTGGCTGATACCGCCGTCGGCGTCGGCACCACGCTGGGCAACAACCTCAGCACCGAAACGCTCAACGCCCGCCAGCTCGATCCCGAGTGGTTGAAGGCGAAGCGCACGCCCACCGGCTCGATGTTCAAGCTCCCGTTCGATGTGACCAAGGCCGCGGACATCGCGAAGACGGCCTCCGGCTGGGAGTATTCCGGCCAATTGGAATTTGGCGTGATCGGCGGCGATGCCGATGAACGCAACGCCCAGTTCCGCATGTATCAGGACCTGGATCAGGGGGCCTACGTAAACAACTTCAGCCTCAATCTGAAGAAGCCCGAGGGCGGCCACTACATCGATATCACGGGCGGCGGAGCGGGGCGCCACGATCAATACTACGGCGTCGAATTTGGTCATTACAACGACTGGAAGGTAAAGCTGTTCTTCAGCGAGACGCCCCACGTCTTCACCGATCGCTACAAGACGATCTGGTCCGGCATCGGCACCGACACCCTGAAGCTCCTGCCCGGCATTACTCCCGGCGGCTCGGGCACCACGTCCGTCGACAATGCGGCCGTTAGCGCGGCCGCGCTCAACAATCCGACGGTCTCTCTCGGCCTCACCCGCAAGCGCGCCGGCGTCCGCGTCGATGCTTCGATCACAAAAACATGGAAAGCCTACGTCGGCTACTCACTCGAAGAGCGCAAAGGCGCGCGTCCCTTCGGCGCCGTCTGGGGCGCCGCCAACACCGGCGGCACCGCGCCGATGGAGCTCCCTGAACCCATCGACTACTCCACCCACGACATCATTGGCGGCGTCACCCATGTCGACGGCGTCAACGCCTTCAACCTGCGCCTCTCCGCGTCGTTGTTCCAGAATCACGTCAGCACTCTGACCTTCGAGGAGCCCTACCGCATTGGCCCCGGCGCCGGTGTGACGAGTGTGCCCGCTGCGGGCGCGTTCACCCAAGGCCGGATGGATCTCGCCCCGAGCAACCAAGCCTACAACGCCCGTGCCGAATACACCCGGTCGTTTCCCAACTTCTACAAGGGCTACATCACCGCCGTCGTCTCCGCCGGCAAGTGGCGGCAGGACGACACGCTCCTCCCCTACACCACTATTCCCAATCTCACGCTCGCCAACGTCACGCTGCAGCCCGGCGGCGCGTGGGACACCCTCGGCTCACTTAGCCGCCGCTCGACCGACGCCACCGTCGATACGCGCCTCGCCGACCTCACGTTTTCTGTCACTCCGACGAATGAGCTCAATGTGAAGGCCAAGGCCCGCTTCCACGAAACGGCCAACAACACGGACCCGTTCCTCGCTGTAAATCCCAACGCCGTCTACGTCGACGCGGATGCTGCGACCGCCGGCAATCAGACCCGCGGCCTCACGCTCGACGGCGTCACCGGCGTGTGGGGCCGCCTGCTTAACGACGGCACCGGCCAATCGATCCTCTTCGGCCAAAACACCAATGCCGCCGGCAACATCCCGATCAAGAGCCCGATCTACGGCACCAAGCAGGTCCGCTTCGGCCCGTCCGCCGATTACCGCCTGAGCAAGGTCTCCACTTTCAACGCTTCGCTCGAACGCGAAACGACCACGCGCACCAACCGCCTCCGCGAACGCACATGGGAAGACAAGGCGAAGCTCGGCTACGTCAATCGCGGCGTGCGCGATTCCACCGTGCGCCTCTCCTACGAATACGCCCAACGCCGCGGCAGTGACTATCGCACGACCTCTTACGATGGAGACTTCAGCTCCGCCCTCGTGCCCATTCCAACCACCGCCGGCACCAACGTGACCTCTTGGGCCGTGCGCAACAACAGCGGCCTGCGCACCTACGATATCGCCGATCGCGACCAGCACGTGGTCAACGCCCGCTTCGACACTATGCTGCGCCCCGACCTCGACGCCGGCGTTTCCCTCCAGGCGCGCGAAGCGAAGTTTCCTTCGTCGGATTACGGCCGGACCAAGCAAAACTCCCGCGCCGCCAATCTGGATCTCAACTACCAGCCGTCCCCGCGCCAGACGCTCTATGCGTTTTACTCCTACCAGCTCGGCAAATACCGGCAGGCCGCGATCTCCAACGCCAATGCCAATGTCACGATCGGCCAGACTACGCCATTCGGCGTCGTGACGCCCACCAACGCCATCGATTTTGGCTCCGCCCCCGGAGGCCTGGTCTACCCGCTCAACAACGAATGGGGCTCCGACAGCACCGACCGCAATCACGTGCTCGGCGCCGGCCTCAAGCAGGAGTTCGGCAAGGTCAGCCTTAACGTCGACTACTCCTACTCCACTGGTCGCTCCCGCTTGGAATACACTTACAATGTTGGCGGAGCCCTGAACGCCGCCGCTGCCGCACTCGCCGGCTCACGCTTTCCGGACATGGCGACCGACGTAAACTATCTCGACGCCAGCCTGCGCATTCCGCTCACGACCCGTTTCTCCGCGCGACTGATCTACCGTCACCAAGCCGAAACCATCCGTGATTGGCACTATCTCAACGTCGATACCACGCCCGTCGTGGCCAACAACGCCAATGCGACCCCCACTGCCCTTATGCTCGACGGCGGCCCGCAAAGCTACCGGGTCGATTGGTTCGGCGTGATGTTCCAGATTAAGCTCTGATCTAAGCCGCACCGTTTGAGCCGGGAAACTTTCCGGCTCAAACTGCGTGGAGGCGACTCACGCAGTAAACTCGTAGCTCAGGTGAGATTGAGGGACGATCACCGCGGGCCCTTCGTCTACTCCTGAGGGATGGCAGCTCTACGAGCGCCTCAGCTATACGGCCCTCATCCCCGCAGAATATCGACGCTCCCATGGTCCGCAGCGCCGGGGCGCTGTCACCCCGAGGCGAATGGCCTTGGCCCCACCGGCTGCAATTGGCTCGACCGGTCCCCGCGCCTCGCAAAACTCCGCCGCGTGTCGGGCCTATAGCTCAACGGTTAGAGCAGAGGACTCATAATCCTTTGGTTCTGGGTTCAAATCCCAGTGGGCCCACCAGCATTTACCACCGCCGATGCGGAACTGTTTGTCGATTTTACCATGAGATGTCTCATCCGGACAGCTCATGATTCATTTCGGGGTTAGGACATTTCATGATTCACAATTCGCAAGTCCTTGGAGCAAGGACATCCCCGGCAACCGATTGCACTGAAAATCCCAAAACGATTTAGAGCCGGCCCGAGGCCCCCCGAAACGGCTCTTTTCGATTTATCTACAAGTTGGCCGGCTTGGACAGCTTGTGCGTCCAATCCGGGGGCCAACGTGCGCTCCCCAATTCGGGCTTTTGATTGATCCCAAGGAACTGAAATCTGCTGTGCCAAAAACGGGGGCCTTTTCGGGATGAACCCCCTACTCAGTATATCCGTCTTCCGCAGACGCGTTGCTAAAACGGTGGGCATAGAAACACGCCAAATCGGCTCAGAACAGCGGCACGTTGTTCTTCGGGTCGTTGAGCCGTGTCCCTGATCAAAGGCGCAGGCGACGCTGGTGTCTTTGTGATCTTCGATTGCAGAAAATCCACCGCGTTGCCATTTTATGCATCAGGTGTCTTCAGTAGACGTTTTGCAGACATTTCAGCCGCCGACTTACTGCCACATATGCCAGAGCCTGACACGCCCCACGCTCTTTTCACCGCCCGATCGATGAGCGCGCACAACCGCTCTGAGATGCGGCTGGCGTTCGACCATGCGCTGCAAATGGTGGAGCAGAATCGCCTGACGCTGCGCGTGCCGCAGGAGTCGAAGTCGGTCGAAAACCGCCGGGGTATGCACTATCATTACCGCCCCGAGGTTTTCCTGCAGTTGCACGGTTCGACCGACTTCACCTTCCCACGTGAGAAATTTCACCTGGTTGAAGGGGAGATGTGCGTGATTCCAGCCGGTGTGGCCCATGGCGAAGTGGTGCATCCCGGCGCCATTCATCCCTTTCGCAATCTCGTAGCTGGATTTTACAACAACACGCTTAGCCTGCATTTCGCACATGAGACGCGACCCGGAAAACCGGACATCGAGGTGATTGAGTTCTTCGATGCGCCCAGCCTCGATACATTCCTTACGCTGGCGAACAGCATCGCCCAGACTCACGGCAGCCAGGGCCCGGCACGCGACACCGTGATAAAAGGGCTGCTGCTTTCCCTGCTCGGCATGTTTCGCAACATCGTCGAGACCGGCAGCGGCCAGCTTAACAGTGACATCGGCAAGGTGTTTCAGGCGAAATGCCTCGTCCGCGAGCAATTCGCCAACCCGGAGCTGAGCGTGCACCACCTCGCCGAGTTGCTCGGCTGTTCCGCCGACTACCTGTCGCACCTCTTCAATACGGAGACCAAGGAACGGCTCACCCACTACATCCAGCGCATCCGGATCGAGGGCGCGATCCTCGCGTTGGAGACATCGAACCTCACAATTTCCGAAATCGCCTATGCCAGCGGCTTCGCGGATCCGGCGTATTTCGCGCGAGTGTTCAAGCAGCACAAAGGAACGTCCCCACAGGAATACCGCAATCAGTCAGAGGCACACCGGACGCAAAAGGAGGACCAGCCGAAGACCGTTTATTTCGACCGGGTGGATTTCACTCACGGCGTGCCGATCAAGAAATGAGGCGCCGCTGGAGGCGCCGGAGTAACGGCGACAACCACGCGAAGTGGGGACGCATTGGCGGAGGGGACGGGAGAGCGGCGCTACCGTTTCCCGGGCTTTGCTCCGGCGGCTGCCCGCAGCTTGCTGAGAAATGGCACTAACTGGTCCCTCCAGACGCGGTAACCGGACTCACTCGGATGCAGCCCATCGTTGAAATACTCGCCGAGCTGGTGGCCGGAAGCGTCCACGAAAGAGGCATACAGGTCGAGGTAGCGGGTGTAAGCCGCGAAGGGCTGACTCGCCACCAGTCCGGCCAGTTGCTCGTTCACCGGCCGGACCACGTCGCGGTTCTTGGTCTCGTCGTTGGTCGGCAACAGGGATTGCAGGATCACGGTGGATTTCGGCTGCCGCTCGTGCACCGCCGTCAGCACGGCCTTGATCCCGGCGAACACGCTCTCGGCCATCGGGGTTTCGGCGGCCCAGGTGTTGTTGATGCCAATCATGAGAACGATAAATTCCGGGTGCAGCCCAGATGCATCGAGATGGCCGAGACCGCCAGCCGACTGGGGCAGTAGGCGGAAGAGAACGTGTTCCATTCGGTCCCCCGAAAGGCCGAGATTGATGGCGAGGTTTTCCCGCGGCCGGCCCGCGAAAGACTCATCCCAGACCGAACGTCCGCAACGCTTGCTGGGGAACCACGGGTTGGGCCCGAGGTGCCAGAAGTCGGTGATCGAGTCGCCGAGAAAAACGAGCCGCACCGCATCCAGATCCTTCCGCTCCTTTAGTTCGGCGGTGATGTCGGCCTGGCGTTGCTGCCAGTAGTCGATCCGAGCGGTGGGCTTGGTGGAAAGAAATTCCGTCGCGCCGCAAGTGTCGGATCCGAGGCCCAAGGCCAGCAGTGCGGCGCGCAGGAAAAGGGTGTGGAGTTTCATGGAAAGTGATCAGGCGACCTCGTCACTCTTCGGCACCCAGAATAACGCGGCGGCGGCGATGAACAGGCACACGCCGCCCGCCATCACGGCGTGGATGAGGTTGCCGCCGAGGTAGCGTTTCACGATTTCGCCGAAGAAGAGCGCAGCGAGGATTTCGGGGAGCACGATGAAGAAATTGAAGATTCCCATATAGACGCCCATGCGGTGGGCCGGCAGCACGCCGGCGAGGATCGCGTAGGGCATCGAGAGGATCGAAGCCCAGGCGATGCCGCCGAGGGCGAGGGCGCCGAGGAGTAGATATTTTTGCTCCTCGCCGTGGATGAAGCCGACGGCGATCAGGCCGAGTCCGCCGAGCACGAGGCAGATGGCGTGAATGAGGCGACGGTCCATTTTCCGCGCGGCGGCCATGAGCGCGAAGGCGGCGAGAAAGGTGACGGCGTCTTTGGTCGCATAGCAGACGCCCGCCCACTCGGCGCCACGTTTGAACAGATCGGAGGACGGATCGTTGCTGCCGAAGATTACGGGGACGGCGTTCGAGAAATGCAGCCACATGCAGAAGAGGCCGAGCCACGTGAAAAACTGCGCGACGGCGAGGCGGCCCATGGCGAGCGGGATGTGCCGCAGCGCATCGGGAATTTCCTTGAGCAGATGGGCGAGGCCACCGCTCGCGGCTTTTTGCCGGCGGAATTCCTCGAGGTTTTCGGGCGGATCTTCCTTGGTGGAGATTACCGTCCAGAGCACCGCGGTGAAGAAGGCGACGGCGCCGACGTAGAAGGAAATTTTGACGTTGGTCGGTAGGGCGTTCGCGCCGTCGGCGGCGCTGCTCACACCGAACCAATTGCGCAAAATGTAGGGCAACAGGCCGGCGACAACGGCGCCGACGCCGATGAAGAAGCTCTGCATCGCAAAGCCCATGCCGCGCTGTTCCGGCGGGAGCTTGTCGGCGACGAAGGCACGGAAGGGCTCCATGGAAACGTTGATGGACGCGTCGAGCACCCAGAGGAGGAGCGCGGCCATGTAGAATTTCGGGAGATTCGGCATGATCCACTCGGCGAGGAGGCCGGAGTTGGGCATGAGCACGAGGGCGAGGGAACTGAGGATGGCGCCGACGAGAAAATACGGGCGGCGGCGGCCGAGGCGACCCCAGGTGCGGTCGCTCATCGCGCCGATGATCGGCTGCACGATGAAGCCGGTGAGCGGTGCCGCGAGCCAGAGCTTCGAGATCTGATCATCGGCGGCGCCGAGATAGCTGTAGATGGGGCTCATGTTGGCCATCTGCAGGCCCCAGCCGAACTGGATGCCGAGGAAACCGAAGCTCATGTTCCAAATGGCGGGGAGGGTAAGCGGCGGCTGGGTTTTCATGGGTGCGATCAGGGCTGCGGGGGTTCGCTATAGTCGCGCAGGGGGCGGGCACCGGTGCGGTCGTAGAGATGGATCCAGTGCTGGAGGCGGGCGGTTTTTTCGCCGGTGAGACTCGCGAGGTCGGCCGTGGTGAAACGCCACTGCCAGTTGCCCTCGTTCGTGCCGGGTCGGTTCAGAGTCGCGGACGCGGGCAGGTCGAGCAAGTCCTGCATCGGGATGACGGCGAGGCGCGACGGCGTCGCGAGCGCGGCGCGGATGATCGGCCAGGCGGAGCGCACGCCGCCGAGGAGATAGTAGTCGTCGACGAGCGCCGCGACGTCGGGCGTGAGCGCTTCGAGCCAGCCACGGGTAGTGAGGTTGTCGTGGGTGCCGGTGTAGGCGACGCTGTCGCGCGGGTAGAAGTGCGGCAGGTTGACGTTGTTGGCGTCGTGCCCGTAGGCAAACTGGAGAACTTTCATGCCGGGGAGTCCGGCGGCGCGTCGGAGTTCGACGACGTCGGGGCCGATGTAGCCGAGGTCTTCGGCGATGATGCGGGCCGACGGGAGCGCGGCGCGGACGGCCGTGAAGAAAGCGTGGCCGGGGCATTTTCGCCAGCGGCCCTGGCGGGCGTCGGGTGCGCCGGCGGGGATTTCCCAATACGTGGCAAAGCCGCGGAAGTGATCCAGGCGGATGATGTCGTAGAGTTCGAACGCGGCGCGGAGACGATCAATCCACCACGCGTAGCCGGTGCGGGTGAGATAATCCCAATCGTAGAGCGGGTTGCCCCAGAGCTGGCCGCTCGCGGAAAAATAATCGGGCGGCACGCCGGCGACGGCGTGCGGTTCGCCCAAGGCGTCGAGGCGGAAGACGGCGCGGTTTTGCCAGGTGTCGGCGCTGTCGAGCGCGACGAAAATGGGGACATCGCCCACGATGCCGACGTGGCGCTCGGTGGCGTAGGCGCGAAGCCGTTCCCATTGGCCGAAGAAGACGTATTGATAAAACGCCTGCCGGTCAGCTTCGAGGCGCACGCTCGCGGGCGCGAGCGCACGTAGCGCGCGGGTCCATTGACGAAACTCGGCGGGCCAGGTCGTCCAGGCGCGGCCGCCGAAGTGGGCCTTGAGGGCCATGAAGTCGCCGAAGGGTTCGAGCCAGCCGGCTTGGGCGCGGCGGAAATCGCGGAGCGAGCCGAAGTCCCCGAGGCGTTCGGCGCCGGAGGCGGCGAAGCGGTCGTAGGCGCGGGCGAGGACCGGCCAGAAGGTTTCGTAGAGCCGACCATAGTCGACGCGGGCCGCGGGGAGGTCGCGCAGAGGCGCGAGGTCGGCGGCGGTGAGCAGCCCGGCGTCCTGGAGCTCGCCGAGGTCGATGAAATACGGATTGCCGGCACGACCGGAGAAAAGTTGGTAGGGCGAATCGCCGTAGCCCGTAGGGCCGATCGGGCAGATTTGCCAATGCCGGGCGCGGGCCTCCGCGAGAAAGTCGACAAACGCGCGGGCCCCCGGTCCGAGATTGCCGATACCGTAGTCACCGGGAAGCGAAGAGATGTGCGCGAGCACGCCGGCGGTGCGCGTGGTGAGCCAGGTGGTAGACGGCGAAGCCATGAAAAAAAAGGGCGGGTCTGAGACCCGCCCTACGGTCGAATCGGTCGCTTGACCTAGAACTTGTAGTTCGCGCCAACGAGGAAGGTCTTGCCGTATTTCACGTAGTCGGTGACGCGCTCCTTCACCACGGAGTAACTCTTGTAGGCTGCGTTGGTGAGATTGATCCCTTGGAGCGTAACCCCGAAACCTTTGAGCCGGCCCTCGGTGAACTCGTAACCAAGCTGCGCGTCGAGCAGCGCCTCTCCGGCCACGTAGCTCAACGCGCGGTCGGCGCCGAAACCGCTGATCTCACCGATAAAGTCGGAACGTCGGCGTTGGCTGAAGCGGGCGGAGAAACCGTGTTTCTCGTAGTAGACCGTGACGTTGGTGACTGTCTTCGAGAGACCGGGCAGACCGATCGCCGGGTTGGCCGTTGCACCGCTCGAGTCGTCCACAGTGATGGCGCTGCTGTTCAGTGAGAGACTGGCCACGACGCCGAAGCCGTCGAGCGCAGGCGACACCAAGCTGAACGGGACGGAGGCGGTGAACTCCAACCCCTTGAGTTTGCCTCCCTTGCCGTTGAACGGCTGGCTGAAATTGCCAATCTTGGTGGTCACGGGAATCGGGCTGCTGGCTACGTAGTTTGAGAAGTCATAGCCCGGATTCGTCAGAACGTAGATGTAAGTGTCCAACTGCTTGTAGAAACCCGCGACAGCGACGTAGCCCTTCTTGTTGGCGAAATATTTTTCGAACGAGAGGTCGTAGGCGGTGGCCTTCCAGGGATCGAGGCGGGGGTTGCCGCCGTTACCGCTGGGAATCCCGGTTGAGGCGTTCACGCTATAGACGAACGCGGACTTCAAATGATCGAGGCGAGGCCGGGCGACCTGTTTGGCGATGGCCGTGCGCGCGATAAAGTCGCCGCCGAAATCGAACGCGAAGTTAGCGCTGGGGAGAACGTCGGTGTAGGTCTTGCCGGCTTTGACCGGCTTGACGTTTTGTCCGGCGGGCGCGGTGGAATCCCAGTAGTTGGACGTGGCCGACTGATCCACATTTTGCACCTGCACCCCAACGTTGCCGCGAAGGTGGCCGGGGCCGAGATCACGGTCGATATTGCCCTGCAGGAACGAGGTGGTGATTTTCTCTTCCACGCCCCAGGTCTTGGGGACGAGAAAGCTCGCCGCGAAATTGGGGACATAGGGGTTGAAGGCGGTGGCGATTGCCGCCGGGACGTCCCACGCGAGGACGGCGGGCACGCCCCCGAACCCGAGTTCGGCACTGGGTAGGAGCGCGCCGGTCGGCAACGCCTTGAAGGCGGGAACCACCAAGGACGTTTCGGGCTGCTCCTTGTTTTTGGTGCGATCGCTGTAGTTGAGACCAAACTCAACCGTGCTGAAAATTGAATCGATGGCCCGCGAGGCAACGAGTCGGTAGGCGTCGAGCTCGTCCTTTACTTTCGGGAACGCCCCGTAGCCGGCACCGAACGACGTGGGCCCGATCTGAACCCGAGCCGGATCGGAATAGTCGAGCCCGAGCGCCAGAGTCGGGAAGGAGCCGGTGGTGAAATTGTAGACGGCGGTGTCGAGGCCCGGCTGGCCCGCCGCATTTTTATACTGCGCAAAGTTAGAGGTATTGCGCTCGTTGCGGTCGGCTTTCGAGTAGCTCAGATCTCCGGTGATCTTCCATTTTCCTGAGCGAAATTGATTCTTCCAGCCAAGCGCGGTGAGTTTGTCCACGCGATCATTGTAGAGGGCGCCGATGACCGGATAGACGTTTGCGACTGTGCCGCCGACGAGACTGTTGTTGACGATGGTCGTGGATGTGTAGGCGAAGCCCGGGTTGAGGGTGGCGTTGGGCACGCGGACCGGGACCTCCAACCCATAGGCGGTCTCCTCGCGACGGAATTTCGAATAATAGGCGTCAATCACCGATGTGAATGCGGGACTGGGGCGCCACTCCAGCAGGCCGACAACTCCGTCACGCGTGTTGGTCCCAGTGCGAGCGTAGCGCGTGATCCCGTTGGTATGCCACGTGCCGGCGGGAACACCCACCACCGCCGTGTTGAACCATGGACTGTAATTTCTCGTTTCCTGGGCCAGAATCGGCGTGGCCAGATGGGAATAGCCGATGGCGACGCCCACCGTTTTCTTGGCGAATTGGTCGATGTAAGTGCCGCTGACGCGGCTACCGGTGTGCTTCGAGCCCGCGCCAATATTGTCCAGGGAATTAGTCTCGTAGCGGGCGTTGAACGCCAACGTGCGCCGACCGTAGGAGAGAGGGTTTACGGTCTGCAGAGCGAGCGTGCCTGAGAGTCCCTGCCCGATGAGGCTGGCGTCGGGAGTTTTGAAAACGGTGACGCTGTTGATCAGTTCCGAGGGATACTGGTCGAACTCGACGCCGCGGTTGTCGCCCGTGCTGACCTGTTCGCGACCGTTGAGCAGCGTGTTGGCGAAGTCCGGCGAGAGGCCGCGGACAGAGATGACTTGCGCGCGACCGGCCACGCGCTGGGCCGCGAGTCCGGGGAGCCGGGAGATGGACTCGGCGATGGAAACGTCGGGCAGCTTGCCGATGTCTTCGGACGTGACGACTTCAGCAACGCCGGTCAGCGACTGCTTCACTTCGGCAGCGGCCGCCAGACTCGCCGCGAATCCGGCCGTTACCCTGAACGCGCTCAACTCCACGACCTCCCCGTTGGTGGTGGCAGCGATTTTGGATTTGTCAGGTGCGAGCGGAGAACCGGTCGCGGCCTGGGCGCGCACGGTTTGGTTCGCCACGAGGGCGATTAGACAGACAGCCAGGTTCACCGGGCGGCGCAGGCGAGAGCGGAGGTAGGAGCGGGGTTGCATGAGGGTTGGTGCGATGGCGTGAGTTGGGAATTTCAGGAGGGAAAACCGGCGGAACAAACCGAGGGCGATTCTGAAGAAGCGGAAAAGGCGACGCCGCTCGGGTTGGAGATCGTCAGCGTCTTGAAACTCAACGGAAGGCGCGGAGCCGCCACCCTCAATTCCAGTAGAAAACCGCGATGCTCATGAAAAAACCTGACTCGCAATTCCGGTGAAAAGTTTTGTCCGGAGAACCTAGGTTTTCTCGGGATGGCATTTTTTGACTTGGCAGGAGACGACCCCAGTTTGGGCAGCATTCCGTCCCTCATGCGTTTTTTCTCAAGTCTCGCCGGCGTCGGCATTGCGCTGCTTTTCATCGTTGGGGCTGCGACGGCTAGCGCGCAAGTGAGTGTGCCGCCGGTGCGCCATCCCGGGGCCGGTCAGACCATCTATTTTCTCCTTACCGACCGATTCGCGAATGGCTCCACCGCGAACGATAAGGGCGGGATCGAGGGCGGGCCCGACCGCAGTGGCTTCGACCCCGCGCGCATCTCGCACTATCATGGCGGCGATTTACTTGGGCTCACCGCGAAACTCGACTACCTCAAAAGTCTCGGTGTCACCGCGGTGTGGGTGACGCCGCCGTTCAAGAACAAGCCAATGCAGGAGGGCACGGCCGGCTATCACGGTTATTGGATCACGGACTTCCTCGCCATCGACCCGCACCTCGGCACCCACGCCGAATATCGCGAGTTCATCCGGCAGGCGCATGCGCGCGGACTGAAGGTCTACATGGATATCATCGTCAACCATACGGCGGATGTCATCCAGTATGAGAGTGGGTATGGATATCGCACGATGGCCGCCGCACCGTATCGCGATGCGGTGGGCGCACCCTTCGATCTCCGGGCTGCGACCTACAACGGTCTCGGCAATTCCGACGCGTTTCCCGCGCTATCAGCCGTGCGCAGTTTTGCCCATCTCCCCATCGTGCCCGCGGCGGAGCGGGCGGTGAAAAACCCCGCGTGGCTGAACGATGTCACACTCTACCACAACCGCGGCAACAGCACGTTTCAGGGCGAGAATTCGGTGCACGGCGACTTCGCAGGCCTCGACGACCTTTTCACCGAACATCCGCGCGTCGTGCGGGGCATGATCGATATTTTCACCAGCTGGCTCCGGGAAACCGGCGTAGACGGCTACCGCATTGACACGATGAAGCACGTGAACGCCGAGTTTTGGCAGGCGTTCGGCCCCGCGATCCGCGCGGAGGCGCGACGGTTGGGCCGGCCGGATTTCATCCAATTCGGCGAAGTCTATTCCGAGGCGGGCGATCCCGAGTTTCTCAGCGAGTTCTCCACGGCGCTCCCGATCGACACGACATTAGATTTCGGAGTGTTCGCAGCCGTCCGGAAATTCGTTTCGCAGGGCGGCACGGCAGCGGCGCTGACGGATTTTTTCGCCCGCGATGACTTCTACACCGATCACGACAGCAACGTCCACGCGACGCCGACCTTTCTTGGTAACCACGACGCAGGCCGGTTCGCCTACTTTCTCAAGCATGACAACCCCGGCGCTTCGGCGGAGCGGCTCGCCGACTTGGTCCGGCTTGGCTACGGACTTCTCTACCTCGTCCGTGGCCAGCCGGTGATCTATTACGGCGACGAACAGGGGATGATCGGTCGGGGTGGCGACGATATGCAGGCGCGGGAGGACATGTTTCCCGCGCAGGCGCCGGAATTCAGGAATGCCACTCTGCTCGCTACGACGCGCACGGGTGCGGACGACAAGTTCGATCCGGCGCATCCATTCTACCGGTTTTTCGGCGCGCTAGGCGCGCTGCGTGCCGCCCATCCCGCGTTGCGCACCGGCGCGATGTTGACGCGAAACACCACGGAGGTGGGGGTGTTCGCTTGCTCACGAATTGAGCGCGGCGAACGCGTGGAATACTTGGTCGCGCTCAACACCGCGCGTGTCACGCCCCTGACCGTTAAGGTTCCCACCAGTCAGCCCAGTGGCGCGGGGCTTGCGCGGATTTTCGACTCGCGCACACCGGAGGCGCCCGGTGACGAAGTGCTTACGGTGGATGCGCAGGGCGCGGTGCACATCACCCTCGCGCCGTTGCAGTTTGCCGTGTGGCGCGCCAAGCGTCCGCTGCCGGTGCCGGCCGCGGCTCCCCAGATCGCGTTCGTCAATCCGGCGCCTGGGGCGTCACTGTTCTTCACCACGCGGGAGACAGACGGCCAAATATTTCCCAGCCGACGGGAAATTCGCGCGGACGTCAAAGTGAGCGATGGTTTCGCCGAGGTAACCTTCGCGCTCCAGCGCGCCTCGCGGCCCGGGCAATTCGAACTGCTCGGCACGGACGACACTCCGCCTTACCGCGTTTTCTGGCGTCCTCCTGCCGACCTAGCAGCGGGCGAAACGCTCACCTTTTTCGCCACGGTTAATGATCTGCGCGGCCATGTCGCCGTGGCGCAGGTCGAGCGCGTGAACGTCGCGCCCACGACGATCGCCTTCGGGATTCGGGGTGCCACGGTCCCCGTGCTCACGTCCCCTCCACCGCGCACCGCGCAGCTCGTGACTGGCGAACTTCTCGCGCTCGCCGTCGTCGCCGAGGGCACCGGCCCGCTCGAATATCAATGGTTGCGCGATGACGCGGAACTCAAGGGTGCCAGTGCCCCCACACTCGCGGTCACCGCACCGGGTCGCTACGCGGTGCTGGTGCGCAACCGTGCTGGCACAGCGATCAGTGCCACCACCACGGTGCTCGCCCCGACTGTCACAAATGTGGATGCCGGGCGCATTGAAAAGCATCCGGCCTTCGCCTCGAAATTCGTCGCGGCGCGCGAAATCGATGTGTGGCTGCCACCCGGCTACGATGCTGATCAGGCGGCCCGTTATCCGGTGATCTATATGCACGACGGGCAGAATATTTTTGAGGCCGGCACGGCGTTTGGCGGTTCGTCGTGGGAGGTTGGCCACGCGGTCGAGCGGCTGATTTCAGCGGGAAATATCCGGGGTGCGATCATCGTCGGTGTTTGGAATATCGGTAAAGGGAGGTTTGAGGAATATTTGCCGCAAAAAGCCGTGAGCGGCGCCGACGTGACCCACTACGCCGGGAAAGCAAAAGTTTCTGCCGCCAACCTCAGGTCGGATGCCTATTTGAAATTTTTGGTTGAGGAAGTGAAGCCCTTCGTCGACCGCGGCTATCGGACGGAGTCTGGAGCGGCTCATACGTTCATCATGGGATCCAGCATGGGCGGGCTGATCTCCGCCTATGCGTTGGCCGAGTATCCGCTTGTTTTCGGTGGTGCCGGCTGTGTGTCGACTCACTGGCCCGCTGCCGATGGCAGCGTGATCGACTACTTGGCACAGCACCTACCGAAGCCAGGCGCGCACAAATTCTACTTCGACTACGGCACCACGACACTCGACGCCCAATATGAACCCTACCAGGTGCGAATGGACGCCGTGATGAAGGCTGTAGGCTACACCACCGGCCGCGACTGGATCACCCGCAAATTCGAGGGTGCCGAGCACTCGGAAAAATCCTGGCGCGAGCGGGTCGAGGTGCCGCTGCAGTTTCTGCTGCGGAAGTAGGCGCCTGGCATGCGCTGGGTAGAGCGGACGACATAGGCCCCGTCCCTCTGTGCTGTTGCAAAAAGGAAGGATTTTGGAACGTTGCCGACGCATGGACATAACGAAGTTGCGCGGTGCCGAATGAAAGTGGCCCGAGTTGGCTAGCACTGCGGTAGCGCCAAAATCCCGGACATCTCATCGTTACCAAGTAGTGATTTCGGACAACTCATGGCCACCAAATGAAAATCGGAACCCGCCGCCTGCCCTCTGACGGGGTGGACAACTCATGGTTTCCAAGTCGGGCATTTCATGGGTAAATCGACAGTTGCCAGTTTCCTCTACGTATAGCCCATCCTTAATTCGACAAGAGACGAGTCCGATCAACCTTCACGTGAGATTCGCAACTCTTTTGGCCTGGGTCGTAGTAATCGCTACCTCCTCGGGGTGTGCAGAATCGAAGCCCCGTGCTTCGATCACGAACATTCGCACCAGCACGAGCATGGAGCGAATCACTACTTTGTCTGCGTTGCAGAGTGTTTGGGAAAATCGACCGACAGAATTATCCGAGGCAAATTTTTGGTACGAACGGCGTCTAATTGCTCGCAGCGCCTATTTTGGTAAAAAAGTACAAGGAACCGAGTGCTTCGATCAGGCCTGCAGTTTTTGGTCCGGGTGTGTTCACGCTCACATCAGTAGGTATGGAACCGATATTTATAAAGCTCACTGAGAATTGAGCCTACCGCCGGAGTCAGCGGCGTCAGTTATCCGGAATAAATGCGGCGCGGATTGACCTCGCCTAAGCCAGTAGTCGTCAGGCAGGGCTTGCTCCGCGTCTTGGGTCAAACTGCGCCCACAGCAATCAGTTTGCCTAGCGCCTCCACCAGCTGACTTTCCGTGAAGGGCTTGGTGAGGTGAACGTTCACTCCTAACTCCCTTAGTTGAGCCTGTGCCACCTCCGAAAATCGACCGCTCATTGCCGCGATAGGCAGAGTTGATTTAAGGCGTCGCAGCGCGTGGGCTAAGGCGAGGCCATTCATGTGGGGCATATCCATATCCAGAATCACGGCTCTCAATTCAGCCAGGTGTTCAGTGGCCATCAATAGGCCCTCCACGCCGTCACTGGCTGCCAAGGGTTTGAACCCTCGCTTGGTAAGGATAGCGCACGCTGTGCGCCGTATTGCGGCTTCGTCGTCCGCGAGCAAAAGCTTTTCCCCCATACCCCTAATTTCAGGGTGAATTTTGAGCATTCGGGTCGTTTCGCCATCCTCAAGATTCAGGGGGAAATGCACGGAGAATACCGCGCCTTTACCGAGTTCGGAATATACCTGAATAAAACCACCGTGGCCTTTGACCATGCCTAGGACCGTAGACAACCCCAGGCCTGTGCCCTGCGCGCCTTTCGTCGTGAAGAACGGCTCGAAGATACGATCCATTGTGTCCTGAGGAATGCCCCGGCCGGTGTCCGACACACTGAGTCTGACGTATCGGCCCTGACTAGCCTCCGGATGGGTAGCTGTATACACGGCGTCCACTTCCACGAGTTTCACCCCCAAGGTTAGTCTCCCTCCGAGCGGCATGGCATCCCGTGCATTAACACACAGGTTGAGCAGGATCTGGTGCAGTTGGGTCGAGTCGCCGATTATC
>CANGHW010000077.1 GCA_947453695.1 Opitutia bacterium
CCCGCATCGCCGCCACGGCCGTGCGCATCGACGACGGCGAATAATGGTGCGCATCCTTCAGGTGCAGCAGGTGCGCGCGCACCTGCGCTTCTTCGAGCGTGGCCGGATCGCCGCCGTGCCGCGCGACGAGCTTGCGCACGAACCGCAGATACTCGGCCTGCGTCGTCGCCGCGAGCGACCGCAACCGCAACGTCTCGACGAACCGCTGCACCGACTCCGGGTCGGGCGCGACGCTTCGCTTAACGCCACCCCGCAAGGTGGACGCATGCATGGACTCTCTTCCGGTCGTTTTGGATATGGGCATACCCCTCCAGCCTTGCCCGCCACCTCGCCCCCGCCCACGCTCCCACCGTGCCGCGACTCCACCCCGCCACTCCCGCACCCCTCCGCCGCGCAGCGGCTTGGTTCAACCGGCCGGCACAGACAACGAAAGGACTGCGCCCCTTCGTGTCTGACCTAAATCGTAGGCAAAAAGATGAACGCTTTCCGTATCGCAACAGTTCTCTTTGTAGCCGCTGCTACAAGTTTAGCAGCGGACGCCCCTTGGCAGACTATCGATGAAGGTTTCAGGTTCACGATTCCTCCCGGATGGAAGAAGGTCGAAGTGCGCGGGATAGATTCCCATGTTGGTGAATACCGGGGAGCAACAGCGCTTCTGCGTTTCGATGAAATCTTTGGGCTTGGTTATTCCGTCGAAAATTCGAATGCGTTCATCGAGCAGTTAAAGAATAAGGAGCGCGAGCCGAGCACCTTGAAGGAAGGCGAAGAGATCTGGCGCATAGATGGCCGAATCGCGTTGTTCTTCATCGGTAAGGCCGATCCGAAGATCTATGGTAAGCCTCCGTTTCAGAATGTCGCGAAGCTGAGTTTATCCTATCCCGGCGAAGCGGGCGGTCTTGGCCTCACGGTGTTCTTCGCGACAAACGATGATGCCCCGACAGTTCGAAAAATCCTGCGCAGCGTAGTGTGGTCGAAAAAAGAGCCCAACCCAGAGAGTTCTGTGTCGCCGTAGCGCGACACAGGACGCTTGTTGAACAAGCCCTGTTCGAAAGACGAGCCGGGGTGAAACGCTCCCTTATGCGGATAGTATTTCGCGGATGAAGGTCCCGAAGGTCGCCGAGGTTGGCCTCAGCAACGCGGCGCGGGAGAAACCCGGAGCGCGGGCGAGGGCGGACGCGGCGTGAGGAGGTCGGAAACGGCACAACCCGAGGCACGGGTGATGGCCGCGGCAAAGCTCCGCGTTTCCGAGCGGTGGAGTCGGCAGTGTGACGGTGGATTTGATCCGAGGTGAGTTCATCCGGCAGCGGTGACCGGCGGACCGGTGGTGCGCTGACAGAAGCGCACGGCACTGGCGGGCTTGATGGTGGCAATCTCGATCAGAGCGAACGCGCCGCACTGCCGACACTGCAGGTGCCACTTGGGCGGCGGAGGGAGTAGCGGTCGCACCACGATGACCTTCTCCAGGAGAGTCTCGACGCGGAGGCGTCGGCGTTTGGCCGCCGGATGCATCCAGCCGAAGTAGCGCACGCGGTGTTGGCCCGGCGGCAGGACGTGCTGCAGATACCGGCGCAGGAACTCGTCGGCGGTGAGCGTGCAGGTTTGCTTTTCCTGCGTGGCGGAATTGGTGTAGCGGAATATCACCGTGCGATCATCGGCCGCGACAATGCGCTCGTCGCTGATCGCCGTGCGCCCGACATAACGGGCGAGATAACGGACGACGTTCGCTCCGGAACCGGCCGGCTGGGAATGCACGACCCACCGGCCCCGCCAGGTCCCGGCCGGCACCGCCGCGTGCAGCGCCGGAGCGCTCGCGCGCAAGGCCCCCTCGAAGCGCCGCCGGAACACCGCCGCCAGTTTGACGACGGGCAACAGCCAGTCCGGTTGGAGTGAGTGGACCCATTGGTCGCCCTTTAATCCGCCCGCGGGCACGACAAAATGGACATGCGGATGGTGTTGGAGTTGTCGGCCCCAAGTGTGCAGCACGCCAACGAAGCCCAGTTCGGCACCAAGCAGCCGGGGCACGGCGGCCACTTGTTGCAACGCCGCGGCACTCTCGCGGAAGAGCAGGTCGTGGAGGAGCGCGGGATCGCCTTGAACCGCTGGGCGCAACTCGGCCGGCAGCGTGAAGGTGACCAGAAAATAGGACACCGGCAAAAGCCGCGCCTCCTGGTTGGCGGTCCACGCGGCGGTCCCCGCCCCGCCGCAGCGCGGGCAGGCCCGGTGATGGCAACTGTGATACGCGAAGTCCATCCCCGCGCAATCGGCACAGCCATAGAGGTGCCCGCCCAAGGCGGGCGTGCGGCAGCGGGTGATCGCGAGCAAGGCGCGGCGTTGCGCCGGCGTGTGCGGATGCGAATCCAGCCACGCCGGGGCCTGCCGCGCCAGCCAGTCGGCCAAGGCGGACATCGCGGCAGCAAGGTGCGAGGGACTACGCGGCGGGCGGTCGCAGGCGATCGAGCGCGGCCCGGGCGCTCGCCTCGTTGACCGCGGTCAGGTGAGTATAGATGAGCGTCGTCTCGAGCGAGGTGTGGCCCAGGTAGGCCGAGATGAGCCGGATGCTCACGCCTTCTTCCAGCAGGTGCGTCGCATACGAGTGACGAAGCGTGTGGACGTGCGTGGTGACGGGCAGCCGGGCGTCGGCGCGGGCAAAGCGCACGCAGTGCTGGATCGAACCCACGCCCATCGGCACGTCGGCGCGCGTCAGCTTCGACAGAGGGGTCGAGCGTTCCCGCCACCCGCGGCCGACGCTCGGAAAGACCAGCCGCGGATGCTGGTGGGTGCGCCAATAATCCTGCAACTCGCGATACGCCCAGACTGGCAACGGCACCAGGCGCTCCTTTTGACCCTTGGTGCGACGCAAGTGCAGGCGCGGTCCGTCGCGCTTGATATCGCTGACTTCGAGCGTGACGGCCTCGCCGATGCGCAGTCCGCACGCGTAGATCAGGCGCAAGACCATGCGAAACCGCGGTTCGCGCACGGCGGCAAACAGTCGCGCGACCTCCTCGCGTGTCAGCACCGTGGGCAGCTTCACCACCGAGGGTGCGCGCACCAAATCGAACAACTTCCAGCCGTGCCCCAGATGCAGCCCATAAAAGGCCATCATCGCGGCGGCCGCCGTGCGGATGGTCGACGGGGAGTATTTGCAGGCTTTCAGATGCAGCAGGTGCTCGCGCACCTGTGCTTCGTCGAGCTCGGCCGGGTCGCGCTTTACCCGCACGGCGAGCTTGCGCACGAAGCGCAGATACTCCTCTTGCGTCGAAGCCGCGAGGCTGCGCAATTTTAGCGAGTCCGCAAAACGGACTAGCGAGTCGGGATCGGAAAACGCAGCCGTTGTCGCGGCCGCGGACTTCTTGGTAGTGGATTTAGACATAGCTCCGCCAGCCTTGCCGACCCCGACCGCTTCACCCAACTTCCTCGTCATGTCCGCTCGCCCTTTCGCTCACGCACCTCTGCGCCGCGAAGCGGCTTGGTTCAACCAATCCTCTCAGCCGTCGCCCAGCCGCGGGTGACCGCAACGTTGGGCAAAGAAAGATCGCGCACAGCTAATGAGCATCCGGAGGCAAGTTCTATTCAGCCTATGCGGTGGGTTCGCTCTGTTTGGTGTGTGCATTGCGCTCACGTGGCTGGCTTCCGATCAGTTCCTCGCCGAAGGTCCAGACACGGGGCTAGCCGTTCTCATTTCCTATTCTTGGCGGTGGGCTTACGTCGGACCTTTGCCGATCATTTCGCCGGCCCTCGCGAATTCGCTCGTGATTTTTTTTGCTATCCGCGCCGTGGCCGCCCTGAAAAGAAAAAAGCCCAAATCGGAGGGTTCTGCTGCGCCGTAGCTCGCGGCGGGACCCTGGCTGAACAAGCCCGTCTCGACTGACGACGCGCCGTGGACCGCGGCTTATGTGCATTGGATTGGTCTGTGTATGCGTGTCCCAAAAGGCACCGTCTCAGAAACACCGGTGCACACCTGAGCCCCACAACGTAGCTTGATCCTGCCGCGTGGGGGGCGTTTGTGAAACAAGGGATTTTTACGAATCTGGGTTCAATCTGGCGCTGAAATCTTGGCAGATTTTTCAGGCATCGGAGGTGCCGTCACTTCGTGGCGGCGTGCTCCTATTGGCAGATGATTTTCGGCGGCCAAATGGGACGGTCGGTGACTGGATCCGACACGGCACGCCGGAAGGCGGCGGCCCGACCTCACAGATTCCAGCGGAAGCCGAACACGCCGCTCACGCCGTTGTATTCGTTGTAGTCCTGGCGAAGGGACTTGTTGCCGTTGTAGGCGCGGGTGGGCTCGTTGGTGAGGTTGGAGACCGCGGTGTAAACGGTCCAGTTGCGCCAGAATTTGTAGCTCGCGGTGAAGTCGAGCGTGGTGCTCGGGAGTTGGAAGCGGCCGACGCCGAGGGCGGCATCGGTGGCGAGTTCGAAGAACGTCCCGCTGCGGTTGAGGACGGAGAGGCGCGCGCGCAGGGGGCCTTTCTCGTATTTGAGGCTGGCATTGATGGTGTTCTTGACCTGGTCGAAGAGCGGGACCTTGGTGCCGGCGAGGGCGGCGAGGCCGGTGTTTAGCTCGGAGTCGATGTGCGTGTAGTTGATCGAGGCGCCGAAGCCGTCGAAGGGCGTGGGCAGGAACTTGAACTGGGAGTCGAAGCCAAACTCCTCGCCGGTGAGGGTGCCGCCGGGCGCGTTGCGGAAGGTGGTGACGCGGATGTTGGGGTCGCCACGGAAGGTCTCCACCTGGGTTTGGCGATAGACGGGGTTCTTCAGCTCCTTGTGGAAGACGCCGGCGGAGAGGGAGCCGACGGAGCCGAGGTAGCGCTCGATGCTGAAATCGACGTTCTTCGAGAGCACGGGCTTCAGGTCGATGTTGCCGAGGCTGGCGGAGTCGCCGGCGGTGGAGAGGACGGCGTTGGGGTTGAGCTGATTGAAGGTCGGGCGGGCGATGGTTTCGTTGTAGGAGGCGCGGGCGACGACGTTCTTCGAAATATCGTAGCGCAGGTGCAGGCCGGGCATCCAGTTGGTGTAGTCGCGCTCGGGCGTGATGCGGGTGGCGACGGTGCCCTTGATATCGTAGCCTTCGAAACGGGAGTCGGTTTTTTCGGCGCGCACACCGGCGATGGCGGTGAGGCGGCCGAGCTTGAACTCGCCCATGACGTAGGCGGCGGTGATTTTTTCCGAGGCGGAGTAGTCGTTGTAGAGGCTGTTGAATTCGTTGGTCGTGAGCGGCACGAGGAGGCCGCGCGAGATGAGGGTGTCGGAGGCTTTGCGGACGGCGGCGGGGTCGAGGAAGTAGCCGAAGTCGTAGCGGCCGTCGCTCGTGCTGGTCGCGCGGTAGTTGGCGATGAGCGAGGGAATGTCGGCTTGGCCGGTGTAGCCGGTGATGGACCACGCGGCGTTGGCATTGTAGTCGCGGCGGGTCTCGTTGCGGTCGCGGGTGCGGTCGCGGAGTTTCAGGCCGGTCTTAAACTTCACGGGGAGGTCGGCGAGCGTGACGGAGCGGCTGGCGTTGAGCGCGGCGTTGAGTTCGCCATCCCAGAATTCGGAGGAGCCGCGGAAGAGGGAGCGCATCGTGAAGACGTTGGCGATGGCGGGGTCGTTCCATGCGAGGCCGGTCACGTTTTGGGTGGCGGTGAACTGGGTGAAGGGCGCATTGCCGGGTGTGGTGGTGTAGCCGGTGTTGAATGCGGCGTTTTGGAAAATGGCTTGGAGCGCGGTGTCGCGGTGGCCGTCCCAGTGGGCGAAGTTGTAGCCGACGAGGTAGTCGAGCTGGGTGTCGCCGAGGCGGGATTCGCCAGTGAGGGCAATCGTGCTGGTGGCCTGCACTTCGTCGAAGTCGCGGACCTCGTGGCGCACGGTGTTGTTGGGCGTGGAGACGCTCGTGTAAGTGTCGTCGGTGGCGGTGGGGGCGACGTTGACGGGGATGGTGCGGTCGGCGGCGCGGACAAGGGACTGGAAGATCTGGGCGCGCTGGCGGCCGCGGTTGGTGTCGCGGACGTTAGTCGCGGCGGCGAGACGGAGGTGATTTTCCGCGTTGGGGCGCCATTCGAGCGAGCCGTTGAGGCCGGAGCCCTTGATGTCGTCGAAGAAGTGCTGGAGCACGTAGGAATCCATCACAAAGGCGCGCTGCGGGACGATCGTGGTCGAGGTGCCGACACGGTAGCCGAGGGTGTCGAGCCAGCCGGTGGTGCTGTTGCGCTGCTTGAGGATGGCCTCGGCGCGCTGGTTGGCGGCGATGGAGAAGCCGAATTGTTTTTGCGGGCCGAAGATCGTGGAGAAGGTCGCGGAGGCCTCGTAGCCGGGGTTCTTGTAGGGATAACCGTCGGTGTAGCTATTGATCATGTCGGTGTAGCTGAGGCCGGCTTTGAGGCTGGCGGTGCGCTGGTTGCTACTGAACGCACTGCGCGTGCGGACATTCACGGCGCCGCCGATGGAGTCGGCGTCCTGGCTGGGCAACAGCGTCTTGCTGACCTCGATCTGGTCGGCGACTTCGGAGGAAACGACGTCGAGCGGCACGCGGCGGGTGATGCCGCCGGAGTCGGTGGCGTTGACGCGCATGCCGTCGATGGTGACAGCGTTGAAGTCGGCGGACATGCCGCGGATGGTGACGTAGCGACCTTCGCTGCCGCCGGTGTCGCGGTCGGTCTCGACAGTGACGCCAGGGAGGCGTTTCACCGCGTCGGCGATATTTTTATCGGGGAACTGGCCGGTGAAATCGGAGGAGATGATATTGGTGACGTTCTGCGCGGCGCGCTGCTGATTGAGGGCGCGGGCCTGGCCGGTGCGCGAAGCCTCCACGGTGAAGGCGGCGAGCGAGAGCGTGGAATCGCCGAGCGAGAGGGCGAGACGCGTGGCGGCGGCGGGCGGCGCGGCGAGGGTGACGGTTTGGGATTTCGGCGGGAGGCCGAGGTAATCAAGGGAGAGCGTGTAGTCGCCGGGAGCAGCCGAGATGGTGAACTCGCCGCTCGCATCGGTGGTGGTCCGGAGCGGCGTGACGGAGGCGCTGGATGTGAGCGTGACCTCTGCTCCGCGGAGGACGGCCTGGGTGGCGGCGTCGGTCACGCGGCCGGAAAGTGTGGCCACGGTCTGGGCCCGCACCTCGCGGACCGTGGCGCAGACGAGGGCAAAAACAGCGGCGAGCGAAACAAGACGGCAGAAGAAACGATACATGGCCCCAGAGTAGCAGGAAGCCCGACCATGGGCTTACTACCTTGGGAGTATTCAACCGCCCGACCAGCAGGCGCTCCCCGCCCCTACTCTCCTCACTTCCACAGCGCCCGGCCGCGCTCAGAAATCCCGGCCGTAGGTAAACGAATACGCCCGGCCCACCCACAGGCTCGAGCCCATGCTCCCCGTGTAACCGGTCTGCGCCTGGCTATGCGTCGGCTCGCGGTCCTGGACGTTGTTCACACCCACGCGCACCGAGGTGCGCCGCAGCCACCAGTTTGCTTGGGTGCCCCAGCGGTAGCCGAGTCCGAGGTTCAGCTGCGTCTGCTTCTCGCCGATCTCGTGATAGGCCAGCGCGCCGTTGTTGTAGATCGCCCGGAGATAATCGACCGAGTCTTTCAACCGGTCGAAGCTCGACTGCGCCGCATTGGAACCGGTCCAGATCGGCGTGTGGTAGGTGAAGTTGGCCGACGCGCTCCAGCCGCCTTTGCGCCAAGAGAGGTTGGTGCTGATCTTCGTGCGGGGGATGTCCATGTTGTGCACGGCGTCGTTCTTCTCGTCGGTCGGCGTGAGCTTGGAGAACTTGTTGAGGAACTGCGCCCACTCGATCGAGAGACCGATCCGGCCGAGGCGCGTCTGCGGCATTTGATAGCGCAGCGTATAGTCGAAGCCGTTGGTGAAATTGCGGCCCGTGCTGTTGCGAAAGGTGTTAACGCCGCCGATCAGCGCCCCGAGCGGCGCCATCTGGCGCGACGCGGCGAGATTATTGTTCGCCGCGGCAAACAGCGCGAGGTCCTGCGCGGTCACACGCGACCGCAGGGTATTCGGATCGCCCTTGTAGTTGCCCGACTCGTCGCCGGGCGTCAGCCGGTAGCCGACGTCGATCTGGGCGATGGGCACGCCCGCGGCGAGCTGGGCCTGCGTGTAGGCGCGCAGGCGGGAATCGTCGACGGACGTGTCACGACCGTTGGAGATGATCAGGCTCTTCTGCTCGATCTCCCAATAATCGACGGTGAACGAGAGGCCCTTCACGCCTGGCACCTCGAAGCCGAGGCCGGCGCTGGTGCCCTTCGAGACCTCGGGCTGGAGGGCGCGATTGGCGACGTTATAGTTGATCGTCAGCACGCGCGTGTCGGCGGGGCGTCCGGCGCCGGTGAAAAAATTACTGCGCACGGTGTCGAGCTCGCCGGGCGGGCTGGTGCGGGAGAACAGGGTCGGCGAGTAAACGCGCGTCAGATCGGGGGCGAGGAAGCCTTCGTTGCGCGAGGCGCGGAAGAGCACGCTCGCTGACGGACGCCACGTGAGGCCGAGCTTCGGTTTGGTCGTGTTGCCGAAATCGCTGTAGTGCTCAAACCGCGCCGAGGCGCTGAAATCGAGCGAGCGCACGAGCGGGACGTTGTTCTTGCGCGCCACGAGCGGGATCGCCGTCTCGGCGTAGGCGCTGGCGATCGTCCGCGAGGCGCGGAAGGTGTCGCGCGGCGACATCACGATGATGTCGTTGTCATTCGGATCGAGGCCGGAGTCGGCCGGGTTCTTGCCGATGAAGGGCAGCTTGCGGTCCAGTTTGAAATCGCGGCGCCACTCGGTGCCAAACGAGGCGCCGATCGGTCCCGACCACAGGTTGATCACATCGCCGCTCGCCCGGGCATCGAAGCTGTCGATGCGGGTGTTGCCGTAGCGCGTCGCCGCCTGCGTATAGCCGCCGCGCACGCTCTCCGGATTTTGGTAAGGTTGGTCCGCCACGACGGCGTTGCCGGCGACCTTGAAGGTATAGGGAAACGGGTTCCACGCGGTCGCATCCGTGCGCTGGGCAGCGGCGATGAGCAGCGAATCGCGGATCGAGTTCACCGCGCTGTCCGTGGCGCGCACGCCGCCGGTCATCGCGCCGACCTCCCACTCCCACGTCGAGGCGCCGATCTTCCCCTGCAGGCCGACAAGGAAACGGTGCATGCGGTTGGAAGTCTCGATGCGCTCGGGCCCGCCGTCGGCCATGATCATGTCGCCGATGGTAATCGTCTGGGGATTGCCCGTGAGGCGGAGCGTGCCGTCGGTATTGGCCGCGCCGGTCGGACTGTAGAAACGCGACCCAAATGGATTGTAGGGATTGTTGGCTGAGAGCGTCACGGCGCGGTCGCTGTCGGCGAGGGTGATCGGCTGGCGCTGCGTCATCGACGTCGAGAAATAGCCGGTGAACTCCGCAAACGCGCGGAGCGAGCGTCGCAGGTCGTATTCGACGCGGCTGTTCAGGGAGTAGCGGTTACTCTGCGGCTGACCGATGATGTAGGTATTGTAGTCCGCATACTGGGAGCGCGGGATCGTCGTCGTCGTGAGCGTGGGCACGCCGTTGATCGGGTAGAGCCACCGGTTGGCCGTCGAAGTCGCGGTTACAAACCGCGGCCAGATGCCGATGGGCGTGCGATCATCCTGCGAGCCGCCCGCGGCATTGAAGGGATCGCGGGCGTAACGCGTCTTGTCGGCCGATTTGGAGATTTCGCGCTGCCGCAGGTAAATCGGATCACGCGTGTAGGCGCTCGCACCGATCATGTAGTTGCCCCGGCCCTGGGCAAACGGCGCCGCGTAACCGACCTTGGCCTGGTAGTCGGTGCCGCCGCCATGCTCGGTCGTGCCATAGCGGAAGGATAGGTCACCGCCTGCCGGCCGCCGGCGTGCGATGTAGTTCACCACGCCCGCCACCGCATCCGAGCCGTAGATGGACGAAGCGCCGTCGCGCAGCACTTCGATCTGTTGCACGGCCGAGGGCAGGACATTGACATTCACCGGCGAGACCGCGCCAGCCGTGAAGGGGTGAAACGGCATGCGCCGGCCATTGAGCAGCACGAGGGTGTTGCCGGCGCCGAGGCCGCGCAGCGCGATGTTGGCGTTGTCGCCGCGCCCCGCGATGGCGTTGGTCGGCGTTTCGTTTTCCGGAATGTCCGTGATGAAGGCGATGCCCTCCAGCAGGTTCATCGGCGTGGCCGCATCGCGGGCCTCGATCTCTTCGGCGGAAATGATCGTGACGGGCAGCGCTTTTTCCTGGTCGAGGCGCTTGATATTCGAGCCGGTGACCGTGAACACCTCCATCGTGACGGTCTCCGCCGGCTTTTGCAGCGGGAGCGGCGGGGCGGACTGGGCCGCCAGTGACGCGGCAGTCGCAACGAGCAGAGCGGGAACGAGAGACGGAGACGTTATCAGCTTCATGGGGCGAGCAAGGTGTGGGGCGAGACCTGAAATCAGGTGAACGAGAAAAGGGAGTGGGAGGAAATTACACGGATCAGGCAAGGCCGCCCCCCAGCACGGCCTGCGCCACGCCCCTCCTCGACTCACGCAGCGTCCGCCCCGCGGGCACCTCAGGCCGTTTTCTTTACGGCCAAAATCTCCCCGGCCTTTGTCTCGTCGAACGCATTATCCCACTTCGCCACCACGAGCGTCGCGACGGTGTTGCCGATGAAGTTCGTGATCGCGCGCGCCTCCGACATGAAACGGTCCACGCCGAGGATCAGCGCCATCGCGATCACGAGTTCCTTGCGTCCCGTCGTCTGCAGCGTCGCCGCCAGCGTGATGAATCCGCTGCCCGTGATGCCCGCCGCGCCCTTCGACGTCAGCAGCAGCACACCGAGCAGGCCGAGCTGCTCCCACAGCGTGAGGTGCGCATCCGTCGCCTGGCCGAGAAACAGCGCCGCCATCGTCAGGTAGATGCAGGTGCCATCCAGATTAAACGAGTAACCCGCCGGCACCACGATCCCCACCACCGGCCGCGCGCAGCCGATCTTTTCCATCTTGTCCATGAGCGCGGGTAACGCGGACTCCGACGATGAGGTGCCCAGCACCAGCAGGAGTTCCTCGCGGATATACTTGAGAATTTTCCACAGACTGAACCCCGCCCCGCGCGCGATTGCGCCGAGCACGACGAAGACGAATAACGCGCACGTCAGGTAGACGCACAGGAGCAGCCCGCCGAGTTTAGCCAGCGAGCCGAGGCCAAATTGGCCGATCGTGTAGGCCATGGCGCCGCCGGCCGCCAGCGGCGCCAGCTTGGTCACAATCCCCACGATGCCGAAAAACACCCGCGCCACTTCGTTGAGCAGGTTTAGGATCGGCCGGCCGTGGTCCCCGAGTTGGCCGAGCGCCAGGCCAAACAGCACTGCGAGCAACAACACCTGCAGGATCTCGCCCTCGGCAAACGCGCTCACGAAGGTCTTCGGAATGATGTGCAGCAGGAAATCGACCGTGGACTGGTTCTGCGCCGCCGAGGCGTATTTCGCCACGCTCTTCGCATCGAGCGCCGCCGTGTTCGCATGGAACCCATCACCCGGTGCGAACACGTTCGACACCACGAGGCCGATCACGAGCGCCAGCGTCGTCACGACCTCGAAATAGATCAGCGCCTTCGCCCCCACCCGGCCGACCTTCTTCAGGTCGCCCATGCCAGCGAGGCCCACCACCACGGTCGAGAAGATGATCGGCCCGATCAGCATCTTGACGAGGCTCACAAACGCGTCGCCCAGCGGCTTCAGTTCGATGCCCCATTTCGGCTGCACGTAGCCGAGCACACCGCCCAGTGCGATGCCTACGAGGACCTGTAAATAAAGTGTATTCTTCGACGATTTCGCCGGCGCACCAGGGGCGCCCGCGGGGGTGGAATCGGGATGCATTGGCGGCAGTTGAGCCCCGGGCCCTCCCCTCGTCAAAGCGTTTGCCAACGCTCCCCTGACTTTGCTTTCCTAAGTGTTACCCACCCTGCCTCCCGATCTCCCCGCTTTGAAACCGCCTCACCCCCAGAGCGTCTCTAGCCCTGACCGACGCTCCCACCGCCGGCCGGCTTAGTCACCCACCACCCACCCTTCCCATGTCCACTCCTCACGGCGAATTTCCCGATCACCACGCCCACGATCACCACGACTGCCACGGTGTTTCGACCAACCTCGCGGACTACTTCCTCACCCGGCGCCAGTTTCTCAACCGCATCGGCATGGGCATGGGCGCCCTCTCCCTCGCCGGCATCCTCGACCCCCGTGACCTCGTCGGTGCCCAACCCCCCGCCAAGTCCCTGAGCCCCCTCGCCCCGCGCCCCTCGCACTTCCCCGGCAAGGCCAAGGCCGTCATCCACATTTTCGCCCAGGGCGCCCCGTCGCATCTCGATACTTGGGACCCGAAGCCGACCCTCACTCGGCTCAACGGCAAATCCATCCCCGGCGGCGAAATCGCCCTCGGCTCGCCCTTCAAGTTCTCCAAATACGGCCAGAGCGGCCTCGAGGTCAGTGAGGTCTTCGCCAAGACCGCCCAACACGCCGACGATCTCGCCGTCATCCGCTCGATGTGGACCGACATCCCCGCACACGAGGTCGCCACAGTGTTCATGAACACCGGCTCGCTCCGCATCGCGAAGCCCAGCATGGGCTCATGGCTCGTCTACGGCCTCGGCACGGAAAATCAAAATCTCCCCGGCTTCATCGCCCTCCGCGGCGGTGGCCTTCCGCCCGGCGGCTCGACCAATTACCAATCTGCCTTCCTCCCCGGTGTCTATCAGGGCACGAGCATCAACACTCAGGCCCCCAGCGTTCCGCAGATGATCCAGAACATCCGGAACACCTACGTGAACAAGGCCGAGCAGCGCCGGCAGCTCGATTTCATCAATCAGCTCAATCAGGTCCACGCCCAGAATCTCCAGCGTGACGCCGCCCTCGAGACGCGCCTCGAGAGCTACGAGATCGCCTTCCGCATGCAGGCCGAGTCGCTCGACGCCTTCGATATCAACAAGGAGTCCGAAGCCACCCGCGCCGCCTACGGCATCACCAACGGCGGCCGCGGCGGCGAACAGGCCAAGCAACTCCTCATCGCCCGTCGTCTCATCGAGCGCGGTGTCCGTGTCGTCCAAGTCTGGCACGGCGGCTGGGACCATCACCAGGACCTCCAGACCCGCCTCGCCACGAAGGCCGGCGAAATCGACCAACCGCTCGCCGCCCTCCTTACCGATCTTAAGGAGCGCGGTCTCCTCGATTCCACGCTCGTCATCTGGGGCGGCGAATTCGGCCGCAAGTCCACCCGCGACCGCAACGGCTACGACAACCCCGGCCGCGATCACAACGCCAAGGCGTTCTCCATGGTCATGGCCGGCGGCGGCGTCAAAGGCGGCACGGTCTATGGCGCCACCGACGAATTCGGTTCCGCTTCCGTCGTCGACAAGGTCCACCCGCACGATCTGCACGCTACGATTCTGCAGTGCATGGGGCTCGACCACACGAAGCTCACTTACCGTTTCAACGGCCGCGATTTCCGCCTCACCGACGTCGCCGGCAACGTCATCAAGCCCATCCTCACCTGAGCCCCATGAGCTTTACCGTTACCCGCTCCGCCCCCACGGCAGCCCGCCTCGTGAGAGGCGGGACGTTTGCCGTCACGCTCCTCGCCGCAGTGGTCTCCCACGCCGCCGAGATGCCCGCCGGCCACCCGCCAGTCTCCGGCCCTTCGATCTCCGCCGACGACCTCAAGTTCTTCGAGTCCAAGATTCGCCCGATCCTCGCGGACAAATGCTACAAGTGCCACAGCAAGGAGTCCGACAAAGTTAAAGGCGGCCTCCTCCTCGACACCCGCGAGGCCACCTTGGGTGGCGGCAACACCGGCCCCGCCGTCGTCCCCGGCAAGCCCGATGAGTCGCTCCTCATCCAGGCCGTCCGCTACAAAGACGAGGACCTCCAGATGCCCCCCAAGGGCGAAAAGCTCTCTGACCGCGAGATCGCCGACCTCACCGAATGGGTCCGCCGCGGCGCCCCCGATCCCCGCCGCTCGGTCCTCTCTGCGGGCGTCAGCTCTTCCTACGCCGGCGTGGGCAAGAACCACTGGGCCTTCAAGCCCGTCGTCAAACCCGCCCTCCCCGTCGTCCAGAATACCGCGTGGGTCAAAAACCCCGTCGATAACTTCGTCCTCGCGAAGCTCGAAGCCAACGGACTCGCCCCTAATTCCCCCGCCGCCAAGGCCACCCTCATCCGCCGCGTCTATTTCGATCTGATCGGCCTTCCGCCGCACCCGGCCGACGTCCAGGCCTTCGTCAACGACCCGTCGCCCGACGCCTACGCCAAGATCGTCGACCGCCTCCTCGCCTCCCCCCAATACGGCGAACACTGGGGCCGCTACTGGCTCGATGTCGCCCGCTACTCCGACACCAAGGGCGACGCCCCGAAGCAGGAGGACAACCGCTACCCCTACGCCTGGACCTACCGCGACTGGGTGATCGAGGCCTTCAACGCCGATCTCCCTTACGACAAGTTCATCCTCGCCCAACTCGCCGGCGACTACCTCTCCGCCTACCTCGAAAAACAGGCCAAGGCCAAGCCCACCCCCACCGTGGCCCGCAACGCCGCGATGGCCAAACCCGTCGTCTCCCCTGAGCCCGTCGTCGAGTTGCCCGCCGTCGAAGTCACCGCCGACCGCGCCGCCAACGAAGCCCGCTGGCCCCTCGCCGGCCTCGGTTTCCTTACCCTCGGCAATCAATTCAACGGCCGCAAAGACGACATTATCGGTGACCAGATCGACGTCACCTCCAAGGCCTTCCTCGGACTCACGCTGGCTTGCGCCCGTTGCCACGATCACAAGTTCGACCCGGTCAAGACCCAGGACTACTATTCCATCTACGGCGTCTTCGCCAACTGCTTCCAGCCCCCCGAGCTCCCCACCCTCGCCGCCAAGGTCCCAGGCACCGCCGACTACCTCGACTACCTGGAGAAATCCAAGGCCCTCGAGAAGCGCATGGAGGAGCACAAGAAGGACCAGGCCGAGTTCCAGCGCGCCGTCCGTGCCGCCGGTGGCAAGGCCAAGGGCAAGGAAGCGATGGCCGCCGCCAAGATCGACCCCATGAAGCGCCAGCAGCTCCAGCGGACCGAACGCCAGCTCTATACCGAAATTGCCGACCTCGAGTCCAAGCATCCCGGCTCCCCCGCCCGCGCCAACGTCCTCACCGACGTCCCCCGCTCCCGCGACTACCCGGTCCTCCTCCGCGGCGAGGTCGCCAACAAGGGCGACATCGTCCCCCGCCGCTTCCTCGAAATCCTCTCTCCTGACCCGAAGAAACGCCCCGTCTGGGACAAAGGCTCCGGCCGCCTCCAGCTCGCTCAGGCCATCGCCGATCCCAAGAACCCCCTCACCGCTCGCGTCATGGTCAACCGCCTCTGGCAGCAGCACTGGGGCACCGGCATCGTCGACACCCCTGACGACCTCGGCAACCAGTCCGCCCCCCCGACGCACCCCGAGCTCCTCGACTACCTCGCCGCCACCTTCGTCGAAAACGGCTGGTCCATCAAATCGATGCACCGCCTCATCGTCCTCAGCGCCGCGTATCAGCAGAGCAGCCTCAACAACCCGAAATACGCCGAGCTCGACCCCAACAACAAGTTCCTCTGGCGCTACAATCTCCGCCGCATGAACCTCGAGCAGCTCCACGACTCGCTCCTCGCCATCACCGGCGAACTCGACCGCACGCAGGGCGGCCGCCCCGTGGCGATCAGCACCGACGGCTTCGCCAAACGCCGCGCGGTCTACACCATGATCGACCGGACCAATCCGCCGGAGCTCCTCACGCAATTCGACTTCCCCAGTCCCGACGTCCCCACCGGCCATCGCTACGAGACCACGGTCCCGCAACAGGCCTTGTTCCTCATGAACAGTCCCATGGTGGTCGAGACCGCCCGCAAGCTCGTCGACCGCCCGGTCTTCGCCGAACTCAAATCCGACGAACTCCGCGTCACCTCGCTCTACCTCGCCATCTTCCAGCGCTGGCCCTCGAAAGAGGAAATCGCACTCGGCCTCAAATACGTAAAGGCCAACCCCACCGGCACTCAGGTCGCCCTCACCTCCGCGCTCCCGGCGGAAAAACTCTCCGCCCGCGAAGCCCGCATCGCCGAGAAGAAGGCCAAGGCCCCGAAGCAGAACGCCAAGTTCAACACCCAGGTCGGCGGCACCTACGACAACCAGAACCCGCCCGACGCCTGGACCAAACTCGCCCACGCCCTCTTCCAGTCCAACGAGGCGACCTTCTACAATTGAGCAGGAGCGCGTAGCCGCGGGCGCCACGACCCGCGCCTCCACCCTTCTATGTAGGGCAGGCTTTACGCCTGCCATCCGTGCATTCCTCTGTGGTCCAGGCTTCAAGCCTGCCTTACGTGCCCTTCCATGTGAGCCAGGCTTCAAGCCTGCCTTCCGCGCCCTTCTATGTGGGGCTGGCTTTACGCCTGCCATCCATGCCTTTCGATGTGGGGCAGGCTTTACGCCTGCCATCTGAGCGCCGCCTCACCCGCGGCGCATTTTTTTTGCCCCACCGCCGGAGGTTTGCGCAAAAAAACATCGCCCCCGCGCCGTCGCCTGAAATCGTCCCAGCTTTCCCTGGCCTCGGATCTCTCTGTCCGCGCCCACCCCGTTTCACCCCGTCCCTTCCATGCCCCTCTCGTATCGCGCCCTCGCGCGCATTGTCAGCCTGCTCGCCGTCGCCGTCGCGCTCGCCCTGGTCGTCACCGTCGCCCGCGCCCAGACCGCGGCCACCGCCACCATCGCCGGCCGCGTGACCAACCAGGCCGCCAACCTCTCCCTCGAAAACGCCCGCCTCACCGTCGCCGGCACCAACCGCGAGGTCTTCACCAACGCCTTCGGCGAGTTCCGCCTCACCGGCCTCGCCCCCGGCAGTGTCACTCTCACCGTCTTCTCCACCGGCCTCGCGCCGCAAACCATCACCGTCACCCTCACCCCCGGCGAGACCGCCCAACGCGATTTCGCCCTCCTGCCCACCGGCACCTCGCCCGTCGCCAAAGACGGCACCGTCCAACTCGATTCTTTCGTCGTCGCCTCCGCCCGCGAGACCAACGCCGCCACCATCGCCATCAACGAGCAGCGCTTCTCCGCCGGCATCAAGACCGTCCTCTCCACCGACGCCCTCGGCGACGTCATCCAGAACAATCTCGGCGAGTTCGTGAAGTTCCTCCCCGGCGTCGACGTCGGCACCGACCAGATGAACTCCGTGCAGATCGGTCTCCGCGGCCTCCCGTCGAACTACACCA
Source organism: Opitutia bacterium (assembly GCA_947453695.1). GTDB lineage: Bacteria > Verrucomicrobiota > Verrucomicrobiia > Opitutales > Opitutaceae > GAS368. The sequence continues at coordinate 17,196 of CANGHW010000077.1, forward strand.
ACATCGCCCTCGACGGCGACGACGTGAATGCCGCCGGTTCCGCCGGCCCCACTCGCAACACTCTCCTCCAAGCCTTCTCTCTCTCCAACGCCCAGCGCGTCGAAATCTACAAGGTCCCCACCCCCGATATGCCCGCCTCCCTCGCCGGCGGCATCAACATGGTCAGCCGCACCGCCTTCGAAGCCTCCCGCCCCGAACTCCGCTTCAAGGCCTACGTGAATCAGAACTCCCGCGAGTTTAACTTCCGCCGCCAGTCCGGTGCCGGCGACGGCGATGATCAGAAGATGACGTATCACTATCAACCTGACTTCGACTTCGCCTACACCGTCCCCGTTTCCAAGACCTTCGGCTTCTCCCTCAACGCCACCAAGAACGACCAATTCGGTTCCGCCCGCCGCATCAACCGCACGTTCAACACCACGACCACCGCGGCCAACCCGTTCAAGGCCACCCTCGATAATCCCTACCTCACCACCTACCAATACAACGTCTTCCCCGTCTACGAACACCGCTACGCCGTCGGCTCCCGCTTCGATTGGAAGGTCTCGCCCGTCGACACCCTCTCGTTCTCCTACTCCGGCAACTGGCTCGTCCAGGACTACGAGCAGCACAACTTCGTCCTCAACACCGGCACCAACCCGCTCTCTTGGGGCGAGAACTTCACCCACGGCCGCCCCGGCTCCGCCGCGCTTAACGTCAACAACACCGCCCGCTACGTCCGTGTCCGCAATAACGTCTTCCGTCTGAACTACCGTCACATCGGTTCGCTCTGGGACTTCAACGGCAGCGCCGGCTACAACTTCTCCGACCAGACCTACCGCGCTACCTCGCACCGCCAGTTCGAGACCGCCAGCGCCCGCATCCAGGGCGCCACGATCGATTTCGACGGCTTCAGCGACTACCTCCCCGGCACCGTCACCGTCCGCAACGCCGCCGGCCAGGTCATCGATCCCTTCAATCTCAACAACTACACGTTCTTCCTTAACGGCGCGAACAGCACCCGCGACAACGACTCCACGGCCAAAAGCGCCAAGTTCGACGCCAAGCGGAAATTCTTCACCGACAAAACCAACTTCTCGATCAAGGCCGGCGCCTCGACCGCCGAGACTTACCGCGCCCGCCGCAACAGCCAGTTCACCCCCATCTTCGTCGGCGCCGATGGCCGCGCCAACACCGCCGACGAAACCGTCAGTGCCCTGCCGTTCAGCATCCTCAACCAAGCGATGCTGTCCTTCCCCATGCCGCGCAACGCCCCGCAAGCCCAGTTCGTGAGCAGCCGCCGCGCCTTCCAACTCTACGAAAACTTCCCCCAGTATTTCGACACCCAGACCAACCGCCGCACGGACATTCGCGCCTTCCTCACCGCGCCCGACCAGATCACCGAGCGCCTCGACTCGCTCTATCTCATGGCTGACGTCGCCCTCTTCAACAACCGCCTCCGGCTCGTCGGTGGCGTCCGCTACGAGCGCACCACCGACGACGGTCGCGCCGTCCTCCAGGATAACAACGCGAAATACCGCCAGGACGCCGCCGGCAACCTCATCCTCGATGCCGCCAAACGCCCGATTCTGATCTACCCCAACTCCGCCACCGTGCAGGCCGACGGCATCGCCGAAGACGCGCTCGTTTACCAAAAACTCGGCGCCACCCTCAGCAAAGTTTACAGCGGCACCTACCCCAGCCTGAACGCCACCTACAGCATCACTCCGAACGTCCAGGCCCGCCTCGGCCTTGCCAAGGCCGTCGGCCGCCCCGATTTCGGCAACATCCTCGGCGCAACCAACATCAACCAAGTCACCTTCGACCCTGCCAGCAACGTCACCGGCGCCGCCCTCGGCACCATCACCACGAAGAACCCCGCGCTGCTCCCGTGGACGGCCAACAGCGGCGACTTCCGCCTCGAATACTACCCCGCCAACGGCTCCGTCCTCTCCGCCGGTTTCTTCCGGAAGCAGATCAAGAATACCTTCGCCACTCAGAACTTCCTCGCGACCCCCGAGTTCCTCGCGAACCTCGGCCTCGGCGAAGAATTCGAAGGCTACCAAGTCAACGCCCCGATCAACCTTCCCGGCACCACCCACATCAACGGCGTCGAATTCGACATCAACGCCCCGCTCACGACTTTCACCCGCGCCGCCTTCGCCCGCTCCGTCCGCGTCTTCGCCAACGCCACGCTCGTCCACAACAAGAGCCCCGTCGAAGGCGACTTCCGCGGCTTCACGCCCAAGCTGATCAACTGGGGCGTGAGCTATAACCGCAACCCGCTCTCCCTCTTCGCCAAGTGGACCCTCGTCGGCAAAAAGAAGGTCGGCACCATCGCCGCCGGCAATATCGGTGCCGCCGGTTGGAACTATCAGGCCGAGCGCCTCCGCCTCGATCTCTCCGGCGACTACCGCCTCACCCGCCACTACGGCCTCTACTTCACCGCCCGAAATATCTTTAACGACCGCGATCAAAACTACGCCTACGCCACCGGCGGTCCGCGCTATGTGAAATTCGCCGCCGAGGGCGAATACGGCGTGAACTTCCAATTCGGCGTCAAGGGCAACTTCTAAGGCCCGTCAACGTCACCAGCACCGCCATGCTGCGCGTGCTGTTTTCCGCCGTCTGCGTTCTCGCCTTCCTCGGCCGCACTCTCGCGACCGAAGCCTCCCCGCCCACGGGCGAGCTCCTCGGCACCGTCTGGTCCGGCCACCCCGTCACCTTCGGATTTCTCACCGAGCGCGGCCATCAGTTCATCGCTTACTACGACGCCGACCGCCGTATCACCGTCCTCGGCCGCAAGCTCACTGATCCCGCTTCCCCGTGGACGCGTTTCCAGCCGCCCGGCGTCCCTCACCACGCCCGCAAGCGCGCCTCCAACGTCGTCGCGTGGGACAGCCACAACACCCTCCGCCTCGCCCTCGACCGCGACGGCCATCTTCACCTCTCCGGCAACATGCACGTCGATCCGCTCGTGTATTATCGCACGCGCGTCCCGTTCGATGTCTCCACGCTCGAACGCATCGACCGCATGACCGGCGAACGCGAATCCCGCTGCACCTATCCCGTCTTTTTTAAAGACGCCGCCGGCGATCTCCTCTTCCGCTACCGCGACGGCTCCAGCGGCAACGGCTCCGATCTCTACAACCGCTACGACGTCGCCACCCGCACCTGGTCGCGCCTGCTCTCCACGCCGCTCCTCGAGGGCGAGGGCAAGCGCAACGCCTACGCCGGTGAACCCACCCTCGGCCCCGACGGTCGCTTCCACCTCGTCTGGATGTGGCGCGAGACGCCTGACTGCGCCACCAACCACACGCTTTCCTACGCCCGCAGCCGTGATCTCGTGCACTGGGAAAATTCCCGCGGCGAGCCCCTCGCCCTGCCCATCACGCTCAAAACCGGCGAGGTCATCGATGGCGCCCAGCCCGGCGGCGGACTCATCAACATGTCCTTCCAACTCGGCTTCGATGCCGAACAGCGCCCCGTCGTCGCCTATCATCGCTACGATGCGCAGAACCATTCCCAGGTCTTTCTCGCCCGGCCCGCCCCGTCGTCGCCCTCGAAGCCCGGCTGGACCCAAAGCCAGCTCAGCACGTGGGATTTCAAGTGGGCCTTCTCCGGCGGCGGCTCCATCCCCGCCGAAGTCACCCTCGGCCGCCCCCGTCTCATCGATCCGCACACGTTCAGTATCGACTATTCCTCCCAAGTCGCCGGCTCCGGCCGCTGGACGATCGACGCCTCCACGCTCGCCCGCACCGCCCAGCTTCCGCCCCCTGCTCCTTCGCTCCCGGCCGGCTTGCGGCGCGTGCAATCCCCGACGCCCGGCCTCGAAGTCCAAACGCTGCCCTCCTCCGCCGGTCACCGCCGCTGGGTGCTCCGCTGGGAGACCCTCGGTCGTAATCGCGACAAACCCCGCGATTTCATCCCGCCCCCCACCGAACTGCGCCTCTACGAACTCCCTGCCACCGACACCTCCACCGTCGAACGCGTCGGCTCCTGATCTCCCCCGCGAGATTTCCTGCGCGGCCATTGCACCTCGGCCTCCGCCGCACACTGTGGTGGTCCGCCCAGCCGCATGATCGCTCCTCCTCTTCCCGCCAACGACGACGCCCGCGTAGCGCTGCTCCGCTCGCTTGGCGTCCTCGACACGCCGCCGGAGCCGGACTTTGACGAGATCGCCCACCTCGCCGCCCAGATCTGTCAGGTCCCCATCGCCGCCATCACGTTTATCGACTCCGAACGCCAGTGGTTCAAAGCCAAGGTCGGCATCTCGATCGCCGAAGGCCCCCGGCAGGATTCATTTTGCGGTCATGCCATCGTCGATCCCGCCCGACCGCTCTTCGTCGTGCCCGACACCCAGCTCGACGCCCGCTTTGCCGACAATCCCCTGGTGACCGCCGCGCCTCATATTCGCTTTTACGCGGGCGCACCCCTCGTGACCCATGACGGTTGGGCCCTCGGCACCCTCTGCGTCATCGACCGCCAGCCCCGCGAGCTGACCCCCGACCAACTCAAATCCCTCTCCATTCTCAGCCGCCACGTCGTCAACGCCCTCGAGCTTCGCCGCGTCGTCGAAAACCAAAACCACATCATCGCCGACCTCGAGCATACCCGCCGCTCTCTCGACGAGGCCCGCCGCACTGCCGAGGACGCCACGCGCGCCAAAGCCGAGTTCCTCGCGACCATGAGTCACGAGATCCGCACCCCGATGAACGCCGTCATCGGCCTGACCGCGCTCCTTCGCGACACCGCGCTCACCCCGGAACAACGCGACAACGTCGACACCATCCAGTCCAGCGGCGAACACCTCCTCACCGTCATCAACGACATCCTCGATTTCTCCAAAATCGAGGCCGGCAAACTCTCCCTCGAGTCAACCGCGTTTGCTCCGCGCGACCTCGTCAGCGCCGCGGTGCGACTCGTCGCCACCCGTGCCACCGAGAAGAAACTCACACTCCGCACCGAGTTCACACCCGGCGTCCCCGATGCCGTCACCGGCGACGTCACCCGCCTCCGCCAAATCCTCGTCAATCTCCTCTCCAACGCCGTCAAATTTACCGACCACGGCACCATCACCGTCTCAACCTCCTCCCGTGCGCTCGCCCAGGGCCATGTGGAGCTCCGCGTCAGCGTCCGCGACACCGGCATCGGCATCCCCGCCGACCGCCTCGGTCGGCTCTTCCAGAACTTCACGCAAGCCGAGGCCTCCACGCACCGCACCTACGGTGGCACCGGCCTCGGTCTCGTGATCAGCAAACATCTCGCCGAACTTCACGGCGGCACGCTCACCGTCGAGAGCACCGCGGGCGTCGGCTCCGTCTTTACCTTCACCGCCGACGCCGGCCCAGCCGCACCCCTCGTTGCCCCCGTCGCCACCGCGGGCACCACCGCTTTCGATGCGCAATTCGCCGTGCAACATCCGGCCCGCATCCTCATCGCCGAAGACAATCCCGTTAACCAAAAAGTCCTCGGCCGCACCTTGGAAAAACTCGGCTACACTCCCACATTCGCCGGCGATGGCCGGGCCGCGCTCGCCGCGCTCCGCGCCGCGCCCTACGACGTCGTCCTCATGGATGTGGAGATGCCCGAGATGGATGGAGCCACCGCCACCCGCGCCATCCGCCAGGAATTCACCGCCGACCGCCAGCCCATCGTCATCGCCGTCACCGCCCACGCCCTCGCCGGCAGCCGGGAACAATTCCTCGCCGACGGCATGGACGAATTTCTCTCCAAACCGATCCGCCTCGCCGAACTCACCGCCGTCCTCTCCCGCCTTCCCGCCCTGCGCCGCGCCCGTGACCCTCGCTGAAAAACTTACCCACCTCGTCGATGATCTCGCCATCATCGACGATCCCCAGGAACGCCTCGGCGCCGTCGTCGACCGCGCCAAAAAACTTCCGCCCCTCGCCGAGGCTGAGCGCATCGACGCCAACCGCGTTCGCGGTTGCATCTCCCTCGTCTACCTCGTCGGCGAAGTCCGCGACGGCCTCTGCTCCTTCCGTTGCGAAGCCGATGGCCCCATCGTCCGCGGCCTCGTCGCCCTCCTCTGCCAATTCTACAGCGGAGCGACACCCGCCGAGATCGCGGCCAGTGACGCCGATCCGATTGAGGCCCTCGCCCTCGCGAAGAACCTGAGCCCCACCCGGCGCAACGGCCTCGCCAGCGCCCGCGCCACCATCCGCGCCTTCGCCGCACAGCACGCCAGATAGGGCGCATTGTCCCCCACGGGCCGCTCCGTGTTCCGCCCGTAGCCTGTCTCGTGCGAGGCGGGACAAATCACCTTTCGCACAGCCCTCGCGGGTTTCTTCCGTGGCGTCCATGGGCGATCCCGTTTTTCCTTTCGTGTATTGAGTGTGTTTCGTGGTTTCTCCTCCCCGTGCCTCCGCTCCTCGACGCCCACTGCCACCTCCAAGACGCCTGGTTCAGCCCCCATCGCTCCCGCCTCCTCGCCGATCTGCGCGCCGCCGGCATTACTCGCCTCGTCGTCAACGGCACCTCCGAAGCCGACTGGCCCGACGTCACCGCCCTCTGCGCCTCAGTCTCCCCTAGTCCACAACTGGTCCCCAGCTACGGACTTCACCCCTGGGACGTTGGTAACCGCTCCCCCACCTGGCTCACCACCCTCCGCGCCACGCTCGACGCGCATCCGCACGCTGCCCTCGGTGAAATCGGCCTCGATCGCTGGATCCTCGACAGCGCCCGCCCCGACGACCCTCGCCTCGCGGGCCTCCGCCGCGCACCGATCGAGGAGCAGATCGAAGTCTTCGTCGCCCAACTCTCTCTCGGCGCCGAGCGCAACCTCCCCACTTCGATCCACTGCCTCGAAGCCTTCGGCCCGCTCTACGACACCCTCCGCACTACGCCCCTCCCCGCCCGCGGATTTTTACTCCACGCCTACAACGGCTCCACCCAGCTCGCCAAAAGCTTCGCCGATCTCGGCGCGCACTTCTCCTTCAACGGCGCCTTTCTCGACCCGCGCAAGGAGCGCCTCCGCGCCCTCTACACGATGCTC
>CANGHW010000078.1 GCA_947453695.1 Opitutia bacterium
ACTGCGGCAGAGGAGAGTGCGGAGCGTGATCATGGGCGGTCGGCGGGATTGGCGTGGTCGACATATTCCACGAGCCCGACCGAGCCCCCGGTGGAATCCGCGATGATGGCGAAACGGCTTTCATAGGCGACGGGCCGCGGCGTCAGGAGAACCTCGCCGCCGAGGGTGACGGTGCGGAGCAGCGCTGCGTCGAGATCGGTCACGCTAATGACGCCCAGCCAGCCCGACTGCGCATCGTCGCGGGCGGGGAGGGGGGCGATGCCCGCGCGGGCGAGGCCGCCGCTCGACAAGATGAAGTCATCCTTCCGCTCGGTGCGAAGATCGGGGGCGACGTCGTAGCCGAAAAGCTGATGATAGAAACCGGCGACGACGCGCGGATTGCGGACATAGAGTTCGAACCAGTTCCACTCACCCGGGCGCGAGTCGACATCCGCCGGATCGCCGGACGCGGACTCGAGGAGGCCGACGGTGGCGCCCTCGTTGTCGGCGACGATGGCCTGCCGGCCGCGCGTCGGGAAATCACGGGCGCCGGCGCGCACCTGTCCGCTGGCCGGCGGGATGAGCGCGAGCGTGGCCGAGAGATCGGCGACGGCGAGGTAGGGAATCCACCGCGACGGACGCGGGGCCTTGCTGGCGGGCCGCGGCGTGAGCCCGGCCACGGGGCGACCCTCCAGGCTGAACACGGTGTAGGCCTTGCCGTGCTGGGTGATGACCTGCGTGGTCCAGCCGAAGAGACCACAGTAGAACGCGGAGGCGGCGAGGGGATCGGTGGCGAAGAGATCAGCCCAGATGAATTTGCCGGGCCGGTGCTCGCTCGTCGCCGGGACGATGAGTGGGGGAAAGGAAGCGAGTTGATCCGCCGCAGCGGCGACACCGCCCAAGGCCAGCGTGAGGACGACCAGGGTGATGGGGCGGACAGAGGAAAAGAAAGAAGACATGGCAGGGAAGGGAGGCGACGGTGGCGACAGGCCGCGTGGCGGATGGCGCCGGAGCCTAGCGCGAACTTCATCGCGGGGACATGGGGTGTTGCCCGCGTCGGGTGGGGCGGGGAAGCGGCGGGCGTCGCGTTGGGCCGGCGTCCCGCGCGATGAGCAAAGCCTCTGGCCCGTGTTTCGGGGATTGAAATCGAAGGACTTGCCGAGTCAGTTTCAGCCAATGAATCGCGTTCAACTTAGGCGTTACGCTGAGGCTGAATAACACTGATCGGTATAAAAAGAGCATGGGATTTTTCGCTTCTTTGTTTGGCAAACGAAAGCCAGCGACGGCCAACCCGCTTGGCTACGTCTCCTTCGACGATCTCCGCGTTGTCTTTCGTTGCGGTGGTCGCATCGACGAAATCGCGTGGGGCGATCTCATTGAAGTCGGCATCCTCACGACCGATGAAGGTCCCATCCAAGAGGACGTGTTTTTCATGCTCCTCGGCCCCACCAAAGAAAAGGGATGTTCGATCCCACAAGGTGCGGACGGTAGTCAGAAGTTACTCGAGCGATTGGGGTGCTTGCCGGACTTTGATCAAGGGGCTGTCATTCGAGCCATGGGCAGCACGAGTAACAATCGATTTGTCTGCTGGCAGAAGAAAGAGGCGAACCAGTCCTCACAGCCACCTCCGGGGAGCTCCACTCCCCTCCGTGTCTGACCTCAATCGTGTAGGCAAATATGCCGAAGATCGCTCCAGAAGAATACGACTCATTGAAGGCTTTCTTCGTCGCGTGGGAAGATCGCTTTCCGCCATCCGTCCCTCTCGAGCCTCAGCACTATCCCGTCGTAGTGCTCGAGTCGTTTGAGAAGAAGAGCATGTCCAAGGCGCGACTCGGTTTAGGGCTGGCGCTTGGCGATATCCTTGAGGATTCGTGGCATTTTTCACCGGACGAAGCCGCCGAGATAGATCGGGATTTCGCATCGCGTGGCATTGTCACGTTGTCTGAGTTGCGCCGCCGCAATTCGAGACAGTTCCGTAGTGTTCTTAAGCGCGGCAAAATTCGTAGCGAAGAGGAGTATTACCTCATCGCTGGGATACTTGCGTCATTCATGACCGACGCGACCGACGATGAGCGCCGACGTCTGGACGGAATGATCGCCGTTTACGAAAATGACGCCGCTACGAAGAGACATTAGTTTCAGATTTGAAGTGCGGCAGAAGTGAAGCGGTCGCGGCGTTTGAAGCAGGCGCGAGTGCCTGAGCGGTAGGCCTTGGGTTACCTAGCCGCGCTACTGCAGCCTAACCAGCCGCGTTGATGCTTCGCAAGTTGGGGGTCATTCCACCTAACTCCATTGTGAAAAAGCGTGAGCCGAACACTGAACGTTAAGCCGCGCCTTAGCCCGTGGTGAGATACGGGTTGAACGAGCCCTTCGCCAGTTACGGCGTAGGGATGGCTGAGTGAGGCGGAAGGAGCGCGTGCGCAGTGTGAGCGTTAGTCGGCCGCGGATTTGCGCCGCCGCCGCCGTGCTCCCACTAAATTGGGGGGCGGCGTGGGCCGGACGAGGTGGTGGGGAGTTCTCGTTAAGTTCCGGTTCCGGACGCGGGCGCCGGCGGGGTGGGCGCGGGGTGAAGGTTGAACAGGCCCGACTCGAGGACCATGCGGGTGCCGGGACGCACCCGCCCACTGCGAACGATGGCGCGCGCAACGGGATGGAGAGCCCGGGCTGAAGCACCGGGCTACGGAGGGCGCAGATTGGGCTGTGGGTGGAGGGGCGGTGCGAGGCGCGTGCGGGCGAGCCGGTCTGTGCCAACGTAAACTCTTGCTGTGCCCTCCAGCCTTGCTCGCCGGTTCGCCGTGGGTGTAAGCCAGGCTGGGATGCGGGCCGGATGGTCTACGTCAGGCGCGGGGGCTGACCGGCGAAAAGGCGGCGCTGACGGGCGCGGAGACGGCGCTGACAACGGGAAAAATGACGCTGACGGATGGATAACCGACGCTGACAGGCGAATATTTGCAGCTCATGGGCGAATAATCGACGCTCACGGGCGAATAATCGACGCTGACGGGAGAATAATCGCAGCTGACAGTCGAATAACCGACGCTGACAGACGAATATTTCACGCTGACCGACGAAAAATGCGCGCTGACATGCGCGGAAACGACGCTGACAAGAGGGTAAAGAGGGGTGGGCGGGGCGCGGCGGAGCGCGGGCGTGAGGCCGAAGGAGGGGCGCCGTTGGCTCGGGGGCCGGCGGGCCGGCGCGGGCGAAGTTTTTTGAATTATTTTTTCAGACCCCCCTTATCCCGCAGTCTGGGTTGCTAGAGTGGGCGCACGAAATCGAACCCCAGTAAGGCTAGATTCGTAATCAACCAATGAATGCCCGCCAGTCCAGCACCCAGACCATGGGTCAGAACGTCTCCGTCGCACTGGAGACTATCACGGCAACGCACGCTCTCCCCGCCCTCGTGGCGGCGAGCGTGGCGTTGAAAACCTACCTCACTAACATCAAGTTCTACGCGGCCCTGCAGGCCGTGCCGACCACCGGGCACACGGAGGATCGCGGCCGAGTTTTCTCGGGCGCCATCACCACGACGCTGATGGTGGCCGGCCCGGTGCGGAGCTACGCGAAGACTAATAAACTGGGCGATCTCGGCGCGAAGGTGGCGCACACGATCAGCGATATTCGCCAGACCCGCATCAGCCAGCGGGTGCTACTGCTCCAGCAGGTGCACGACGCCGCCGCGAGTGTGTTACCGCACCTCGCGGACTACGGCGTGACCGCGGAAATGCTGGCCGAGCAGCAAACGCAGATCGATGCGGCCAGCGGCTGCCTGACGACGCCCAGGGCGCGCATCATGTCACGCCGGGTGGCGACCGAGCGGCTGGGCGAGGTGATCCAGAAGATGAGGAACCTGCTCGCCGACGAGGTCGATCCGCTCATGGTGCGTCTGCAGGCGACCGATCCCGACGGCTACGCGATGTATCAGGCTGCGCGTTTGACGATCAACCGCCCCGGCAGCTCCGGCGGCGACGACGAGACCGCGCCCGCCACCGGCGAGACGGCGACCACACTCGCGACGACGACGCCGGGAAAGGTCGCCGCTTGAGATGAAGGCACCCGTGAACGCCGCGCTGTCCCCGGACGCGCGGCGTTTCTTATTTTTGCCGGCCCGGCCCGGCGAGGAGCGGGCTGGAGGGGCGATTGGTCCGGCCCATGACCGAGCCGGAAGCGATGAGTTAAACTACCGCCCAATCGCCCAGGGGGCGAAAGTCCCGGAATTTGGTCCGTCGAAAAGGGACGGTAGATGAGTTTGGCCGGATCCATCCCCGGGGGAATGCATAATCTTCAATCCGCCGCTTGAATGTCGGCGGTTTTTTTGTGCCCTTAGGCGCCATGCTTCAATCCCTGCGCATTCGCAATTTGGCCCTGCTGGAGGAAGTCGCCCTCGACTTCGAGGCCGGCTTCACGGCTGTCACCGGCGAGACCGGGGCGGGCAAGAGCATCCTGCTCGGGGCGCTCGCGCTGCTCGCCGGGGAGCGCGCGGACAAGACGATCATCCGCCAGGGCGCGCCTGCTTGTGACGTGGAGGCGTCGCTGTTTTTCGAGGACTCCGCGGCGATCGATGCGGTGCTGGCGGAGCTGGACCTGCCGGCGTGCGAAGACGGGGTGCTGATCCTCAAACGCAGCCTGCCCCGCGAGAAGGCGCCGAAACTCTCGGTGAACGGGAGCATGGCGACGCTGGCCGCGCTGCAACGGCTGGGCGAACACTGGGTGGACTTCCACGGACCGAGCGAGCCGCGGCGCCTCCTGAAGGAAAGCTGCCAGTTGGAATTGCTGGATCTCTTCGGCCGGGCGGGCGAGGCCCTCACGGCCTATCAGGCGAAGTATAAAGTCTGGCGCGAGCTCGTGACGGAGCGTCAGCGCGTGGCGACCGAGACGAAACTCTCGCCGGAGCAGATCGATTTCCTGCGCAACCAACTCGTGAAGATGGAGGCGCTGGACCTGACCACCGAGGCGATCGAGACCCTGGAGCGGGATTTCATGCGGATGAGCCGCGCGCAGGAATTGACCGAACTATCCGGAGCGCTGGCGGCGGGACTGACCGGCGAAGACGGCGTGCAACTGCGCGTGGGCGCGCTCCTGCGCGAGGCCCGGCAACTGGAGAGCATCGATGCGGCGAGCAAACCCCTGGCGGACCGCCTCGCCTCGGCGGCGGTGGAGCTGAACGACCTGGGTGCGGAGTTTTCCGCGCTGGGGCAGCAACTGCAGTTTGACCCCGAGGCAGCCGAGGCGCTGAGCGGGCAGATGAACACCTGGCTCGAACTGAAACGGAAGCACGGCGGCGATCTCTCGGCGGTGCTGGCGGCGCGCGAGGAACTGCAGCGCCGCCTCGAAGTGCAGGGCGACCTGGAAGGCACGCTGGCCCGGCTGGAGCAGCAAATCGCCGATGCGGCGCGGGCGGCGAAGAAGGAAGCGCAGGCGCTGCGCGCGGTGCGCGAGAAGGCGGCGCGCGAACTCGCGAAGGCGGCGGCCAAGGGGATCGTCCAACTCGGTTTCAAGAAGGCGGATTTCCAAGTGCGCCTCGTGCCGCTGCCGGAGCTGGGGCCGACGGGCGACTGCGGGTGCGAGTTTCTGTTTTCCCCCAACGTGGGCGAGGCGCCGCTGCCGCTGAATCGCGTGGCCTCGAGCGGCGAACTCGCGCGCGTGATGCTCGCGCTGAAGACCGTGCTGGCGGACCTCGATGGCGTGCCGCTGCTGGTGTTTGACGAAGTGGATGCCAACGTGGGCGGAGAGATCGGCCGGGTGGTCGGCGAGAAGATGGCGGAGATCGCCCAAGGGCACCAGGTGCTCTGCGTGACGCACCTGCCGCAAGTGGCGGCGCAGGCGACGTGTCACCTCGTGGTGCGCAAGGATCAATCGAAGGACCGGGCGGTGGTGAGCATCGCGCCGATCCAGGCCAATCGGAAGACCCGCGTGACGGAACTCGCGCGCATGCTGGGCGACAGCAAGGCGAAGAGTGCGCTGGCGCACGCCGAGGAGTTGCTAGGGAAAAGTTGACGACGGCGAATCGCCGCGCAGGGTGCGCGGCGATGACCTTCCTCCGCTCGGCCCCTGCCGGAGTATGCGCCCTGCTGGCAGCGGGCGGTCTCCTGCGCGCGCACGACGAGTGGAATAACCTGCATCTCGTCAATTCGTCGAAGAGTGAATTGGTCTATCCCTTCGACGGCCGGTCGCCGAAAGTGGCGGCAGCCATCCTCAATCACTACCCGGTGCCCTCGGTGGAGGTGACGGCGGCGCTGAGCGTAAACGGGCGGACGCAGACCGGCGTGAAAGGCTTCACGGGCTTTCCGAACGGCGGCGGCATCACGGCAGCGCCCGATGACTACATGCTGGTGACGGCGTGGACGGCGGGCGTCTACGACGGCGCGGCGGGCGCGGCGCCGGCGGTGGGGGAGACGAAGGTGTTTAACTTTGTGTGGAATTTCGCGCTGGCGCCGGGCGTGACCGAGCCGCCGCGCCTGGCGCCGCCGGGCGCGCCGAACCCCTTCGACCCCTCGGCGGATCCTCCGGGAGTCGTGAGTGCGCCGGTGAAGTTTACGAACCTCGGCGACAACCCGGTGCTCACGGGCCCGATGGGCACGGCGGGCACGGTGCGAGCGGCGGAGGCGGGAGCTGGCGCGGGAGCGGTTGTCGTCGAAGTGGCGACGCCGCAGTCGAATTGGTTTCGCGTGCCGACGACGCCCGGAGCGGGCGCGGTGGCGGTGACGTTTTCGCAGGCGCTGCCGGAGCGGGCGGACTGGCACGTGCGCCTGAGCGGGGAAGGACTGGCCACGCGCGTGATCGCGCTCGGGTCGCCCTTCGATCCGCGGGTGGCGATCGACGTGACCCTCGCCCCCGCGCCGGTGCCGGCGCTGGACTACAAACGCGTGGCCGCGGTGGCGCTACCGACGGGCAGCGGACGCGGGGCGGTGGCGGAGAGCGAAGGCACGCTGGTGGTGTTTCCCGGGCAGGACGTCTGGCGGGCCGGAGCGAACGACGCGGAAAATCGTGCGCTGCGCGCGCCGGGACGCGTGGCCAAATATCGCTTCGACGGGACCAAGCTCTGGGAGCACACGCCCGGCTGGGAAGTGGGCGGGGGCGATATGTCGCCAGACGGGAAGTATGTGGTGTATGCGCTGAACCCGACCGTGCTGCCCTTTTACACGCCGACGGAACACAAAGTCGTGCTCCTCGACGGCGCGACGGGCGCAGTGCTCTGGACGAAGGCGACGGCGCGGGCGGACGCGGTGCTCGGGGCCAAACTCGAGTCGCTGGAAGTGGCGCTCTCGCCGGACGCGAAATGGATCGCGGTCGGCAGTGTGAGCAGCGGGCAAGTGACGCTCCTCGACCGCGCGACGGGGAATCTCGCCTGGAGCGTGCCGACGGCGGCGCCCTCGTTTGGCCAAGTGCGGCGCCTGCGCTTCAGCGCGGACAGCCAATCGCTCTACTGCGGAAGCGGCGACAGCCGGCTGCGCAAGCTGCGCGTGAGCGACGGGGCGGTCGTCTGGAAAACGTTTGTCGGCAGCTGGCCCACGGTCGGGGGACTCGATGTCTCGGGTGACGGCGAGTGGCTCGCGACTGGGTCGGCGAGCCTCGACACGGCGATCACACGGGCGAGTGACGGGCGCCAACTCTGGCTGGGCGAATCGCAGGCGGCCGACGCGGCGTTTGCACCGGATGGGCGCCACGTGGTGACGGCCGGGGGCCACGTTTACCGCACGGTGGACGGATCGCTGGCCGGGCTGGCGAAGGCGCCGGGCCCCTGGCGCTTCAGCGCGGATGGAAAATATCTGCTGCGCCTCGGGCAGCGGCTGGCGCTGCACGATCTCGGCGGGAAAGTGCTCAAGGATTTCGGGGACACGGGACTCGCGCCCGGCGGCGCGGAGACGGTGGCGTGGGCGCACGCGACGCGCGACGGACGCTACGTGATTTTGGCGGGCAAGGAAGGCGGCACGGCGCCCATCTCGGCGGGACTGGTGATCTTCGAACGACAAGGGCTGAGCGGAGCGGTGGCGCCGGTGATCGCGATCCAGCCGCTGGCGCAGAGTGTGGCGACGGGCGGCGGCACGACCCTCGCCGTGGGGGCCTCGGGCCCGGGTGTCCTCGCGTATCAATGGGCGAAGAACGGCACGGCCCTGCCCGGGGCGAATGCGCCGGCGCTGACGCTGGCGGCGGTGGGGGCGGCGGACGCCGGCACGTATACCTGCGTGGTGGCGAATGGCGCCGGGGCGACCGTGAGTGCGCCGGCGGAGCTGAAAGTGGTGAACGCGATCGCGACCGATCCCGCCCGACTCTCGAATCTGGCGGTGCGCACGGAGATCGGACCGAGCGCGCCGCTCATCGTGGGATTTGTGGTGGGGCGCGCGAGTGGCCCGACGAACAAGCCGCTGCTGCTGCGCGGCATGGGCCCCTCGCTGGCGAGCCTGGGCTTTGCGACGGCGCTGCCGGATCCGCGGCTCGTGCTCTTCGGCGAAAGCGGAGCGCTGGCGGCGAATGACAATTGGGCCGGCGATGCGGTGGTGGCCGAGACCGCGGCGCGCGTGGGGGCCTTTGCCTTTGCCAGTGCGCTGAGCCGGGACGCGGCGCTGGCGGCGCTGCCCAGCGCGGGCGGCTACACGATGCAAGTGGCGAGCAGCGATGGCGCGACGGGGACGGCGATCGCGGAAATCTACGATGCCTCGACGGGCTTTTCGGCGGCGGAGGCGAGGCTCGTCAATGTCTCGGCGCGCGGCGAGGTGGGCGGGACCAATGGTCCGCTGATCGCGGGCTTTGTGGTCGCCGGGCCGACGGCCAAGACGGTGCTCGTGCGCGGCATCGGCCCGACGCTGGCGGGCTTTGGCGTGCGCGGGGCGCTGGGCGACCCGCAGCTCACGGTGTTTCGCGGAAGTGCGCTGGTGGCGACAAACGACAACTGGCACGACGCGCCCAACGCGGTGAGCATGCCCGACGCGGCGGCGCGCGTGGGGGCGTTTCGGCTCGGGACGACGGCGCTCGATGCGGCCCTGCTCCTCACACTACCGCCCGGGCCCTATACCGCCCAAGTGACTGGCGTGGGCGGAGGGCAGGGCAGTGCGCTCGTGGAAGTCTACGATGTGCCCTAAGCTGAAGCTAACGCTCTAAGCTGAGAGGGCGGAAGGAGGAGGCGGCGGCTGATTAGGCGGCGGTGGTCGTGCGGAAGCTGCGCCACTTCTCGAGCGGGACGCAGGCCAGCGCGATGAAGACGAGCTGACTGGCGGCGAAGGCGACGAGCCAGAAGAAGGCGGAGTCCATGAAGCCGTAGCTGTGGAGACCGACGCCGAGCATATTCACGCCGAACCAGCTCCAGGCGGTGACGATGTTGCCGAAGACGGCGAGGGCCATGATGCCCCGGGCCTTGGCGAGACCGCCCCAGCGCGCGTGGAGGATGATGGCGTTCCAGATGACGATCAGCAGCGCGCCGTTTTCCTTCGGATCCCAGCCCCAGAAGCGGCCCCAGGATTGGTCGGCCCAGATGCCGCCGAGGACCGTGCCGATGAGGCTGAAGAGCGTGGCGAAGCAGACGATGCCGTAGACCATGCGGTTGAGGGTGTCGGCCGTGGCTTTGTCGAGCGACGTGGTGAACAGGCCGCGCGAGACATAGATCAGGGCGAGGAAACCGGCGAGGAACGTGGCGCCGTAGCCGGCGGTGACGGTGACGACGTGGGTCGCGAGCCAGAAGTTGGAATCGAGGACGGCGCGCATCATCTCGAGCGTATCGCCATCGAGGGCTAGGTAGTAGGCGATGAGCAAGGTGCCGAAGCCGACGAGGCCGGCGGCGACGGTGCCGATGGCATTGCGATAGAAATACTCGAGGACGAGGCACGCGGCGACTGCGACCCAGCCGACGAAGAGGGCGGACGAGTAAAGATTGGTGACGGGCGGGCGGCCCTCGAGCCACATGCGCATCACGATGCCGGCGGTGGTGAGGAGCCAGGCAAAGGTGACGAGCCAGAACGCGGAGCGACCGAGCTCGGCGGGCCACTTCAGCCACGAGATCACCGCGACGAGAAAGGCGAGGACGTAGAGCACCATCGCGGTGTAGAACGGATTGGCGGCGTTGAACCGCACCTCGGCGCCGCTCTTCTTGAGCGTGGTGGCGAAGCCCTTGTCCAACTGCGCCTGATAGAGGCCGAGCAGCTCGTTGAACTCCTTGGCCTGACCTGCGCGCCACGTGCGGGCGAGGCCGGCGTAGACCATGGCGCTGGAGGGCACGCGACCGCTCTGGAAGGAATCGAGGAGGGACTCGCCGACCTTCTTCCAGCCGGAAGTATTGGACTCACCCTCGTCGGGCGGGACGGCGAGGAGGTAGGCGAGCTCGGACATGCGCGAGAAGCGACCGCCGGTTTCCATCATCTGCTCGGCGAGGGCGGCGTCGTGGGGCTTGCCGGCCTGCTTGGCGCGGACGGCGTCGACGCCGGCGGCGACGTTCTTCTGGAACGCGAGCAACTCGGCGAGGAAGTCCTTGTGATCGGGTGCAACGAGGCTGCCCTTCAGGCGGAAGTAGAGCCCGACATTGGCGTAGAGCTGGACGACGGCCTTCTGGAACGGCGTGCGGAGGGCGGACTCGACGGGCTCGACCAGCTTGGCCTGCCGCTGCAGCTCGGAGATGTTCTTCTCGATTTGCTGGAAGGAAAAACGGCGGCCGCCGCGGCCCTCATCGGACCGGAGCCCGAAGAGCGCGAGAACATCGGGATGGTTGATCTCGAAGTGCTGGTAGGTATCGGCCTTGGGCCCGTTGAACACCACGTCGAGCAGCCAGGCATCGGGCGTGAGCTTTTTGCCATCGGGCGTGGGGATGTTTTGGCTGCTCTGGAAGACGAGCAACGTGGTGCGGGCGACGGTGTCGAGGGGCTTGACGCGGCCATTGACGACCACGGGCAGGCGGCCGAAGCCGAGGAGGTTGAAGTCGGTCGCGTTGCGCGGCGGCACGAAGGACGCGGCGACGATGCCCAGACCGACGAGCACGAGGACGAGAGGGATGAGCTTTTTCATGCGGCGGCGGGAGTCGAGGTGGTGCGGCGCTTGTCGATGAACTTGAGCAGGCTCAGGCCGAATTGGAGCACGAGACCGAAGCCCATCATGATGCAGGCGATGTAGGGGAGCAGCCAACTGGGGTTGCGCACGACCTGGAAGACGGTGAGGCCGGTGGCGGCGTTCATCTGATATTGGTAGAACGTGAAACCGCCGTAGCGCAGCGGGTTGTTCATGTAGATCAGCACCTCGCGGTCATCGCGGCCGTCGGGCGTCGTGAGCTTGATGCGGCTGGAGAAGTTCTTCGGGAGATCAGTGCCGACGTAGATGTCGTGCGTGACCTTGAGGAGCTGCAGGGCGAAGGGCTTGTAGGCGCGCTGCAAGCGGAGCGCGAGGCGCCAGGTGCGGCCGGCGTGCGAGAATGTCTGCGGCATACCGAGCTCGGGCGAGACGAGCCAGGTGCCGAGTGAGGCATCGGCGCCGATGATCTCGATGATGGCGGCGGGTGAGTTGGTCTCGTTGGGCTTGTAAGTGATGGGCAGCGGGGTGACGGCGACGGCGGAGCCCATGCCCTGCGTGATGGCGGGCACAGCGCTACCGGCAGCTTGAGGCGCAGAGGCATCGCGACGGGCGAGGGCGGCGTTGGGATAGAAAGCGCGGGTGACGACGCGGAACGGGAGCTTCGGGTGCTGGACGGTCTCGGACCGGGCGAGCTTGGTGTCGGGGATGACCACGACATCGTCGAACTGGGCATCGGTGGTATCGATCACGGCGAGCTCGTGGAGGCGGAAGCTTTCGGAGTAACTCTTGGTTTCGTTTTCCGAGAGCTGCATGGAGAAATCCTCCTGCCACAGGCCGGTGAGCAATTCACCGATCAAGAGCACGATGAGGCCGCCGTGGGTGAGCTGGATGCCGGCTTTGCGCCATTCGAACTTCAGCCGATAAATGTGGGCGGCGATCAAGTTGATGAGCAGCAGGCCGCCGACGAGGTAGCCGCCGGGGAGCGGCACGTAGAGACTGCCGACGTGCCAGATCGCGATGAACGAGTGGAAGAACCGCTCCTGCACCACGTAAATGCCGAGCTCGACCTGCGCGAGCGTGGCGGCGAAGACGAGGACGAGGGAGCAGGCGAGGAGGACGACGGTGAGTTTGAGCGAGACGAAGAAGTCGCGCACCTGACGAGTGAAGGGATGCATGGATCAGGGCGCCTTGACGGTCTGGAGGAACGCGAGGAAGGCGGGCTTCTCGGCGGCGACGAGGGCATCGGGCCCGAGGAGCTTGAAGAACCAGCTATTGCCGCCGTGGGTGGTGATCGCGCCGAGCATACGGGAAGGGGCGCCGTTGGCGGTGCCGACCAGCTCGATCACATCGAAGTGCAGGCCCTGACCGTCGAGGTGCTGCAGGGCGGCGTCGAGCTCGGTGGGGCTGGCGGCGGGGAGGCCGACCTGACTGCGCCAGCGATTGAGATTCGGGTGGAGGCCACCGGTATCGCCGGGGAAGGCGGTGATGGAGAGATCGGCTTCGCCGCCGTCTCGCTTTACGGCGAAACTGCCGCGGCGCATGGCGGAGGCGGCCTTGGGCGTCCAGGACGCGGGAGCGGTCCAAGAGAGACCGGCGCCGCTGGCGGTGGGCACGGCGGTGTTGGCCATCGTGGCCGGAGCGCCGGCCGGGGCGCCGGGGGCGGCACCGCCGACGGGAGGATGATCGGCGGGCAAACCGCCGGACGGGGCGGCAGCGGCCATGGGCGGCGGAGCTTCCTTTTCCTTCGGCACGCGGTAGGCGGTGACCTCGCGATCGCGGCAGCCGTTGGCGAGGAGCAGGAGCAGAACGGCAAGAACCAGGGTGGGGCGGTGGGTGCGCATGAAGGCAACAAGTCTAGGGAATAAGGGGCGACTTCAACCCTAGGATGCGGAATTATCGGGCCCTAACTCACGAAATAAGTGAAGGTAACAGCCCTGTTACACATGGCCACTGGACGAAGTGCGAAGGTGGCATTGCGTGGTTCCTGTGGCTGACGTGGCAGTTCCCGCCCCGTGGTCGCGCCCCCCACCTATGATCAAAGCTTTGTTCCGCGGTTGCTTCATCACCGCTCTCCTCTCCGTGCTGTCGCTGACGGCACGTGCGCAAGTCGTCGAGTTTCGTGCCACCATCGCCGGATCGCAGGAAGTCCCGGCGAACACCTCCCCGGCGACGGGCACGGCGATCATGCTCTATGATGTCGTGGCGAACACGTTTGATATTTTCATCACGATCAACGGCCTGACGAACACGATCTCGGCCTCCCATATCCACGAAGCTGCGGTCGGCGCGGCCGGCCCGGTCGTGACGAACTTCGGCGCCGAAGCGGTCTATACCCGCAGTGGCACGACGGTGACGGCGGCGTTTCGCGGCCTCACCCACGGCGGCAACAAGCTGACCCTCCTGCAGAATGGTGCCTACGTGAACTTCCACTCGGCGCAGTTCCCCGGTGGTGAAGTGCGCGGCCAGTTGATCGCGCGCCCGAAGCGCCTCGTGGCGATCATGGACGTCGCGCAGGAGCAGGCGGCGTTTCCCGCGGTGAATCTCGCCGGCGCGAACCTCGCCGACTTCGGTGCGGCGGTGATGAGCTACGACCCGGGCACCAATCGCATCAGCCTGCGCTCCTCGGTCTACAACTTCCGCAATACCCTCAGCAATTCCCACTATCACGAAGGCGCCCCGGGCGTGAGCGGTCCCGTGGTGTTGAACCTGGGTAACAATGCCAACGCCGGTGGCTACACCAGCGCCAATGGGTTCATCTCCGGCAGCTTCGACCTCCCCTACACCGGTGACCCGATCCGCCTCCTGACCGGTGGCGCCTACCTGAACTATCACAGCACGACCTTCGCGGGTGGTGAGCTCCGCGGCCAAGTCCGCACGACGGACGAGATCCCCAGCTCCCGCATGATCAATGTCTCGACCCGCGGTTTCGTCGGGCTCGGTGCGCAGCAGCTCATCCAGGGCCTCAGCGTGATCGGACCCGATCCCGTGCGCATCCTCATCTCGGCCAAAGGTCCCTCGCTCACCGGCTTTGGCGTCACGGGCGCGCTGGCCGATCCGATGATCACCCTCTATGATTCGGCCGGTCGCCAGATCGCGCAGAACGACAACATCGGCACCACGACGGGCACCGAGCTCGCCAGCATCCCCGGTGCGCCGGCCAATGCCGCCGAAGCCGCGCTCCTCCTCGTGCTGCCCCCGGGCAACTACACGGCGGTCGTGTCGGGCGCCGGTCAGACCACGGGTGTCGCGCTCCTCGAAGCGACGGATCTCCGCATCATCGGCCTCGTGCCCTCGACTACCACGCCGGTCATCACCGACGTGCGGGGCCCGGCCTCGCTGACCCGCGCCGACACCGAGCGCGTGCGTGAGTCGGTCAAGGCCGCTCTCGAAATCTGCGGCGCCACACCGCCGGTCTTCACGTCGAGCGCCCGCTAAGCACGAGCTAGTTCATTTCCGGCCCGTCCCCTCCGGTGGGGACGGGCCTTTTTTGTAGAGAGACGCTGCATCCCCACTGAATTTCCCATGTCCTATCTCAACTCCCTCCGGAAGTATTGCGCGGTCGCGCTGCTGACCGCTTTTTCCCTCACTGCTCGAGCGCAAGTCATCGAATTTCGGGCGACGTTTAGTGGCGCGCAGGAAGTCCCGGCCGTCACGACGCCGGCGACGGGTAATGCCGTGCTGCTTTACGACGTCGCCGCGAACACTTTCGACCTCTTCATCTCGGTCAGTAACTTCGCCAACAATCTCGTCGACGCCCACCTCTTCGAAGCGGCGGCGGGAGCCAATGGAACCTCGGCGCTCATTCATTTCCCGCTCGAGACCTTCGCGCGCAACGGCTCGACGGTGACGGCGACGTTTCTGCGTCAGCGCTATCCGGGCGACCGGCTGAAGCTGTTGCAAAATGGCGCCTATCTGAATCTGCACACGAACCAGTTTCTCGACGGGGAAGTGCGCGGCCAGTTGATCGCGCAGCCGAAGCGGCTGGTGGCGAGCATCGACGTGGCGCAGGAGCAGGCGGCGTTTCCGGCGGTCAATCTCGCCGGGGCGAACCTGAGCGATTTCGGCGGTGCGGTGATGAGCTACAATCCCGGCACGAATCGGATCAGCCTCCGCGTGTCGGTCTTCAACTTCCGCAATACGCTGAACAATTCGCACTATCATGAAGGCGCGCCGGCGGTGAGCGGACCGGTGGTCTTGAATCTCGGCAACAATGCCAACGCGGGTGGCTACACGAATGTGAACGGGTTTATCTCGGGCACCTTTGATCTGCCCTACACGGGCGATCCGATCCGCCTGCTGACGGGCGGGGCCTATCTGAATTTCCACAGCACGACCTTCGCCGGTGGAGAGGCGCGCGGACAGGTGCGGGCGACCGACGAGGTGGCGGGCTCGCGGATGTTTGGCATCTCGACGCGCGGATTTGTCGGCGGAGGGAATCAGGCGCTGATCGGCGGCCTCAGCATCATCGGGCCAGATCCGGTGCGCGTGCTCATCACGGCGAAAGGACCCTCGCTCACGAACTTTGGCGTCACGGGGGCGCTCGGGGATCCGGTGCTGGCGCTCTACGACGGGGCGGGTCGCCAGATCGCGCTCAACGACAATGTAGGCGCGCTCACCGGCACGGAGCTGGCCTCCATTCCCGGCGCGCCGACCAATGTGGCGGAGTCGGCGCTGCTCGTGGTGTTGCCGCCGGGCAACTACACGGCCGTCGTGTCGGGCAGCGGTGGTGGCACGGGCATCGCCCTGCTGGAAGCGACGGACCTACGCGTCGTGGGTGCGACCGCCGCCATCGCCTCGACCGTGCCGGAAGTGGTCGAAGTGGCCGGTGGCGCTCGCGCCGCGGCGCAGGCGGCGGAGATTTGCGTGACGCCGGCCGCGACGCCGGCCGCGCGCTGATCCGCGACATCGAATTCTTTCCCAGACCAGCCCGGGGCCGAGAGGTCGCGGGCTTTTTGTTTTGCGGGGGCGCGGCGGCCATCGAATAACGAGACATGACCCTCTCGCCGCTCGGAGACAGTGCGATCGTCGTCTCGCTCGGAGACGAAGTCGACGAGGCGACGCTCGGCAAAGTGCGGGGATTGACCGATGCACTCCGCGAAGAAGGAGTGCCGGGCATCGTGGACGTCGTGCCGGCGTTTGCGCAGGTGACGGTGTTTTATGATCCGGTGCGGGTGAGCTATGACGAGCTTGGTGCGGCGCTGCGCGCGCGGGCGGAGAACGCCGCGGGCTGGTTGAAACGCGAAAGTGCGCGGACCCGCGAAATCCCCGTGTGCTATGGAGGAGATTTTGGACCGGATATCGCCGACGTCGCGACGCGGGCTGGCCTGAGTTCGGCAGAGGTGATCGCGCTGCACACGGGCGGTAACTACCGCGTGCATGCGATCGGGTTTGCCCCCGGATTTGCCTATCTGGGCGGACTGGCGGCGAAACTGCATACGCCGCGCCGGGCTTCGCCTCGGACGGCGGTGCCGGCGGGGACGGTGGGGATCGGGGGAGCGCAAACTGGCGTTTATCCGCTCGCGACGCCGGGCGGCTGGAACCTGATTGGGCGGACGCCGCTACGTTTGTTTGACGCCCACCGGGCAGAGGCGGCGTGGCTGCAGGCCGGGGATCGAGTGGTGTTTCGCGCGATCAGCGCGGAGGAGTTTGCCGCATGGAAGTGACCGTGATCCGTCCGGGCATGTTGACGACCCTGCAGGATCGGGGGCGGCCGGGCAGTCGCGCGCAAGGCGTGCCCCTCGGCGGCGCGGCCGATCCCTGGGCGCTGCGCGTGGCCAATCTCCTTGTGGGCAACCCGGAGGGCGCCGTGGCGCTGGAGTGCACGCTCATCGGGCCGGAGCTGGAATTCTCCGCGGACGTGACGGTGGCGATCGGCGGGGCGGAGTTCGCGGGAGCGCCGCGGTGGCGTCCGATGCGCGTGCGGGCCGGTCAGCGGCTCGCGCTCGGCGCGGCGAAGACGGGGTGTCGGGGCTACTTGGCGATCGCCGGGGGCTTTGACGTGCCCGAAGTGTTGGGCGGACGCGGCACCTACCTGCGGGCGGCGCTCGGTGGACAGGACGGACGAGCGCTCCGGGAAGGGGACCGACTGCGGGTGAAGGGTGGAGGCGGAGTGGAGGCGGCGGGATGGAGCATCGACGAACGAATTTTGCCGGCGTATGGACCGGAGGTCACGGTGCGCGTCGTGCGCGGAGCGCAGGCCGATGAGTTGAACTCAGGATTCTGGGACAGTGGGTTCAAAGTGTCGGCGAAGTCAGATCGCATGGGAGTGCGCCTGACGGGACCGGCAGTGACGCGCACCAAGGCGCGAGAATTGCGCTCGTCGGTCGTGGCGCCGGGCACGATCCAAGTGCCGCCGGACGGGCAACCGATCGTGTTACTCGCGGACGCCCAGACCGTGGGTGGCTATCCGCAGGCGGCGCATGTGGTGACGGTGGATTTGCCGTTGGTGGCGCAATTGCGCCCCGGCGACACCGTGCGCTTTCGCGAAATCAGGTTGGAGGAAGCCCATGCCCTGCTGCGGGCGCAGGAGCGCAGGCTGGGATTGCTCCGCGAAGGCCTGGCGCAGAAATTCTCGGCCGCGCGAACGGCGAAACCATGATGATCGATCTCAACTGCGACCTCGGAGAAGGCGGAGGGCACGACGCCGAGCTCATGGCCCTGGTGAGCTCGGCCAATATCGCGTGCGGAGCGCATGCTGGAGATGCGGCGACGATGCGGGCGACGGTGGAGCTGGCGCGGCAGCACGGCGTGGCGATCGGCGCGCACCCCGGATACGCCGACCGGGAAAATTTCGGTCGACGCGAGATCGCGATGCCGGCCGCCGAGGTGCAAACGCTGGTGTGCGAGCAGATCGAGGCGCTGCGCGCACTGGGAAATGTCACGCACGTGAAGCCGCACGGCGCGCTCTATAATTTGGCGGCGCGGGATTCGGCGGTGGCCGGGGCGGTGGTGCAGGCGGTAAAGGCGATCGACCCGGAGCTGATGCTGTTTGCGCTACGCGGGAGTGCGCTGGTGCGGGCGGGACGAGCGGCCGGTCTGCGCGTGGCGGAGGAAGTGTTTGCCGACCGGACCTATCGGCCCGACGGCTCGTTGACGCCGCGCACGGAGCCCGGAGCAGTGATCACCGACGAAGAGGAGTGTATCGTGCAGGCGTTGCGGCTGGCGCAGGCGGGAGCGGACACGATTTGCCTGCACGGTGATGGGGCTCACGCGGTGGCGTTTGCCCGGCGACTACGGCGGGAGCTCAGCGCGGCGGGGATGGTGATCCGGGCCTTTGGGCGATGAAGGTGCGGCCAACTTTATGAAACAAAAAATCGGCGGAGCGGTGGTCGGGTTCTTGGTGCTGTGGTCGACGCTGCTGCACGCGGCCGTGGAGGGGGCGCCGTGGCTGGGTGAACTCGACGGAGTCGTAGAGCGGGCGAGGAAGGAGTTTGCCGTGCCGGGCATCGCGGTGGCGATCGTGCAGGACGGACGGGTCGTCGCCGCGCGGGGCTACGGCCTCCGCGAGCTGGGCAAACCGGAAACGGTGGATGCGCACACGCTGTTTGCCATCGCCTCGAACACGAAGGCGTTTACCGCGGCGGCGCTGGCCATCCTCGTCGATGAGAAGGCGCTCGCGTGGAATGACCGCGTGGTCGAGCGGCTGCCGTGGTTTCAGATGAGTGATGCGTATGTGACCCGAGAAATGACGATTCGGGACCTGCTCGTGCACCGGAGCGGGCTCGGGCTGGGCGCGGGGGACTTGTTGTTCTGGCCGACGACGACCTACTCGACGGAAGCCGTGGTGCGCCGGCTGCGGTTTGTGCCGCTGGCGACGAGCTTTCGGGCGAACTACGCCTACGACAACATCCTTTATGCCGCGGCGGGCCTCACCCTTGAGCAAGTGAGCGGAAAGCCCTGGCCGGCGTTTGTGCGGGAGCGGATTTTCGCCCCGGTGGGCATGACCGAATCGAAGACGAGCGCGAGTGATCTGCGACCGGGGGACAATGCCGCGACGGGACACGCGAAATACGATTTCAAGGACCTGCGGACAGTGCCGCCCACGGCCTGGGACAACAATCTGCCCGCGGGCGGCATCCGCTCGAGTGTGCACGACATGGCGAAGTGGTTGCTGGTCCAACTCGACGGCGGACGCCTGCCGAAAGGCGCGGACGGCAAGGAGCAGCGGCTCTTCAGCGAGGCGCGACAGAGGGAAATGTGGTCGCTCGTGACGCCGATCGGCATCGCGCCAGCGAGCGTGCCGGCGCTGGCGCCGCTCGTGCCCAATTTCCGCGGCTACGGCCTGGGCTGGAACGTGAACGACTACCGCGGGAAGAAGATCGTGTCGCACACGGGCGGCTGGCCGGGGCAGGTGTCGCGCGTGACCCTCGTGCCCGAGGCGAAGTTGGGCATCGTCGTGCTCACAAACCAAGAGGAAGGAGCGGCCTTTCAGACGGTGACCTACAGTGTGCTCGATGCGGCCCTCGGGGCGCCGGCGACTGATTGGGTGGCGGCGTATGCCGAGGTGGTGAAGAAAGGGCAGGCGAATGCCGACGAGAGCTGGCAAAAACATGTGGCGGCGCGCGACGCGGCCTCGAAGCCCTCGCTGCCGTGGGCGAAGTATGCGGGCACCTACCGCGATGCATGGTATGGCGACGTGAGCCTCGCGCTGGAGGGCGAAAAACTTGTCATGACATTCAGCAAGACCGCGCAACTGGTGGGCGACTTGGATCACTGGCAGCACGATACGTTTATCGTGAAGTGGCGCGACCGGTCGTTGAATGCCGATGCGTTTGTGACCTTCGCGCTCACGCCTGATGGTGCGGTCGAGAGTGTGAAGATGGAGGCCGTCTCACCGCTGACGGACTTCAGTTTTGATTTTCATGATCTCAAACTGAAGCCGGTAGGGAAGTGACGGGTGTCGGATGGCGGCGTTGGATGGCGTGCGGCGGATGGCGGGCGTAAAGCCCGCCCCACATGCGGAGAAGGGGCGTGAGGTCTGGCCCGCATTCGGAGTCGGGGCGTGAAGACCGGGCCACGGTTGCTTCCTGAGCGGAGGATGGACGTTCGGTCTACTTGGCGGCTTCGACGGTGAGGGCGCAGATATCGTCGTCGAAGTGGGCGTGGCCGGTGAAGGCGACGACTTCTTTTTCGAGTCCCTCGAGCAGGGCGCTGCCGGTGATGCCCGCGTGTTGCGCGAGGAAGCTGCGCAGGCGCGTCTCGCCGAACTCATGGCCGGCGGCATCCGCGGCTTCGAAGAGGCCGTCGGTGTAGCCGAGGAAGACATCGCCGGGGGCGAAGACGCATTCGTGGCTGGTGTAGTCGAAGCCGTCGAGCAGGCCGGTGGCGGGCTCGGGGTCGGACAGGGCGAGTTGATCGACCGTGCCGGTGGCGGCACGCAGGAGGAGGGGCGGCGGATGGCCGGCGTTGCCGAAGGAGAGCGTGCGGGTGGCGGTGTCGATCACGGCATAGAACGCCGTCGCGAAGACGGGCTGGCCGGTCATCTGCACGATGGGAATGAGGGCGCGGTTGATCTCGCCGAGGACCTGAGCGGCGTCGCGGGCATGGGGGCCGACTTCTTCCACGACGCCGCGGATGAGGGCGGTGAGCAGACCAGCGCGGACGCCGTGGCCCATGACGTCGCAGACGAGAATGCCGCAGCGCGTATCGGAGAGACGGACAATGTCGAAGAAATCGCCGCCGAGAGTGGAGGCCGGGACGTAGCGGTGGGCGAAGCGCAGAGCGCTGGCCGCGGGAGTGACGCCGCGGGGAAACGTCGGATAGGCCTGCGAGAAGAACGCCTCCTGGATTTGGCGGGCCATGCGCACATCAGCCTCCATCTCCTCGGTGCGGCGTTTGAGCTCCTGCTCCATGCGCTTGCGCTCGGTGATGTCGTGGCTGATGCCGACGAGGCCGATGATTTTTTCGCGGAGGTCGCGGAGGGGCACCTTGGTGGTGAGGGACCAGCGAACGTGGCCTTCGGCGCCGAAGTCGGATTTTTCCTGATCGATCACCGGCTCGCCGGTCGCGACCACCCGGCGATCGTCGGCCATGGCCTGCTCGCCACGCTCGCCCGGGAAGAAATCAAGGGTCGTGCGGCCGCGGGCCTCATCCTGGTGCTCAACGCCGAGGAGGCGGAGGTGCGACTGGTTGTTAATGAGGTAGTGGGAGGAGGCGTCCTTGACGAAGATGCGGCTCGGGAGGTGGTCGATGATGGTGCGAAGAAGATTTTTCTCCTGTAGCAGTTTCTCCTCGGCTTCCTTGGCGGCGGTGACGTTGCGAGTGACGCCGAACGTGCCGATGATGCGGCCCGTGTCGTCGCGCCACGGGAGCTTGGTGGTGGAGCCCCAGGCCTCGGTGCCGTCGCGTTTGGTGATGCGCTGCACCTGACCGACCATGGGCCGGCCGGTATACATGATGACGGCCTCCTCGGTGAAGGCGCCCTGAGCGTGGGGCTGAGAGAAGAAATCGTAGTCGCTCTTGCCGATCACGTCCTCCGGGGAGGTGGCGCCGAGCCAGGTGGCGTGAGCGCGGTTGACGCGGACAAACCGGCTCTGGAGGTCCTTGAAGTAGATCCGGTCCGGCAAGTTCTCCATGAGGAGGCGCAAGATCGCGGAGTCGAGGGACTCGGCGGAAGGTGCAGGAGGGGGCGAACCGTCGGGCGTTTCACTCATGGAAGGCCATGGACGTTATGACCCCGACGGGCCGGCGCAATCTCGGCGTGAGCGCGCGGCAGGATGTTTCGGCGGGACGACGGCGTGCGTCGAATCCCGCGCGGGCGACTTACTCCTTGGTGATCGTAAAGCGATCGCGGGTCTCGCCCTTTTCGTTGAGGAAGGTGAGGGCGAGGGTGAGGCCATCGACGTCGACGACGGAGGAGCCGGCTTCGTTGAGGGAGATGTAGAAGGCGGGATGGTTGAGCTTCGGCGGCTTGGTGGTGCTGCCGGCGTGGCCGGCGCTGCCGGTGACGACGTTGATGTCGCCGGCGTGGGCGGAGCGGGCGCGGGGCTTCTTGTAGGCCACGACGCCATCGGCGCGGACCTCGCCCTTTTGCTTCACCATGACGGCGGCGTCAAAGGTGTCGGATTTGCCGTAGTGACCGTCGAGGAGGAAGGAGCGCTCGTAGACGTGGGAGTGGCCGGTGAGGATGAGGTCGACGCCGCCGGCCTCGAGAATGGGGAGGAAGTTCTGGCGCATTTCGTTCATGCGGCCGGTGCTGTCTTTGTCGCTGTCGGAGTCGTGGGTGCCCTTGGTGTAGGTCGGGTGATGGAAGAACGCGATGATCCAGTCGCGGGTGGTGGCGGCGAGATCGGCCTTGAGCCAGGTCATCATCGGGCCGGTCATGGCGCGATCGGAGTCATGGGAATCGAGCGAGATGAAATGGATATTGGCGTAATCGAAGGAGTAGTAGGCCTCGGTGCCCGAGGGAACGCCGCCGGCCTGACCCATGGTGGGGAACGTGAAGATATCGTAGTAGACACCGGACTGCGTGATGGAATTGGCGGATTTGCCGTCGTGATTGCCGAGGCAGGACCAGAACGGGACGGAGCGCAGAGTGTCGGGGTAGATATCGAAAATTGCTTTTTGGTAATCGGTGTCGGTGCCTTCGGGGTAGGCGTTGTCGCCGAGGAGGAGGGCGAGGTCGGTGCCGCGTTGGCCGGTGAACTTGAGATATTGGTCACGCACGGCGCGCTGGGCGTCGTTCTTGGTGCCGGGATCGCCGAGGACCCAGATGCGGGACGCTTTGGTGGTGCCGGGCTCGGGCGGGGTGACAAAGGAGCTGATCGGAGCCTTGCCGGGAGTATCTTCGGCTTCGGCGGCAGCGGTGGTGGCGGCCTTGGTGGTCGCGGCTTTGGTGGGGGTGGCTGCGGGGGCGGCCGTGGCAGCCTTGGCAGCCTCGGCGCCGAGCGTGTAGTAGTAGCGGGTGTTGGGCTTCAGTTGACCGAGATGGACGATGTGCTCGGTGGAGATGCCCTCGGCCTTAACGGTGGACGTGAGCTCGGTGCGGCTGAGCCCGAAGCGGACAACGGAAGGCTCGGTGTTGTCGGTGCGCCAGCGGACGACGACGCTCGTGGGCGTGGCGGACTGGAGATAAGGCCCGCGGATGATCGTGGTGGCCGCGGACAAGACGGCGGCAGGTAGGGCGAGCAACGACAGGACAAACAGGGGGCGAAGGGAGGACATGAAGATCAGGAGGACGGTGATTGGGCCGCGAGACGTGTGAGCTCACGGGAAAGTCGCGCGGTGTCGGGGGAATTTGCGAGCCAAGCTGGGAGGGTGGCGATGGCGGCGAGGGCAGCGGAGTAGGCCGCACGGGCTTCGGCGGTGCGCCCGGCGGCGGTGAGGAGATCGCCGCGGCGCTTGAGCCAAGTCTCGCGACGCTCGCTCGCGGCGGCGATGGTGTCGAGGCGGGCGAGGGCGGCGTCGAGGCGGCCGAGGGCAACTTCGAGTTCGAGGGCACGCTCAACGAGGGAGGGAACGGAGCCGAGTTGCGCGAGGCCGGCCTCGAGGCCGCGCAGGGCTTCGGCCGGAGTCGCGGCGAGGGCAGCGCGCTCGAGGAAGAAATCAGGGGCAGGGGCGGCGAGCAGCGCGAGGGCGATGTCGTAGTCTGCGACCGCGGCGACGCGTTGGCCGAGTTGGGCGAGGGTGCGGGCGCGGAGCACGCGGGCTTCGGCATTGCGGGGCTCGAGGGCGAGGGCGCGGTCGAAGTGCGTGCGGGCCTCGGCGGGATGATTCGTGGCGAGGGCGAGCGCGCCGCGCGCGAGAGCGAGGCGCGGCAAGTCGGGCGCGAGCTCGGCGGCACGCGCGTAGTTGGCCTCGGCTGCGAGCCAATCGGCGTGTTGGGCGTAGAGTTCGCCGCGATCGAGGTAGAGCGCGGCATTGGCGGGCGACGTAACGAGCAGGGCGTTGAGGCG
>CANGHW010000079.1 GCA_947453695.1 Opitutia bacterium
GCCACCCCAGCCCGTCCCGTCAGGCACGTTTCCCGCCGGCGCGACGCCCTGGTTTACCGAGCACGCCATCGGCGGCTCCCCCATGCTCGTCAAGGACGGCCAGATACGCCTCACCGATGCCGAGGAACTGATCGACGTTAACAATACGTCTGCCCGCGCTCGGTCTGCACTCGGCTACACCGCCTCCGGCATCGTGCTCCTCGTCGCCGCGGAGGGCGGCAACGCCCCCGGCCCCGCCGGCTACACGCTCCTGCAACTCGCCACGCTGATGCGCTCCCTCGGTTGCGTCGGTGCGATCAACCTCGACGGCGGCGGCTCCACTTCACTCGTCGTTGACGGGCGCACGACCGTGCGCCCCAGCGACGGCACCGAGCGCCCGGTCATTTCCGCGCTCCTCCTCGTCGATCCGTCCGCCCAATCAGTCGCTACTGCCGCGCCGCAAATCGCGCATCAGCCCTGGGACACGCCCATCGCAGTCGGCAGCACGGCCACGCTGCAAGTCGCCGCCACCGGCGGCGGCCTCACCTACCGCTGGGACCGCAACGGCGCTGCACTCCCCGGCGCCACCCTCGCCAGCTACACACTTGCAACTGCCGGCGCCGCCCACGCCGGCACCTATACGGTCACCATCACCAACGCCCTCGGCTCTGTCACGAGCCGCGCCGCCGCGGTATCGGTCGTATCCGCGCCGCCCGGCGAACTCTCCAACCTCTCAACGCGGGCCCACTCAGGCCAAGGTGCCGATGTGCTCATCGGCGGTTTTGTCCTGCGTTCAGCTCCGGGCTCGGTGCTCGCTCGCGTGATTGGTCCCGGCCTCGCCCCCCTCGGCGTCACCGGCTTTTTGCCTGATCCGCGTATCGAGCTGCTCACGGGCGCCGGAGTGTCCCTCGCGACCAATGACAATTGGAACGCGACCGTGATCGCTCCCATCGCGGACTCGCTCGGCGCCTTTGCCTTGGCTCCCGGCAGTCGCGATGCCGCGCTCCTCCAATCCGTCTCGCCCGGCCCGCACGTCGTCGTCGCGTCCGACCTCGGCGCGACCCCGCGGGGCAACGTCCTGATTGAGCTCTACGACGCTTCGACCGCCGGCGCCGGTCGCGGGGTGCTCACCAATCTTTCCGCCCGCGCCCGCGTCCCGGCCACCGACGGCGCGCTCATTGCCGGCTTCGTGATCCGCGGCCAGGCCTCACTCACCGTCCTCATTCGCGCCATCGGCCCCGCTCTAGGCGCCCTCGGCGTCGCCGATGCCCTGCCAGCCACCCGCCTCTCCCTCGTGCGCGACGGCGAAACGCGTTTTACCAACTCCCGCTGGTCCGCCGCTGCCAACGCTCTCGATCTCCGCGAGACCGCCCGCCAGACCGGCGCCTTCGCGCTCGTCCCGGGCAGCGCCGACTCGGCCATGCTCGTGACGCTCCCGCCCGGCGCCTACACCGCCGTGGTCGACTCACCGTCCGGCTCCGGCGGCGTCGCGCTCGTGGAGGTTTATGAGGTCCGTTAACTAGAGCCGCGACTCATGCACGTGCGCTGGTGGCGGCCCTTGCTTTTTCCGCGACTTCACCGGCGTTGCGATCAACTGCTTCGCCTTGGCCGCCGCCTTGCCGAGTTTTCGCAGTTGGGTGAGCTGCACTTCAAAGTCCTCCGGCAGTGGCGCACGCAGATCGAGTGACTTGTGCGTGGTGGGATGAGCGATCACGAGATGCTCCGCGTGCAGCATCACCCGCTCGGGCTGCTTCTTCATCCGTAAGTCCGGCTTCCAGCCATAGACTTCGTCTCCCAGCAGCACGTGCCCCAGCGACTTCAGGTGCACGCGAATTTGGTGCGTGCGCCCCGTGTGGATCACACACCGCACGAGCGCAGCGACGTCGCCAAACGACTCCACGACCTGCCAATCCGTATGCGCGTCCTTCGCGTTCGGATCGGTCTCGCCCTGATGCTCACGCTCCACGACCGCCATCTTGTGCCGGTGCTGTTTATTGCGACCGATCGCCTTCTTGATACTGCCGCTGAGCAGCGAGGGCACGCCTGCAACTAGAGCAAGATACTCCTTGTGCAGCGAGCGATTGGAAAACTGCTCCGCGAGCCCGCGGTGAGCCTTGTCATTTTTCGCCACGACGATGATGCCCGTCGTCTCACGGTCGAGGCGGTGCACGATGCCCGGCCGCTCAACGCCGCCGATGCCGCTCAAGCCGCCCGCGCAGTGCGACAGCAGCGCGTGCACGAGCGTGTCCTCGCCCGTCGCCGCGCCCGGATGCACGACCATCCCCGCGGCCTTGTTTACCGCGAGCATGTGTTTGTCCTCGAAAATCACGTCGAGCGGGATGTCCACCGCCCGCAACTCCGCCGGCTTCGTGTCCGGCAGATCGAACTCCAGCGTGTCGTTCCCGACGACGCCCTGATCACGCTTGATCGCAGCGCCGTTGAGTTTCACCAACCCCGCGTCAAACGCACGTTGTAGCGCGGTGCGGCTAAAATCAGGGAAGGCCAGGGCCAGCGCCTTGTCGGCACGGATGCGGCGCACGCCCTCGGGAATCGTATAGGTTTCAGACATTAAAGTTTAGGCGGCGCTTACTCCCGCGAGCCGGTCGATTTCTGCCAGCGCCGCGCTCCGCGTCTCTGCCGACACATCCGCGACGGCCCAACCGTTGCGCGCGACTTGCGCGAGTTCGGCCCGCGTGAAATTCAGCTCCAACGCCAGCGCCGTGTATTCGTCGTTGATGGTGTTCGCGAAGCACAACGGATCGTCCGTGCTCACCGTGCAACGCACGCCCGCCTTCATCAGCCGCCGGATCGGATGCTCGCGCATCGCCGGCACCACCCGGAGGCCGACATTACTGATCGGGCACACGTCAAACGTCACGCCACGCTCCAACGCGAGCTTTACGACGGCCGGGTCCTCGATTGCCCGCACGCCGTGTTGCACGCGTTTCACGCCGAGAAACTCAATTGCTTCGCGCACGCGGGACGCCCCGTCGAACTCGCCAGCATGGCACTTCGTGACCTTTCCCGCCGCCCGCACGCGCGCCCATACCTCTGCGGTGTCGAGCGCTGTCGTTTGGTGCTCGAAGCCGTGTAGATCCACGCCCGCGAGGCCGTCCCAGTTGTGCAGTTGGTTGATCGTCGGACGCAAGTCGCCGTTGATGTCGGTGCGTAGCATGCCGGTAAACACCCGCACCTCGAGTCCCGCCGGCGCCGCAGAGCGGATCGCTGCGATGATCTCGGGGCCAGGCACATTGATGAACTTCGTCACCGGCAGGTGAAAACTCGTCTCCACGTAGCACACGTTCTGCGCGACGTGCTTGGCGAACATCACCTTTGCGGCCTCGTGATATTTCTCCGCCGTTGTGAACCACGGCAGCGCATGATCGAGCAGGATATTCTCGAAATCCGGAAACGTCGCGTAGCGATAGCTCCGTGCCCGAAACGGCGGATTCTTCACCCACCGCTCCGGCTGCCACGTGTGCAGCAACTCATACGGCAGCGCGCCCTCGACATGCAGATGCGTCTCCGTCTTCGGCAATGCTTGGATAAACCCCGCGAGCGATGAGTCGGCAGCAACCATACCTCACTTTTTCCCGAGCAGGAAATCCGGATTTAGCTTGTGCAGCGCCTTCGGCACGAAGAGCCCATTCTTGCGAACGAGCTTCCCATCGAACCACACCTCGCCGCCGCCGTAGTCGGGGCGTTGGATGCAGACCATGTCCCAGTGCACCTGCGATTTATTGCCGTTGCCCACGCCCTCGTAAGCCTGGCCCGGCGTGAAGTGAAACGACCCCGCAATCTTCTCGTCGAAGAGGATGTCGCGCATCGGCTCGAGGATGTGCGGATTGAAGCCGAGCGCGAATTCGCCGATGTAGCGCGCGCCCGGATCGCTGTCCAAAATTTCGTTCAAGCGCTTCGTGTTGCTCGAGGTCGCTTCGACGATTTTGCCCTTCTTGAAGACGAGGCGGATATTGTCGAATGAGGCACCGAGATAGACTGTCGGCGCGTTATACTGAATCACGCCCTCGACGCTGTCCTTCACCGGACACGAGAACACCTCGCCATCGGGGATATTTCGCAGACCGCCGCACGGCTGCGCGCCGATTCCTTTGATCGAGAAACTCAGATCCGTGCCCGGTCCTTTGATCTGCACGCGATCTGTTTTCTTCATCAGCGCCGCGAGCGCGTCCATGCCGGGAATCATCCGCGAGTAATCGAGCGTGCAGACTTTGAAGTAGAAATCCTCAAACGCCTCCGTGCTCATCGCCGCCTGCTGCGCCATCGCCGGGCTCGGCCAGCGCAGCACGACCCACTTCGTCTTGCCGACGCGGTAGTCGAGCACGGGCTTCATCAGCCGCGACACCAGTTGCACGCGTTCCGACGGCACATCCGAGGCCTCGAAAATATTATCCGAACCGCGCAGCGCGATGTAGGCGTCCATCTTTTGCATGCGCGCGAGCTCGATCTCCGCGTGCGGGGCAAACTGCCCCTCCTCAGCGCCGAGCGACATCTCGCGCGTCACGCGCGCCCGGTGGATTTGCACGTAAGGGAACGCCCCGCGCGCCCGTGTCGCCCGCACCAATGCGATCACCATCGCGTCCGGCACATCAAACGCGTCGATCAGGACGCGCTCACCCTTCTTGAGCTCGGTCGAAAAGCCGGTGAGACCCGCCGCGAGCTGATTGAAACGAGGATCAATAATCATGTGACTTAACTAACGCCCCACCCCCGCGTGCGTGCAAGCGAAAGCTCCGCTGTCACTACCGGCCGCTCTGCCGGCCTCAGCCCCCCGCCCGCGCCTCGCCGTTCGCCGGAAAACAGATGCGCCCCACCGCCTCGTCGAAGTCGGCCGCCCCGCGCAAAATCTCGATCTCCAGTCGCAGGTAATACAGCGGAAGCGAGCAGGCCCGCGTCTCCGCGATACGCACCGCGTCTTTTTCCGTCGTCACAAGACATTCTGCGCCCTCGCGTTTCGCCATGTCGAACAGCTCCGCCAAATCGCTTTCGTCGAATCGATAGTGGTCCACGTAGCGTTCGCGCGCCACCAGCACCGCACCGAGATCACGCAGGAATTTCTCAAAACTCTCCGGCGTTGCGATGCCGCTGAAAGCCAGCACACGCCGCCCTTTGAGAAAACTCAGCGGCACGCGCGCGCCCTCCGCGTCGGCCGGCACGCCAAAGCGCTGTAAATACTGCGGCCGGTGTGCGCACTCGATCAGGTTGGCCTCCGGGTGATGCTCTTTAATGAGTGCCTCGAGATCGGCGTCGCGTTGGCCGTTCGACTTCGTGAGAAAAACATAGCTCGCACGCTTTAGATGCTTGATCGGCTCGCGCAGCACTCCGCGCGGCAGGAGATGGCCGTTGCCGAAGGGATTCGTCTTGTCCACGAGCAGCAGGTTCAGGCTGCCCTTGAGCGGCAGGTATTGAAAACCATCGTCGAGCACGAGGGTGTCGCAGCCGAATTTCTTGATCGCATACGCGCCGGCCTTCACGCGGTTCTTATCCACGAGCACGATCACGCCGGGGAGATTGCGCGCGAGCATGTAGGGCTCGTCGCCGGCCTCCTCGCTGCCAAGCAACACCAACTTGCCGTCGCTCACGATACGTGGCGGCGGCTCCGCGGCATGCGTCAGCGACCACCACCACTTTTGCCAGAGCGGGACCGATTTACTTTTATAACCGCGGCTGAGGATAGCGACCTTGCGCCCTCGGTCGCGCAGCGCCTTGGCAAATTTCTCCACCACTGGCGTCTTGCCGGTGCCGCCGACGGTTAGATTTCCCACTACTACCACCAAGCAGCCGAGCGGTTGGTCGTGAAAAATCCGGTTTCGGTAGAGCCACCAGCGGGACTGCACTATCCCACTGAACAGCCACGACAATGACTGCAGAAACGCCCCGTAGATCGCCGCCCCCGTGTCTGCCCGCCGACCGAGAATGACATCGATCGTATAGAGTTCGAGGGCGTTGATTTTTTTCTTCAGCCAGGGCTGCGACATGAGCGAGAAGAGGAATGAAGGTTGACGCTCGCAAATTCGTAAACTGTTTTCGCCGTGCCTACGCGCACAAACCATGAGCTACAAACTCTTCATCCCCGGCCCCATCGCCGTCTCGGAAAAAACGCTCCGTGCCATGTCGCAGCCCATGATTGGGCACCGCAGCACGGACTTCGTCGCGCTCTATAACTCCATCCAGCCCGAGCTCCAGGCGCTCTGCTACACCAAGGATCCGGTTTACCTTTCCACGAGCAGCGCGTGGGGCGTGATGGAGGGTTCCCTCCGCAACGTCGTCAAAAAGAAGGTGCTGAACTGCATGAACGGCGCGTTCTCCGACAAGTGGTTTGACGTCGCTCTCCGCTGCGGCAAACAGGCCACCGCGCTCAAGTTCGAATGGGGCCAGCCCGTCGATCCCGAGGCCATCCGTAAGGAACTCGCCACCGGCGCCTACGATGCGCTCACGCTCATCCACAACGAGACCTCGTGCGGCTGCATGAGCGATCTCCCGGCGATCATGGCAGTCATCCGCGAGTTCCCCGACGTCATCGCGATCATCGACACCGTGAGCTCGCTCAGCGCGATGCCGATCAAGAAGGATGAACTCGGTATCGATATCCTCGTAGCCGGTTCGCAAAAGGCCTTCGCCCTCCCGCCCGGCCTCTCGTTCCTCTCGGTCTCCAAAAAGGCGCTCGACCGCGCTGCGACCATGACCGACCGCGGCTATTATTTTGATTTCGTCGAATTCCAAAAGAACCACGAAGCCGGCATGACCCCGAGCACGCCGGTCATCTCGCTGTTCTACGCGCTCCGCTCGAAGCTCGACGACATCAAGGCAGAGGGCCTCGAAGCCCGCTACGCCCGCCACGCGCGTCTGAACAAGACCGTGCGCGATCACATCCTCGCCAAGGGCTTCACGATGTTCCCCAAGGCCGGCTACGGCTCCGTCACACTGAACTGCTTCGCGAACAACTTGAACTACGACCTCGCCGCGCTGAACAAGACGCTAAAGTCGAAGCACAAGCTCGTGATCGACGGCGGCTACGGCAAGCTCAAGGGCAAGACCTTCCGCATCTCCAATATGGGCGACGAAACCGACGAAACCATCGCCGCGATGCTCGCTTCGTTTGACGCCGCCCTCGCCGAGACCCCCAAGGTCGCCGCCGCGTAATTATAGCGCCGACCGCAGGCGCTTGTGCCGTGAAACTCTCAGCCACGAGTGCGCTCCATATCGCGCTCGTGGCTTTTTCATGTCTGGCCGCCGCGGTCACTCGGGCTTCGGATGCCTCCATCCTGCTCGTGCGTCCAAGCGAGACCGATCCGGCGATCAAGACATTCGACCTACCGCATCGCATCTATCTCCGCTCAACCGCCACCGCTGGTCCCGACGCACCCGCCCTGCTCCGCAATCAGCTTCTCCTCTGGATTCCCGGCACTGCCTCGCCCGCCGCCGGAAAGGGCAAAGCGAAAGCCACACAAACTACCTCGTCCGAGCCCCCACCCGACGCCGACTCGCCCGCCGCAAACACCGCAGGCCGCGAGGGCTCGGAAGCCTTTTGCCAACTCGCCGCCCGCCTCGGTTATCACGTTATCTCGCTGCGGTATCCCAACGACCGCTCCGCCTCCGCCGCGCGTCTCGATGAAGATCCGGCGGAATTCGAGCGCTTCCGCATGGCAATCATCGTCGGCGGCACGTCGAAATACATCACGATTCCCCGCATCGAGAGCATCGAGCACCGCCTCATCAAACTCCTGCAGTATCTCGCGTCCGCTCGCCCCGGGGAGAACTGGAACCAGTTTCTCAACGCCGATGGCACCATTCGTTGGGAGGCCATCGCAGTCGCCGGCCAATCGCAAGGCGGCGGTCATGCCATGCTCATCGGTCTGCACCACCGCGTGGCTCGGGTGATCGCTACCGGTGCGCCCAAGGACTATAACCTCAAGCTCGACGCACCCGCCGCGTGGCTCACGCGTGAATCTGCCACCCCGAAATCGCGCTTCTTCACCTTCAATCACCTCCAGGACCGCCAGGCCGCCACCTGGCCGCAGCAACTCGCAAATCTCCGCGCGCTCCAACTCGACGCCTTCGGCTCGTTCGTAATCGTCGAGAGCGCCGAGCCGCCCTATCGCCACTCGCGTATGCTCGCGACCAACTATCCTGGTGGCACGCTAACCTCGCAGGAGGCCCACACCACGGTGATCAGTTTTCGCAACGCCGCCATTTTCGAGCCCGTGTGGCGTTACATGCTAAGCGAGCCGGTCGAATAATTTTCGTCGCGGTTTTTCATTCGTATTCCGCCCAAGATTTCGCGCGCGATTTGGCCCGCGCCGAAAAACTAAACCTTGAAATCGCCGCACGCGCTGCGTAACCGCTCGCGCCACATGAAGTCACTCATCATCGCCGAGAAGCCGTCTGTCGCCGCCGACCTCGCGCGTGCACTCGGCAAGATTCCCAAGTCCGGCGATCACTACGAAAACGACGAATTTGTCGTTTCCTACGCGCTTGGCCACCTCGTGGAACTCGAGATGCCGGAGGACATCGACAAGAAGAAATACGGTTTTTGGCGCCTTGAGACACTACCGATCATCCCGGAAAAGTTCGGTCTCAAGCCTATCGAGGACTCCAAGGAGCGCTTCAACGCTCTCAAAAAACTTCTCGCCCGCAAAGATATCAGCACCGTCATCAATGCCTGCGACGCCGGACGCGAGGGCGAGTTGATCTTCGCCTACCTCTACCAGCTCACGAAATCGAAGCTCCCCGTGAAACGCGCGTGGATGCAGACGATGACCACCGGCGGTATCCAAGACGCATTTAAGAGCCTGCGCCCCGGTGAGCAACTCGCCGGCCTCGCCGACGCCGCGCGCTGCCGCAGCGAGAGCGACTGGCTCATCGGCATCAACGGCACCCGCGCGCTCACGAAGCGCATGTTCGGCTCCCGTGCCGGCAACGTCGCCTCCGTCGGCCGCGTGCAGACGCCCACCCTCGCGATCCTCTACGCCCGCGAGCAGGAAATTAAGAACTTCAAGCCGCGCGACTACTGGCGCGTCACCGCGACCTTCCAGATCGCGAAAGGCAGCTACGAAGGGGTTTACCAACGCGCCAACTTCAAGAAGGCCGAGGGCGACGACCATGATCGCATCGACCGCATCTGGCAAAAAGCGCTGGGCGAAGCCGTCCTCGCCGCCTGTCAGGGGCAGCCGTTCGCCGCCGTCACCGAAGAGAAGAAGGCCAGCAACCAAGCATCGCCGCGCCTCTACGATCTCACGACACTCCAGCGCGAGGCCAACAATCGTTACGGCCTCCCCGCGCGCCGCACGCTGCAGATCGCTCAGGCCCTCTACGAGCGCCACAAGATGATCACCTACCCCCGCACCGACTCGCGCGCGCTGCCGGAGGATTACATTCCTACCTGTCGCGAGACGCTCAATAACCTCTCCGGCGATCTCGGCAAACACGCTGCCCAGGTCCTCGAGCAAGGTTGGCTGCGGCCCAACAAGCGCATCTTTAATAATGCGCAGATCTCGGATCACTTCGCGATCATCCCGACCGCCCATGAGGCCAAAAATCTCGACGACATGGAGGCCAAGGTCTTCGACATGATCGCGCGCCGTTTCGTCGCCGCATTTTTCCCGTCCGCCGAGTTCGATATCACCACGCGCATCAGCACCGTCGCGCCCGGTCATGATTTCAAAACCGAGGGCAAGGTCCTCACCTTCCCTGGCTGGCTCGCTGTCTATGGCAAGACCACCGTCGACGACGATTCGCCCGACTCGAAGGCCCTCCCCGCCCTCACGCCTGAAGACGGCGCCCCCGCCAAGGCCAAGACTGTCGATCCCGTCCTCCACGCCGAGTCCACCAAGCCGCCACCACGTTATACGGAAGCCACGCTGCTCTCCGCGATGGAAGGCGCCGGCAAACTCGTCGACGACGAAGAACTCGCCGAAGCCATGAAGGAGCGCGGCCTCGGCACGCCGGCTACCCGCGCAGACACGATCGACGGCCTCATCAATCAGAAGTATGTCGACCGCCCGCAGCGCGAACTGATTCCGACCGCCAAGGCCGAACAGCTCCTTCAGTTCCTCGGCGCCGTTAAAGCTGACGCCCTCACCCAGCCCGCCATGACCGGCGAGTGGGAATTCAAGCTCCGCCAAATGGAGCACAACAAATTCTCCCGTGAAAAATTCATGGAAGAGGTCATTGAGCAGACGAAGGGCATTATCGAGCGCGTGAAGGGTTTCGAGGAAGACGACTCCATCGCACGCGTTACTGAGATCATCTCGCCCACTGATGGCCAACCGCTCCGCGAAACGCTCCGCGGCTACAAGTCGCAAGACGGAGAGTTCATGATCTACAAGGTCATCGGCGGCCGCAAAATGGAGGAGTCCGAAGTCGCCACGCTCGTCTCCACGGGCCAGGTCGGCCCGCTCGACGGCTTCATTTCCGCGAAGACCCGCGCTCGTTTCTCCGCGCTCCTCAAGCTCGTCAAAGACGAGGAGAAGGGGAAGTGGCAGGCACAGTATGATTTCGGCGACAAGGTCGATCTCGGCACAGTCGAGCCCTACTGGGTCGACGAAAAAACTGGCGCCGGTCTCTGCGAAGTCGGCTCGAGTCACGTGCTCCGCGAACGCGAAGGCGACGGCTGGAAACAAACCTTCCGCATCGGCCGCCTCATGTGCCAAAAGGCGATCACCCGCGAGATGGTCATCCAGATGGTGTCTGAGGGGAAAACTGGCGTCATCGAAAACTTCATCTCGAAAAAAGGCCGCCCGTTCAGCGCGATGCTGAAGCGCGAAGGCCCGAAGTTTTCGTGGGAGTTTCCGCCCCGCGCCCCGAAGCTCGACAAGGACGGCAAGCCCGTCGCCCGCAAGGCGAAGACGCCACCGGACCTCTCGAAGGGTGTCGTGCTCGGCAAGAGCAAGATGCACAAGGACGCCGAGATCGTGGAGACGCCGGACGCGTTCTACGTGCGCAAGCCCGACCAGGACAACCGCATCGTCTTCACATTGAAGAAGGCCCTTTGCGGCAAAGAGATCCCGGCCGAGGAAGCACTCAAGCTCTTCGAGACAGGCCGCACCGAACTCATCCAAGGCTTCACCTCGAAACGCGGCATGCCCTTCGGGGCCTACCTCGTGCTGTCACCCACAGGCGCGAAGGCCGACTTCGAGTTTCCGCCGCGATAGTCGCGGGCTCGGGCGCACGGTCGGGGCTGGTGTCGGACGGAACTTAACCGTTATCTTCGCGTCAGCCTCCCACCGTGAACTCTCCCAAGAACTACCTCATCGGCCTGCTCGCGCTCACCACGATCGGTGGCGCCTATCTCGCGTGGCAACAATATGGCGAGCTGGTCGAGCTGCGCGCTGCCGCGCTAAACAAGGACGAGCGGTCCGATCTGCAGAAGCGGGTGTGGGATCTCGACAAGACCAACAAACAGCTCAACGAGCGCCTCACTGCTCAGGCGCGCACCGGCGATCCCGAGTCGCCCCTCGCGACCGTTCCTGCCATGGAGGGTCGCGCAGGGCGCGGTCCCGGCAATCCGATGCAGCAGATGAATGCTCTCCGCGACCTCATGGCAAAACCCGAGGTGCAAGCCTTGATCAACGTGCAGCAAAAAGCCCGCATCGACGCCCAATACGCCGCGCTGTTCAAGAATCTGAACCTCTCGCCCGAGCAGACCGAAAAACTGAAAACGATTTTGGCCGACCGTCAGACGACCTTGCAGGATGCCTCCGCGGCCGCACGTGAGCAGGGCATAGATCCGCGGCGCGATCCTGATTCGTATCAAAAATTGATGGCCTCCGTGCAAAGCGACATCAACGCCAGCATCAAGTCCGTCCTCGGCGACAGCGGCTTCACGCAATTTGAGTCTTATGAAAAGACGCTCCCGCAGCGCAACGTCGTGAACCAGCTCCAGCAGCGCCTGAGCTACACCGATACTCCGCTCACCACCACTCAAGCCGAGCAGCTCGTCCAGATTCTCGCCTCCAACACGCCCGTGCGCCCGGCTGCCAACGTGATCACTGCGACACCGATCGCGCCTCCACCGCCCGGCCCCCGCAGCCCTGACCTTGGCGCCCTCGGCGCGGTGATCGGCAATCTCGCCGGCAGCGGTCCCGGTGGCGGCTTGCTCGCGCTCGCCGGCGACGGCGGCCGCAGCCTGACCACCGCGCCAGTGACCAGCACCGCCATCAACCAATCTCAGGCGGTGCTCTCCGCCCCGCAGGTCGCCGCTCTGCAGCAGATTCAGCAGCAGCAACAATCGCAGCAGCAGCTCGCCAAACTCATTGGCGAGACCATGGGGCCTCAAGGCGGCCGGGGCGGCACTCCGCCTCCGACGACTCCACCGCCGCGTGGCGGTGACTAACACCTGCCCTTTAGCAGTTCAGGTTTCGGGCAAGCCGCAGGAACCTCCCGCAATTTATGCACAGAGAAAACCCTTGCCCGGGCGGAATCGTGCACGGAAGCTGCATGTTCCTGTCCATTTTACTCCCATGATCGTCACCACCGCGCAGCTCTTCAAACACGCCTACGGGAAATACGCCGTCGGCGCCTACAACATCAACAACGCCGAGCAGGCGATGGGCCTCTTCCG
Organism: Opitutia bacterium; assembly: GCA_947453695.1. Lineage (GTDB taxonomy): Bacteria > Verrucomicrobiota > Verrucomicrobiia > Opitutales > Opitutaceae > GAS368. The sequence goes on from CANGHW010000079.1 coordinate 12,560, forward strand.
TGGCGCCATCGAGTCCCAGGCTCCGTTCATCATCCAAATTTCCAAGGGCGCGCGCAGCTACACCGACAAGCGCATGCTCGAGGCAATCATCCGCGCCGCCGGCGACATTTTCCCCGAGGCCATTTTCGCAGTGCACCTCGACCACGGCGACGAGCAGACCTGCTACGAGTGCATTGACTCCGGTTTCTTCAGTTCCGTCATGATCGATGCTTCGCACGATCCGTTCGACAAGAACGTCGAGATCAGCAAACGCGTGGTCGATCGCGCCCACGCCAAGGGTATCTCCGTCGAAGCCGAACTCGGTATGCTCGGCGGCGTCGAGGAAGATATTAAGGTCGAGGACGGCCACGCCACCCTCACCAATCCGGCCGAGGCCGAGGACTTCGTAAAGAAGACCGGTTGTGACTCCCTAGCCTGCGCCATCGGCACCTCGCACGGCGCCTTCAAGTTCAAGGGCAAGCAATCCCTCCACTTCGACGTGCTCGAGAAGATCAAGGCCCGCATGCCTGGCTTCCCGCTCGTCATGCACGGTTCCTCGTCCGTTCCGCAGGACGAAGTCGCCCGTATCAACGCTGCCGGCGGCACGATCGCCGGCTCGATGGGTGTCGATGTAAACGAGTATCTCCCGGCCGCCAAACTCGGCGTCACCAAGATCAACATCGATACCGACGGCCGTCTCGTATGGACCCGCGTTCACCGCGAGTTCTTCCGCGACAAGCCCTCCGAGTTCGACTTCCGCCCGCCAGGTAAGATCTTCATCGCGGAATACGCGAAGTTCATCTCTTCGCGCAATCACCTCCTCGGCAGCGCCAATCAACTCGCCGACCTCCGCAAGAGCCTCGGCAAGTAGGCCGTCGCCCGACTCTCGACCTTTCTGGCGGGGTGATCTTTCACCCCGCCTTTTTTGTGCTTACACACGCAACCCGTCTGGCCGAAATCCCCGTTTCCCTTTCCGCCTTTGACCTTGGCGAGACCCGCCGGCCCACCTCAGCTTCTACCCGTGCCGTTGCCCCGTCGCCGCTTTTCTCTGCCTGCTCTCACCGTTATCGTCGCCTCCGGTTGGCTGTTGGCGATTGCTGGCACATCGCTAGCGACCAGCTGCAAGCGGCGTTCGCCGGAATCTGCAGCCGCCGCTGCCGCACCCGCTGCCGCCTCCGTTCGCACCGTCGCGCAAGCGACGCACCAGACTTCCGACACCTGTCAGTCGTGCCACGCAGCCGTCCATGCAGCGTGGGCCACCACTGACCACGCCCTCGCCAACCGTCCGATCAACCCGGTGCGCGACCAAGACGCCTTCGTTTCGGGCAAGTCCATCGCCGACGGCGGCACGCACTTTGATGTCACGTGGGAAGCCAACCGCCCCGCACTAACCTCGCCGGGGCCGGTCGGTGCGCCAGTGACCACCTACCGCCCCGATCTCATTTTGGGTCATAAGCCGATCTGGCAACCCCTCGTGCCGACTGCGGGCGGACGCTGGCAGCCGACTGACCTCGCCTTCGATCCGTCCCGTCGGGATTGGTTCAACGTCTTCGCCCAGGAAAACCGCCAGCCCGGCGAATGGGGCCACTGGACCGGGCGCGGCATGAACTGGAACTCCATGTGCGCCCACTGCCACATGACGGGCTACCAGAAGAACTACGATGCTGCGTCCGACACCTACAAGTCCACGTGGGTAGAGCATGGCGTCGGCTGCATCCAGTGCCACGGCCCAATGCCCGACTCCCATGGACCGGCGACGGCCAAAAAGGATAAAGCCCCCGCGCCGTTCCGGGGCGACCGCCAGCGCATGATGCACACGTGTGCGCCCTGCCACGCCCGCAACGAGCCACTCACCGGCACGTTCCAACCGGGCGACAACTACTTCGACCATTACCGCGTCACTTTGCCGACCGAGGCCAACGTGTTTTTCCCCGACGGCCAGCAACGCGACGAGGATTTCAACTGGACCTCCGTGCTCCTCAGCCGCATGGGCCACGCCGGCGTCACCTGCCTCGATTGTCACGACCCGCACTCGAACAAAACCATTTTACCGAGCAACGACAACCAGCTCTGCCTCCAATGCCACGCTGCGCCCGGCCGCGTCCAACCCAACGGCACCCGCGCCGTCCCGATCGACCCGCTCGCCCACTCCCATCACGCCGCCGGCAGCACCGGCAATCTCTGTGTGTCGTGCCACATGCCCACCACCACCTACATGCAGCGTTCCCCGCGACACGACCACGGCTGGATCCGTCCCGATCCCCTGCTCACCCGCGAACTCGGCATTCCCAACGCCTGCAACCGGTGCCACACTGACAAGTCCACCGACTGGGCGGTTGACATAACCACCGCGTGGTATGGCGACAAACTCGCCTCCCACCAGCGCACCCGCACGCGCACTATCGCCGCCGCCCAAGCCAACCAGCCAACCGCTCCCGCCGCCCTGCTCGCCGTGCTCGCCCGCGAAGACATCCCGGCATGGCGCGCCACATTGCTCGATCTGCTCGCTCCGTTCGAGCGCACCGCCGCCGTCCTCACTGCAGCCCAGACCGCGCTCACCGCCGCCCACCCACTCGAACGCGCGGCCGGCGTGCGCCTGCTCAACGGCCACGCCCCGTCACACGATCGTCTCCATGCCCTCCTGCAGGACCCCGTGCGCCTCGTTCGCCTCGATGCCGCCTGGGCCCTTTCGCCCGAACTGCCGACCGATTCCCCTGCCCGCCGCGAACTCGATACCTACCTGGCACTCTCGGCGGACCAGCCGGGCGGCCAGCTCCGGCTCGGTCAGGACCTCGCCAACCGTGGCCAGCCCGCCGCTGCCGAAAAAGCCATGCGGCTCGCTGCCCAATGGGACCCCAATTCGCCCGGCATCTTCGAGGCCCTCGGCTTCACGCTGAGCGCTCAGGGCGCCGCCCAACCCGCCGCCGCCGCCTTTTTTCGCGCTGCCCAGCTCCAGTCCGCTGACGCCCCGTCCGCCTACCGAGCCGCCCTCGCGTTTGCCGAGGCCCGCCAATTGCCCGACGCCGAGATGGCCTTCCGCCTAGCCCTCGAACGCGACCCGCGCTTCGACCGCGCGTGGTATAACCTCGGCCTCCTCCTCGCGCAGACCAATCGACTCGCCGATGCGGCCAACGCCCTCCGTCGCGCCGAGGCGCTCGCGCCGCAGTCACCGGACTACCCCTACGCCCTGGCCACCGTGCTCCTCCGCACCGGCGACGTCCCCGGCGCTCAAGCCGCCGCCCGCCGCACGCTCACTCTCGATCCGCAAAATGTCGGCGCACGGCAACTGCTCCGCCAACCCTAACCCTCGTCCGCCGGCGCGCTGTCGCCGGCTGCTTTTCCCCGCCACCCCATGTTCCCCCGCCTCCTCGCCCGCCTGCTATCCGCGGTCGCTTCCGCGCTGCTCGTCGTCGCCCTCCGTGCCGGTCCACTCACCCTGCGAACCGATGAGACGGCGCACACCTTGTCCGTCTTCCGGGCCCACGAAACGAAGCCAATCCTCACGCAGAACATCCGCCCAGATTTTCGGCCTTACATTCATCCGCTCATCTCACCCGACGGAAAAAGTGTTCTCACGGAATTCAGTCCCGACCACCACAAGCATCAGACCGGCCTCTATTGGGGTCTCACTCGCGTCAACGGTCGCGATTACTTCCACAACCCAGGCAACGGCTACTGGCGCCGCGTCTCCAGCGAGCCGATCATCAAGCAGGGCAACGAGGTTAAATGGTCCACGGTCTACCACTTGCTCGACGCCAATGGTCAGGCTGTCATGGCCGAAACCCAAACGTGGACGATGCGCGACTCCGGCGACCGCTACCTGCTCGATCTCGAGTGGCGGGGCGAAGGCCTCGTTGACCTCACCGTCGCCAAATACGACTACGGCGGGCTTTTCCTGCGCATGCCCTGGCGCGCCGGGATGGAGGGCTCAGTCACCAACAGCAACCGCCAGCGCAACGACCGCGCCACTGGCCAACGTGCGATCTGGGTCGACGTAGGCCTCAAACTCGATGGCCGCAGCGACCAGGCGCACATCGCGATCTTCGACCATCCTAAAAATACCGGCTACCCTCTCCCGTGGCGCATCGACGGCCAGATGGGCGCCGGCCCGAGCCGCGCCATCTCCGGCGATTGGTCGCTCGCGAAGGGCAAAACCGAAACCGTCCGCCACCAGTTCGTCGTCTACTCCGGCGCGCTCGACGACGTCGCGCTCACCGACTCATGGAAGGCCTACACCGGCGAAGCCTCCGACGGCGTACTGTGGGGCCTCGCCAAAGCCGAAGGCAAGCAGGCCGTGTTTCTCACTGGAGAGCAGGCCGCAGCCAAGATGACCGTTCCGGCCGGCTTCGAGGTAAAACTCGCCGCTGCCGAACCGCTTCTCACGCAGCCGATGGCGTTTTGTTGGGACGACCGCGGCCGGCTGTGGATCGCCGAGAACCGCGATTACGAAACTCGCGGCAAAGGTTTCTCTGCCAACGGCGACAGCCGCATTGTCATCCTTGAGGACACCGACGGCGACGGCCGCTTCGATAAACGAACCGTCTTCCTCGAGGGCATCCCCTTTCCTGCTGCCATCGCCGTCGGCTTCGACGGTCTGTGGCTCGGTGCCCCACCTAACTTGCTTTTCGTGCCGGACAAAAATCACGATGACATCGCCGACGAAAAAATCGAAGTCCGGCTGACCGGCTGGGGTATCCAAGACCGCCACGAAACCCTCAACAGTCTTACATGGGGACCCGATGGTTGGCTCTACGGCTGCCAGGGATTTGCCACTCGCTCAACTGTCGGCAAACCGGTCGACGGCGGAAAGATCTACCGCAAGGGCGATCCATTCCCGGAAAAAATCACGGTCAAAGACGGCCAATACATCGACGGCGGCGTCTGGCGTTACCATCCGACGAAAGACCGTTTCGAGATCGTCGCTCACGGCTTTAGCAATCCCTGGGGTCTCGATTTCGACGACCACGGCCAGATGTTCATCACGGCCTGCGTTATTCCTCATCTCTGGCACGTCATTCCCGGTGGCATCTACCACCGCCAGGGCGGCAAGCATATCAATCCCTACGTCTACGATGACATCAAGACCATCGCCGACCACCGCCACCGCTCGGCCCACGGTGGCGCGCGCATCTACCTCGCCGATGAATTTCCCCAGCAATATCGCGACCGCATTTTCATGGCCAATATCCACGAGCACGCCGTGCTCACCGATATCCTCGAGCCCAAGGGCTCCGGTTTCGTGGGACACCACGGCGACGACACACTCCTCGCCAACGACACGGCCTGGGTCGGTTTCAGCATGGAGATTGGCCCCGACGGCGCCGTCTACGTGCTCGACTGGCACGACGGCGACATCTGCGGCAACTCGCTCACCGAAAAGGAAACTGGCCGCATCTATCGGCTCGCGCCCAAAGGACTCCCCGGAAAATCGGGACTCAACCTCGCCGCGCAATCCGACGTCGAACTCGTTGGCCTCCTGACTCATCGCAACGACTGGTATAGCCGCCGCGCCCGCATTCTCCTCCAGCAACGCGCCGCCGAAGGGCGCCTTGATCGGACCGTGCCCGCGCGCCTTTGGACGTTGTTTAACGAGTCCAAATCCTCCGCCCACCAATTGCGCGCACTCTGGGCGCTGCACGTCACGCAAAACCTCCCGGCCGATCGTTTGCTCCCGCTCTTGGATCACATCGAACCCTATGTCCGCGCCTGGGCGATCCAACTTCTTGGCGAAGACTTCTCCTTCAACGCCGCCGCCCGTGCCAAACTTGCCGCACTCGCTCGCTCCGATTCCTCGCCGGTCGTGCGCCTCTATCTCACGGCCGCCCTCCAGCGCCTGCCGCTTGCCGAACGCTGGCCGATCGCTGAGGGACTCGTCGCCCACGCTGAAGACAACGCTGACCACAATCTCCCGAAACTTCTTTGGTTTGGCATCGAGCCACTTGTGCCCAGCGACGTCGTCCGCGCACTCAACCTCGCCACTCGCAGCGAGATTCCCCTGCTCACGCAATTTATTGCCCGCCGCGCACTCGCTGAAAAACAGATCGAGCCGGTTGCCGCCGCACTCGCCCGCACGCCCAGCGCCACAGTTCGCAAGGCCTTACTCGAAGGCCTGCGCAACGGACTAACGTCGCTCGGTCGCCGCGAGGTTGGCCCGCCGCCCAACTGGGAAACCGTCTCCGTCGCGCTCACCGCCTCGGCCGACGCCCCGCTCCGCGACTTGCTCAATCAAGTAAACCAACTCTTCGGCGACGCCAAAGCGTCCGCTGCCCAACTCGCCCTTCTCCGCGATGCGAACGCACCGGTCGCACAGCGTCGTGATATCCTCCGCGGCCTCGCACGTGATGCCTACGCTCCGGCTCTACCCATCGCCCTCACGCTGCTGGACGAAGAACTGATGCGCCGCGACGCGATCCGCGCCCTCGCCGCATTCGATGATCCCCGCATCGCGCAAACTCTTCTCGCCCGCTATGCGAACTTCGCTGCCGCCGACCAAGCGGAAGCCCTGCTTACGCTCTCTTCGCGACGCAGCACCGCCCAGGCCCTCTTCGGCGCGCTGCGAAAAAACACAGTGCCGAAACGCGACATCACCGCTTTCGCCGCCCGCCAACTCCAACGGGTCCTCGGACAGTCCTTTGTCGATTTCTGGGGGCCAGTCGCTCAACCCGCCGACGACAAGCAGGCCGACATGGCGAAATTCAAACGCCTCCTCACGGACGACGCCCTTGCCCACGCTGACGTTTCTCACGGCCGCGCGCTCTTCGAACGCACCTGCACCGCCTGCCACACCCTCTACGGCACCGGCGGTAACGTCGGCCCCGACCTCACCGGCTCCAACCGCGGCAATCTCGACTACATCCTCACCGAGATTATCAACCCGAGCGAGGTCATGCAGGAAAGCTACCAACTTGTTACCGTCACCACTCGCGACGGCCGCACGCTTTCTGGCAATGTCGCCGCCGAGGATGATCGCCAGCTCACCTTGCGGCTCGTCGGCCAGGACACCGTCCTCGCCAAATCCGAGATTCAGGCCCGCGAAAAATCTCCCGTCTCGATGATGCCCGAGGGCCTCCTCCGGGCGTTGTCGACCGAGGAGGTCCGTGACCTCATCGGCTACCTTCGCACCACGGCTCAGGTTCCGCTGCCGAAACCTTAACAAACCGATCAGCTCAGCTCCGCCCCCGGCGGCGCAGTTGGTCGAGCAGCACGGCGGCCACGATGATGCCGCCGGTGACGATTTCCTGCACCCAATTAGGCATGCCGAGCTTGGTGCAGCCGTTGGCCACCACACTCATGATCAATGCGCCGATCAGGCTGCCAAGCACCGTGCCCTGGCCGCCACTTAGGCTTGCGCCACCGATGACGACCGCCGCGATGACGTTTAGTTCGAGCCCCACCGACGTCGTCGGATCGCCGCCCGTCAGGTAGGCGAACTGCAGCACTGCCGCGACACCAGCGAATAATCCGCCGACTACATAAATCAGAATTTTCTGCCGCTCGATTGGCACACCGCAGAGGCGCGCCGTCTGCTCGTTCGACCCGATGGCGAACACGTGCCGACCGAACCGGGTGTAGCGCAGCATGAGCGCCACCACCACCGCCAGCGCGAGTGTGATCCAGACGCCGATCGGCGGCGCACCGTTGTCACGCAACTTCATCAGCCCGTTCAGCCAAGTCTCATCCGGATAAATCGGTTGCTCGCTGGCCAAACCTTTAGCCGCGCCTCGGAGCGCGCCCATCAAGCCGAGCGTCACGATGAACGGAGTCAATCCGAGGCGGGTCACCAGGGTTCCCGTGAGCAGGCCGCACACGCCACCGAGGCCGACGCCACCCAGCGCCGCGAGCAGGGGCGAGACCTGCTCTTTCAAGAGCAACGCGATAGCCACCGTCACCAGCGCAACCGTCGAACCGACCGCCAGATCGATGCCGCCGGCGACAATCACGACCGTCATCCCGATCGCGCCGGCGCCGATCACCGCGGTCTGTTGCAGCATGATCGCGAAATTGTCGACCGACATAAAGGTCTGCCACCGGAGCCCCGCAAACAGCGCGCACGCGAAAAACAGTCCGATGGCCGGACCGAAGGCGGACAACACGTGGCGCAGGCGCGATTGGGCAGACGGAGCGGAAGGAGCGGAGGCCATGAGTAAATATTTAAGCAGCGTCTGCCGCCGGAGCAGTCGCCGTCGCAGCGAGCATGATCTTATGTTCGTTCCACTCGGCCACCGGCCGGGCCGGACCCAGCACACCGCGGCACATCACCGCGATGCGATCGCAGATTCCAAGCAACTCCGGCAGGTAACTGCTCACCACGAGCACGCCTTTGCCCGCACAGGCCAACTCGTCGATCACGCGGTAAATGGTCTGCTTCGCACCAACGTCGATTCCGCGCGTCGGCTCGTCGAGGAGGAGCACGTCGACATCGTGGTGCAGGAGCCGGGCGAGAGCGACCTTCTGCTGATTGCCGCCCGATAGCTCGCGGATCGTCTGCCGCGGGTGCGCGCACCGCACTCCGAGTTTTTCCACCCAGCGCTGCGCATCGGCTGCCTGGGCTGCCGGCCGCACCCAAGATGGCAGGCGCGTCAGCGTCAGATTGTCCGCTATGCTCAGATCCAAAGCGAGGCCCTCGGTCTTCCGATCCTCGCTCACCAACCCCACCCCCTGCCGCCAACGCGCCGCCGGTGAGCCCGCGCTGGTGAAGGCACCGACCTTCACGTCGCCGGCAGTCAACGCATCGAGCCCGAAGACCGTGCGCAAGAGCTCCGTGCGCCCGGCTCCCACCAGCCCCGCCAGACCGACCACCTCGCCCCGGCGCAACTGCAGCGAGGCCGCGGTGGGGCGCTTTACCCCGGCAACAGCGTTTATGGCGATGAGCGTGTCGCCAGGAATCCTCGGCGAGCGCACGTAGAGTTCGCTCACATTACGTCCCACCATGAGGCGCGCGATCTCGTCCGGCGTGACGTCCGCCGTGCGGCCGCTCCCCACGCTGGCGCCGTCGCGGAGGACCGTGAAGTGGTCGCTGATGGCCTTCACCTCTTCGAGGAAGTGAGAAATGTAGATCACCGAGCGCCCTTGGGCACGCAGCCGGCGCACCAGTGCAAATAATTTTTCCGTGTCGGCCAGGGTCAAGCTGCTGGTCGGTTCGTCGAGCACGAGCACGCGGCAACCGAGCGCAATCGCCCGGGCGATCTCCACCAATTGCTGCTCGGCGATCGAGAGTTGTCCGGCGGGCCGGTCCAGCGGGATGTCCGGCCGGCCAAGTTCGGCCAACGCTTCGCCGGCCCGCCGGCGGACTTCGCCGCGGTCCAGCAGCCCGCCGCGCGTCGGCTCGGCGCCGAGCAGAATGTTCTCGGCCACCGTCAGGTGCGGCGCAATGGCGAGTTCCTGATGCACCATCAGGATCCCCGCTTCGCGCGCCGCGAGCGGACCGGACGGCACGTAGTCGCGGCCGTCGATCTGCATCGTGCCCGCATCGGGCCGGTGCACACCGGCGAGCACCTTCATGAGAGTGCTCTTGCCGGCGCCGTTCTCGCCGACGAGGGCATGCACCTCGCCGGCCGCGACAGCCAAGCTCACGCCATTAAGCGCGAGTGTGGCGCCAAACGCCTTGCGCACACCGTCCAAGCGGAGCCGCGGCTGCGAAGCGGTTTCGGCGGACGGGGGCATCCGGGAGTGGCTTATTTCTTGGTGACGAGTTCGCAGCCGGTGTCGACGCGCTGCTCAATTTTCTCGCCGCGCAATTGCTTCACCGCCGTCACAACTCCGAGGTAACCCATGCGCTTCGGATTCTGGGCCACGAGCGCCTGCACGTCTCCTTTGGCCAGAGCCTGATTGAGAAAGTCGGACGTGTCGAAACCCACGAACTTCTTCTTGCCGGACAAGCCCGTCTGGCGGAGCGCGAGGATCATGCCCTGCGTGCTGGACTCGTTGGGACAGAAGATGCCGTCGGCCTCACGGATCTTGTCGATGAGGTTCATCGACGCATCCTGCGCCGAGGACACCGTGGCGCCGCCGTAACGGTTGTCGACGGTCACCGTTATCCCCGGGTTCTTCTTCATGGCATCGAGAAAACCCGCCTCGCGTTCGGCCGTGCTCGCCGAGCCTTCCGCATAACGGAGGAGGACGACCTTACCCTTGCCGCCAAGGAGACGGGCGAGTTCCTCGCCACCCAAGAAACCGCCGCGGCGGTTATCCGTCGCAACAAAGCTCGCGAAATCCTTGCCAGCCTCACCCTTCAGCGCCGAATCGATGATCACGACCGGAATCTTGCGGGCTGCCGCCGCCGCGACCGGGGTGCGAAGCGCGGTGTCATCGAGGGGAGCCAGCACGATGGCCGATACACCCGACGAGACGAACTGCTGCACCACACCGATCTGCTGGGCGCGGTCGTCTTCTTTGAGCGGCCCCTTCCAGATGATCTCCACGCCGAGTTCCTTGCCCGCCTCGCGCGCCCCGGCCTCCACCGATTTCCAGAAGCTGTGCGTCGTTCCCTTGGGAATGACGGCGATTTTGAGGGGTTCGGCCGCGAACGAGAACGGGACGGCCGCGAGCACGAGGAGTGCGAGAAGTTTTTTCATGGGTAGGGTTAAGCGGGGATGGGTGATGTTACAGACTATGTCCGGACGCGAGAATGGATAATCTCGTCCCCCACATGACCATTATTGGCCGTCGTGTATCAACGCCGAACTCGCCAAACGGCGTCCGCACCGTTTTTTCTCCCGGCGATGTTCTTCTGGCTCAAAAAACTCGTAGCCTTCTGGCTGATGCCCCTGCCGCTCTGTCTCGCACTGCTGGCCGCCGGACTTGTCACCCTGTGGCTTACCCGCCGCAAGCGCCTGGGCTACACTTTCCTTCTGAGTGGCACTGGCCTGCTGTTTATTTTCAGCAACAAGTTCGTCAGCGTGGAGCTGGTTCGTCCGCTGGAGGCTCGCTACGCTCCGATGCCGGAGTTTTCGTCAGGTTCTACTTTACCGCCAGACCTCGCAAACTGCCGCTACGTGGTTGTGCTCGGAGGAGGCAATGGCAACACCCCCGGCCTCTCCGCCACTAACCGTCTCTCCACCTCGGCGTTGCCCCGAATCGTCGAAGGCGTGCGCATTTTGCGCCAGCTCCCTTCCGCCCGCCTCATCGTGAGCGGACCGGGTGACGGCAAGAACCCAACCCAC
>CANGHW010000080.1 GCA_947453695.1 Opitutia bacterium
CTGCGACCTGCGGATCAGGCTCGGACGGCACGGGCATTGGAATATAGGTGTCCATAATGTGAGAGGTTGTGATCTGCCGTTATTTCAAGCACCCAGAAACTCATTTCACGTTCGCAAGAACAATCCTCCCGCGCCACGCACGAGAAACTTTCAGGGGTAATTTCTGACCGTGGGGCATTTTTCTCGCCGAGCCAAATTTTGTGCCCGACCGAGAAAGCAAAGTCGCTTCTCCCTCCCTACGTCGAGTGATTTGCTCCGTGGACTTGCGGTTAACTCACACCTTCCGCACCACGCCCACGTCGCCGACCATGCGTCGGAGGAGTTGCTGGATGAGGCGGAGATTTTCCACCCCGCCCTGCACGCGAAAGGGCACCGTGCCCACCTCGGGCACGTAGACGCAGTAACGTCCGCCGAACACAAACACCGCTGCCGCGTTTTCCCGCGCCGACTCGCCGGTGCCCTGCGTGAACACCACCACGTTCACCGGCCGTCGGCGCGCGAGCCGCTCGCCCGCGATGCTCGCGTCCCGGATCGCTTCGTTCGCACTCGACGATTGGGCGCCCGCCGCTCCAGCCGCCTGCGGAAAGTCCGCCATGTAGAGGGGAAACTGCGCTTTCACTTTCGCGTAGCGTGCGACCACGGGCCCGGCCACGACCTCCGCCGCGTCCCGTTGCGCCGTCTCGATCGGCAGCGCATTCCAGCCGAAATTCACGTCCCAGCACCAGAGCTTCCCGCGCACTTCGCCGACGGCGACCGCGTGGCCCGCGACGACTTCCGCTTCCTCCATCGCGCCCCAGCGTAGCAGCTTTACCCACGTCTCCGCGCCCACCGTCGCCTGCCACGCATCGACCAGCGCCACGCTTTCCACGAAGCACCCATTGGCCACGCCCAGACGCGCGTGGGGAAACGGCGGCTTCTCCGCCGCACCAGCCCACACCGCCACCGCCAGGAAGAAACTGACCCACGTTAGCCCGCGTTTCATCTCCCACCGATAGTGCCGCGCCGCATCCGTGTCTATCCGTGTAATCCGTGGCCAAAACTCCGTCCGCTTTCCCCGCGGCAGTGCCCTGCCCCCGCCCCCAAACCTTACCATTCTGTAATACTCCCGAAAGCCCGTGGAGAATTCGCCGTGTTAAGGTCTGCCCCATCAACCGCAGTCCTTCACCCAATTTTATCACCATGAATCCTCCGATCTTCGCTCCCGTTCCCGCCAAGTCCCGCGCCGCCGCGATCTTCGCCATCGGCGCCTTCGCCCTCGCCGGCGTCCTCGTCGCCGCCTCCACCACCGGCTCGACCAAGTCCGCCATCGATCTCAAGCGCGACACCACGCCCGTCGCCCGCGGCCAGCTCGAGGCCGCCAGCTTCTCCTCTGTTGTGAAGCGCGTCTCGCCCGCTGTCGTCAAGATCACCACCGAGACCAAGGCCAAGCGCGTCGCTGCCCAGCTTCCGCCCGGTTTCGACAATCCCGCCTTCCGCCAATTCTTCGGCGGTCGCATGCCCGACATGCAGACCCAGCCGCAGAGCGGTCTCGGCTCCGGTGTCATCGTCAGCGCCGACGGCTACGTCGTGACCAATAATCACGTGATCGACGGCGCTGATGTCGTCACCGTCGCCCTCAGCGATGGCCGCGAATTCTCCGCCAAGGTTGTCGGCCGCGATCCGCAGACCGACCTCGCCGTCGTGAAGATCGACGCCAAGGACCTCCCGGCCGTCACCTTCGCCGACAGCGCCAAATCCGAGGTCGGCGACCGCGTCCTCGCCATCGGCAATCCCTTCGGCATCGGCGAGACCGTCACGAGCGGCATCGTCAGCGCCAAGGGCCGCAACATCGGCATCCTCGCCGAGGTCGAAGGCTACGAGGACTTCATCCAGACCGACGCCGCGATCAATCCCGGCAACTCCGGCGGCGCCCTCGTCGACGTCAACGGCCGCCTCCTCGGCATCAACACCGCCATCCTCAGCCGCAGCGGCGGCTTCCAGGGGGTCGGTCTCGCCGTCCCGGCCAACCTCGTCAGCCAGGTCGCCGATAGCCTCGTCAAGACCGGCAAGGTCACCCGCGGCTACCTCGGCGTAAACATCCAGAACATCACGCCCGCCCTCGCTGACTCCTTTAACTTGAAGAGCAACAAGGGCGCCCTTGTCGCCGACATCGTCGCCGGCAGCCCCGCCGCCAAGGCCGGCCTGAAGGAAGGCGACGTCATCACCGCCCTCAACGGCGAGCCCGTCACCGATTCCAACAATCTCAAGAATCAGGTCAGTGCCTTCGCTCCCGGCACCAAGCTCAACCTCGACGTCCTCCGCGAGGGCAAGACCGAGCAGATCACCGCCACCACCACCGAGCGCCCCGGCGCCAAGGGCAAAGGCAAGGGCGGCCTCGAGTCCCTCTCGAAGAACAATGCCAACGACGAGGGCGTGCTCAATGGTGTCGCCGTCGACGACCTCGACCGCGCCGGCCGCCGCGAACTCAACCTCCCGGCCAAGCTCAAGGGCGCGGTCATCACCCAGGTCGATCCCGAGTCCGCCTCGGCCCGCGCCGGCCTCAAGGCAGGCGACGTGATCCTCGAGATCAATCGCCAGCCCGTCGCCAACGCCAAGGACGCCATCGAGCTCAGCACCAAGGCCGAGGGCAAGAAGACCCTCCTCAAGCTCTGGTCCCGCGGCAGCACCCTCTACGTCGTCGTCGACGAGACCGGCTCCGACAAAGACGGCAGCCAGTAATTAAAGTCCCTCCTTTAGGTCAGCAGTCAGTCAACGTTCATTGGTTCAAACTAGGTAGAGTTATCACGAGATAGTTAGCAGCCCGGCATCGGTTTCGTTGTGGGAACCGGTGCCGGTTTTATTTTCACCTCCCTCAACCATCCGCATAGCCGCACCGGTTACTTTGCGGTTTGGCACTCGCCGCTCGTTTCGTTTCCGCCCTTTCCAACCGCTTCGCTCCCGCCACACTGCCCCCACTATGCGCGTCCTCGTCGTCGAAGATGATGCCAAAATCGCCTCGTTCGTCGTGCGCGGCCTCAAACAGGCCGGCTACGCGGTCGATCATGCCCCGGAGGGCGACACCGGCCTCGCCCTCGCGCAGAGCACCGACTACGACGCCGCCATCGTCGATGTGATGCTCCCCAACCTGGACGGCATCAGCCTCGTCAAACGCCTCCGCGCCGCCCGCCGCCCGCTCCCCGTCCTTTTCCTCAGCGCCAAGAGCTCCGTCGACGACCGCATCAAGGGCCTCCAAGCCGGCGGCGACGATTATCTCACCAAGCCGTTCGCTTTTTCCGAGCTCCTCGCGCGCATCCAGGCCCTCATCCGCCGCGCCACCTCTTCGCCCGAGACCACGCGGCTCACGTGCGGCGATGTCACGCTCGATCTGGTCACGCGTGAGGTCACGCGCGCCGGCGAGCCTATCGAACTCCAGCCGCGCGAGTTCACGCTCCTCGCCTTTCTCCTCCGCCACGCCGGCCGTCCCGTGAGCAAAACCATGCTCCTCGAGCACGTCTGGGACTACAGCTTCGACCCGCAGACCAACGTCGTCGACGTCGTCGTCTCCCGCCTCCGCGCCAAGATCGACCCCGATCACAAGCGCCTCGAGACCGTCCGCGGCGTCGGCTACGTCTTCCGTCCCCATGCTTGAGCGCCTGCGCCAGTCCCTCGCGCTGCGCCTCGCGCTGCAATACGCCGCCGTCTTCGCCCTCAGCGCCGGCGTGCTCTTCGGCTTCCTCTATTGGACGCTCGCCGAATCGCTCAACGCCCGCGAACTCGCCGCCCTCGAACGCCAGGTGCGCGCCCTCGCCACCGCCTTCGGTCGCGGCTCCGCGATGGACGTCGCCGCGCGGGTGAAAAACGATCTCTCGCCCGAGATGAGCGCTTCGTTCGTCCGCCTCCTCTCGCCCGATGGCCGCACGGCGTTTCAAAAGCTCCCCGACGACTGGATCGAAACGCAGATCCAAACGATCCCCTTCGGTCCCTACACCCTCAACCAGGAGGTCCGCACCGAGCGCATCCCGCAAAACGCCCTGCGCGACTACTCCGTCGCCACCTACCAGTGGCCCACCGGCTGGCAGCTCCAGGTCGGTCGCCTGCTCGATAGCAAACCCGTCCTGCTCGCCCCGTTGAAGCGCGCCTTCGTCACCGCTGGCGCCGGTGCGCTCGTGCTCGCCTTCGCCGCCGGTATTGTTCTCGCGTGGCGCGCCACCCGCCCCCTGCGCGCCCTCTCGGCTACGGCACGGCGCATCCTCGAAACGGGTGATCTCGCCGCCCGCGTCCCCAGCGCCGGCGCCCGCGGCGAACTCGCCACGCTCGTCACGCAGCTCAACACCCTCCTCGACAAAAACGCCACGCACGTCCGCGTGCTCCGTGAGACGCTCGATAACCTCGCGCACGATCTTCGCACCCCGCTCACCCGTCTCCGCGGCACCGCCGAGCTCGCCCTCGGCGACAATGGCAACCCCGCCGAGGCGCGCGAAGCACTCGCCGATTGCGTCGACGAATCCGACCGCGTCCTCCATCTCCTCGAGGCGCTCCTCGATATCTCCGCCGCCGAGGCCGGCGCTTTGAAGCTCAACCGCGATCGCCTCGATCTCCGCTCCCTCACCGAGCGCGCCGTCGATCTCTATAAGGAGGTCGCCGAGGAGAAAAACATCACGCTCACCCTCGATCAGCCCGATGCCGTCGAGTGCGACGCCGATGCGATCCGCCTCGGTCAGGCCGTGAATAACCTCGTCGACAACGCGATCAAATACACGCCCGCCGGTGGTCGCGTGACCCTCACCACCCGGCTCAAGCCCGGCGGCCCCGTCCTCACCGTCGCCGACAACGGCCCCGGCGTGCCCGCCAGCGAGCGTGAAGCGGTTTTCCGCCGGCTCTATCGCGGCGATAGCAGCCGCTCCCAGCGCGGACTCGGCCTTGGGCTCAGTCTCGTCAAGGCCATCGTCGAAGCTCACGGCGGCGTGATCACACTCGACGACGCCCCCGGCGGCGGGGCGCGCTTTATTGTGCGCATCCCGAGCGCGGCCTGATCCTCTGGCCCGCTCACTACTTTTCGGATGCGGCGGCATCGCGGACGTTTGACCGCGCCACCCGTGTCGCGCATCCTCAGGGAACCTCGCCGTGGCTGACATGACGGTAAGGCGTCATGCGTCGCCTCTTCTTCACCACTATGAGCTTCAAAATCACCGCCTCTTCGTGGCTTCACCTGTTCGCCTGGGCCGCCCTGCTGCTCTCCGGTCCTGGCTTCGCTGCCGAACCAACCTCGGCCTCCGCCGTCGGAAAAGATGTGATCGTCTCGACCACCCCGCAGGAAATCGAGGCCGAGGGCACCGGCACGTTTGGTCAACTCGTCGTCGCCCAAGCCGTCATCAGTCCCGACTCGCGCACTGACTTAATCTACACGATCACTCGCGAGCCGCTGCATGGCCGCGTTGGCCTGTCAGGCGGCGGAGAGGAGACGGATTTCTTCAAAACCAAGACTTCGCGCCTCGGCTACTTCGCCTATCGTCCCGCCGATGACTACACGGGCGAGGATTCCTTCGCCTATACGGTGCGCAATGAAACCACCGGTCTTGTTTTTCAAAACACCGTGACGGTCAAGGTGCTGCCCGCGCCACCCGTCGTGATGCAAAAATTCGAAGTCGGCACCGATCGCGACCGCACGCTGAACATTCGCAGCGTCGCCTTGGCCACCCGTCCCAATATGCCCGTCACGCAGAAGGTCCCCAGCCATGAGGATTTCATGACGCCCGCCGGCCGCCTGGGCCTCGCTACTCCCCAGGTCGCCTACCACCTCGACGACAAGGTCAAGGCCCGGAACGGCACCGCCAAGCTCGACCGCACCACCGGCCAGCTCACCTACGCACCCAACCCCGGCTTCATCGGCGAAGAGCGCTTCAAGTATTACACCGTCGATGAAAACAATCCGCACCTCGGCGTGGAAAACTCCGTCTCTGTCCTCGTCGAGCCGATCCGCACCGTGAAGCAGGTGAGCGTCGATCGTTCCCGCAGTCGCGAGGTCGACCTCGTGTTTGTCATCAACAACTCGCCTTCGATGGCCGCCCACCAAAGCCGCCTCGCCGCCAATCTGAATCGTTTCCGGCAGCTCTTTCACACGCGCGATCTCGACTACCGCATCGCCGTGCTCACGACCGATTTCGTCAACGCCGATCCCGACCGACGCCCCGATCAGCAGACGTTTTACAAAGAGGTCCGGTCGGTGGAGCTCGATCCCGCTGGCAATCCGGTGCTCGACAGCCGCGGCCGGCCGAAATCGATCACCAAACGCGTCGCCAGCAACGGCACGCTCGTTACGCTCCCCGCCCTGGCCCAGCCGTGGGTCACGCCGAAAACCCCCGACAGCGTTTTTGCCGAGCTCGTGAAGGTCGGCACCAATGGCGACAGCAACCGCACGGCGTTTACCTCCGTGTATAACTTCGTCGCCGGCTCCTATAACCAGCAGCACAGCTTTCTCCGCCCCGACGCCACGACCATCGTCGTCTTCTTCATGGACGAGGAGGAAACCCGCATGGCCAATTGGAAAGAGCAGAAAAATGGCCCCCGCCAGGCCGAGTGGGTCGAAAACGGCAAACTCCCCGAGCTCCTCAGCCAATACAACGCCAGCCATCCCCAAGCCCGCCAGACGCTCGATGGCTACATCAATTCGTGGGTGCTGCGCCCCTTCATCATCGCGAAGGGCAACAAGCGCGGAAAAATTGAGATGCACGCCGTCGTCTCGCCCAACAACGTCTCCCACCGCCGCGCGGCCGAGCTCACCGGTGGCACAGTGCTGAACATCGACAGCGATTTCTCCGCCCCACTCGCCGCCCTTGGCGACCGTATCGCCGACACCGTCGCCGTGGCCCTCGAACCCGTCACCGGCGCCGCCACCTTTTATGCCAAGAGCCTCCGCGTGCGCGTGGATGGTCAGGAAGTCCGGGCCGATCCCCAAAACGGCTACGTTTACGACGAACTCACCCATAGCATCCGCTTCCAAGGCGCCGCCAAGAAACAGGCCTTTCTCGCCAAGATCGACATCACCTACGAAGAGCACCAGTGAGCCGGTCAACGTAGGGCGGACTTCAGTCCGCCCTCGCCGAGCGAAAAGCAACCACACCCTCGGCCAACGCCTAATCGACCTTCTGTCGCCGCAGTTCGGGCAGCCACGGGTCGACCGGCACAATGCTGGGATTTCGTGCGAAGAACTGCTCGATTCGCGCTACCTTGTCTTTGTCGACGAGCCAAACGGGAGTAGGAAGACCGTGCGCCGCCGCGGTATTCGAGACGACCTCGAGGAGACGCGATGCGATGAGCGGGCGCAGCAGGCTCGCGGCCGTGAGATCGTCCTGCATGGACGAAAGCGTTTCGGCGGCTCGCGCGACAGCCCACCGTTCGCCGTAGCGCACCAGCGTCAACGCCGCCCACGCTCCAGGGTCGCCGGGCAATGTAGAAAGTCTACGCAGAGCGTCGCGCCCCTTCGACTCATCCTCGAACGCGAGGTGCACTGCCGCCGCCACCCGAATATGCGGGTCGTCCACCCCAAGCAGCTGCGTGAGTAACCGCACCCGATCACCTCCACAACGCGCGGCCGCCCACGATCCCAGCACGTAGCCTTGATTACTATCGCGCCAGTCGCGCCCCGGGGCCTTCCAGGTCTTTAGCCACTTTATGATCGGCTCGGGATCGTGGACGATCAGCACCTCCGCCGCGTTCGTGTGCTCCAAGGAATCCGGTGACTGTGTGGCGAACCGTTCCCGAGCTACGTCAATCTGCTCGCTGGTCAGAGCCTTCGACGCCGAAAGCGGGCGCGGCAAAATCTTGAATTCGAGACATGCGTTCATGAGCCGCCGCCGGGAATACAATTGAAGCACCACTCCCGGCCTGAGCACGTTAATGGCATCGATCACGTCCCGGTTGCTGTCCAAAACCTCAATAGCATAGCCGGTGTGGCCATACCGGGCAGTTGCAAAGTTATCGAGCGTCTCGCCCGGCGGCTTGAGCACGTAGGTGGTATCCTGCGGCGTTCGCGCTAGCACAGCAGCCCTCCGGCGCGTAAACGTGGACGCTTGTCTTAGGATCATTTCGACGCCCTGTCGGTAGTTGTCGTCCTCCGTCCCCGCGTCCCACCCTTTGACTAGCGTCGTGATGGCTTCATCATGGCTTTTGGCCCGCTTAACTGCGGCGGAGAGGTCGCTCATCGTTTTCCCATTGGTCCATGCACGGTCGAGGTATTTGGTCGCCAGCTCGCCGAGCAGCGTCATCGCTCGCGCCGGCTCGCTCAGGGCTAAGTAGTCGCGAAAGTCCGCCCGCACCTCCGTTAGCTGACTACGCTCACTGCCGATCTCGCGAAAGGTGTCTTCGCCCTCGTCGGCGCGTTGATCAAGCGCCACCGCTCCTTGAAAAGGGGGCAGGCTATAATCCCACGGGATGTTGCGCCACCACACTGGCACTGCTCCGCCGAGGGTCGTGCTAATGACCTGGCCCGGCGCATTGTTTTTGAACGCCGTGACGAAAAATCTCTGGCCTACCAACGTAACCGCGTAGCGAGGCTCCCAGTAGTCCGTCGCGATTCGGATCGAGACGACATCGCCGACGCGAACTCCGCCCTTCCAAACTTCGGTGACACGGTAACGCGCAACGTTGCCGCCCGCTGTAACGCATTCGACAACACCGATGAGGTCCGCTTGATCGGCAAGTTGTTGCCACAAAAGCGGATCAATCGTCGTAGCCGAGCCGTGGCCAAGCCCAACGGTAAAAATGAGGAGCAACGCGAAGAGTGGGTTCAGGGCGCGGTGCTTCATCGGAGTAGTTCAGCTCATGATGCGGACACAACGTTCACGACACCTCAATATCAGACCACGCGGAGCAGCCTGTCCGCGCTTCCATCACTTGACGGAGCCAAGCTGGTGATACATCTTCGTCTCACGCCTATGCCCGCCACCGCCACCATCCGCGACCTGCGCAATTCGTTTCCCAAGATCCGAAAGCTAGTCGAAACCGACGGCGAAGTTCTGCTCTCCGAAAGCGGCGAGACCAAATATCGCCTCACCCTCCACACCGTGCGGCCCGTCAAAACCCCACCGCCGGTCGACTACTGGGCACGGCTGACCGCATATCAACCTGTGCCGCTGACCCGCGCGCAGGCGCAGTCCCTGCACGACGAAAACCGTGGCGACCGCTGACGAATTTTACACCGACCCAAGCGCGCTGCTGAAGCTCTACCTCAACGAGCCAGAGTCGCGGGCGATGGCGGCGTGGCGCGCCAAGGTGTCCGGTCCGCTCGCCGTTACCCATCACGGTCGGGTAGAACTCATCAACGGCATTTCGCTCGCCGCGCACCGGCGCTTCCTTTCCGACGCTGCCCTGACTGCCGCTCTTGCTGCACTCGACGACGATTTCGAGGTCGGCCGATACCGCCAGACCGACTTGCTCTGGCGCTCGGCCCTCAAACGCGCCGGCGAACTTTCCCGACGGCACACCCCCACACTCGGCACCCGCTCCCTCGATGTGTTGCACGTCGCCAGCGCGCTTGAGCTCGGTCTGCGACGCTTTGTGAGTTTCGACGAGCGCCAGCAAAACCTCGCCCGCGCCGTCGGGCTGAAAGTCGTCAGCCCGAGCGCCTAGCCTTCGGCGCCGCGGCCCAGGCCGGTCACTCCGCCATCGGTCAAACACCTCCCTGCACACAGTTTGACCTCGCGCCCTCCCCCACCCACCTTCCGCCCTCCTTCATGGCCGACTTCCTTACCGACAAACCCGCCAAACTAGAACGCGCCTTCCTCGTGGGCGTGCAGACGTCCGATATGAAGGACGGCGAGGGCGCCGAACTCCTCCTCGAGCTCACCGAGCTCGTGGAGAATCTCCGCCTCACCGTCACCCGCACCGAGCTCGTCAATCTCCGCCGCGCCACCCCCGCCCTCCTTCTCGGCTCCGGCAAGGCCAAGGAACTCGTCGAACAGGCCAAGGCCGATGGCGCGGATGTGATCGTCTTCGACGAAGCCCTCTCGCCCGCCCAGCAGCGCAACTGGGAGGAAATGTCCGGCCTCGCCGTCATCGACCGCCAGGAGGTCATTCTCGAAATCTTCTCCGATCGCGCCCACACCCGCGAGGCCGTGCTCCAGGTCGCCCTGGCCCGCATGGAGTATTCGCTCCCGCGCCTCACGCGCGCGTGGTCCCACTTGTCCCGCCAACGCGGCAAGGGCGCCATGGGCGGCGAAGGTGAAACGCAGCTCGAGCAGGACCGCCGAATCGTGCGCGACCGCATCACGCACTTGAAAGCCGAGCTCGCCAACGTCGTGAAGCAGCGCGGCGTCCAGCGCGCCAAGCGCCAGCGTGTGCCCGTCCCCACCGCTGCGATCGTCGGCTATACCAACGCCGGCAAGTCCACCCTCCTCAATACGCTCACCGGCGCCCAGGTTCTCGCCGCCGACAAACTTTTCGCCACCCTCGATCCCACCACGCGCCAGCTCATTCTGCGCGGCAACCAAAAGCTCCTCGTCACCGACACCGTCGGCTTCATCCGCCGTCTGCCGCACGGTCTCGTCGAGGCATTCAAGGCCACCCTCGAGGAAGTGATCGTCGCCGATTTCCTCGTGCATGTCGTCGATGTCGCGAACCCCAATTTCGAGGAGCACCACAAGACGACCCTCGCCGTGCTCAACGAGCTGGGCGCCGCCGATCGCACGATGCTCACGGTCTTCAACAAGATCGATATCGCCGATGTCGCCCTTGTGCGGCGCGCGAAGCAACTCGTGCCCGATGCGCTCTTCGTCAGCGCCCACACCAAGGCCGGACTCGACACGCTCGAGACGCGCTGCCTCGAGCTCATCGCCGATGCACTCGGCGAAACCGAACTACTTATCCCGCATGAGCGCTACGATGCCATCGCGCGCTTGCACAAGCTCGGCCACATCCACGAGCAGGAGCACGAGGACGCCGGCGTCCGCATCAAGGGCCGCTTCCCCGCGAGTCAGGCCGGTTTCTTTGCCCCGTTTGTCGTCAAAAAGGGCTAGGACCCGATCAAACAACGAGCCAGCCCGCCCGATTTATTCCGTAGCCACGGGTTCGTCGGTCGGCGTGTCCAGCGGTGGCTGCTGGAGCAGCCCGAGTCGCGCGGCATGGAGCGTAAGTTGCGCGATCGAGCCCAGCCCCGTCCGTTGCGTAATGCGCGCGCGGTGATTGCCGACCGTGCGGACGCTGATGCCTAGCTTCGCCGCGATCGCTTTTGAGGTCAGGCCCTCGGCCAGATAGCGCAGCACTTCCAGTTCCCGCGCCGAGAGCGTCGGGGTCCCTTCAACGGGCTCGGGCCGCGATGACATGCGATGCACCGCCCGCATCACCAAGGGGCTCATATACACCCGCTCCTCCACCATGGCGCGCAGTGCATCGGTAAACTCGTTAAACGACGCCGTCTTTTCCAAAAACCCTTTCGCGCCGTGGCTGAAAGCCTCGCGCAGCGCCAGATCGGTCGAGTTACCGGAAAACACGAGCACCCGCGGCGGCGTATCTCCGCCCAACCCCTCCCGCAAAAACTTCAGCGCCGTCCCGCCCGGCAGCACCCAATCCAGCACCACGATCTGCGGCTTGCGTTCCGCCGCCAGACGCAGCGCCTCGTCAACGTCCGCGGCTTCGGCGACCACGCGGAATCCTGGCACCGCGGCGATATACTGGGCGAGCAATTGGCGAATCGCGGTTTGATCCTCTACTACCATGATGGAAACGGAGGCGGGGGCGGGGGGTTCGGAAGAAGAATGCATGTCCCCTAGCATACGGAGAAATCGTCGTCGTGTTAATGAGTAGTAGTAGTCAATTTACCCCGACACGAGATGGGTAGTGCTGCTGATTTTCACCGGAGAACACGCATACGCCCGACCGCAGCCGTCTCCTCCGTGGCTCCAATCGCCCAGCCTTATCTCACCGGTAAATATACCGCGAACGACGAGCCAACCCCACGCGTGCTGGTCACTTCTACGCGACCACCGAGCAGGCCCACGATCTTGTCCACGATCGCGAGCCCGAGTCCGGTGCCACCGTAGCGCCGCGCCAAGCGGCCGTCGATCTGCACAAAGGGATGAAACAGGTGCGGCAGCTCCGTCGCGGCAATGCCGATGCCCCGGTCCCACACGGTGAAGCACACGTCGCGACCCGCCGCGCTCACGCGCAAGCCCAGCTCACCTTCGACGGCAGTAAACTTGGAGGCATTGCCCAGCAATTGCTCCAGCAATTGCACGATCCGCCGCTGGTCCCCGCGGATCGCCGCCGAGCCGAGCGGGTTCTCGTAGGAGACCCGTTGATTCCGCTTCGCCGTCGCAATCTCCACCCGGCGGAGGGCAACCGAGCACAATTCGCTCACGCTGCAGGCCTCGATGACGAGTTGCTGCTCACCCGAGCCGAGGCGGGCGAGGTCGAGGATATCGTTGATCAGCGCGAGCAATTGCGTGCCGCTGGAATGCACCACTCCGATCTGCCGGAGCTGCGTCTCGTTGAGCGGCCCGGAGCTCTGCTCGAGCAAAACCTCCGAAAGTCCGATGACACTCGTGAGCGGCGTCCGCAGCTCATGGCTCATGCTCGCGAGAAAGGCATCCTTCGTTCGCGCGGCTGCCTCCAATTGCCCGGTCTGGGCTTTTAGCTTCGCCGTCAGCTTTTTCAGATCTTCGGACACCAGGCGTTGAATCTGCACCAATTGTTGCAGCTCCAGCGTGGGATCGTGCGCCGCGAAATCGTTCATCGACAGGCCGAACTTCAGCAGCTCGTCCGCATCCCCCACCCAGGGCGAGCCCACGAAGATCAAATCGTCGCCCAGCCGGTTGAACTGGCCGCGCAATACCGCGCCCGTCTCCCGCTCGCGAATCGTATAGAGCCGCCCAGCCGCCGCCGCCACCACGTCGAACACAAATGGTTCCGCGGGACGTTTCGGCGCAAAGACTTCCTGAAAGGCTGCCCCGATTTGCACGCGCCGGGATAGCTTCAGCAGCGAGCGCCCGGCGGACACGATTTCCCCGGCTCGGTTGACGACGATGAAAAACGGAAAAATCCGCTCGAAGTCCTCGGGCGAAAACGCAAACGGCCTGACTGACGCGGGTGTCACCATTCCACCAAAAATACGTCGTGCTCCGCCCCTGCCGCGCGTGCTTCCACGAGCGCAAATTTGGCCGTGGTGTTAAACATCTTCGCGAGTCCGCTGAGCAGACCTTCGACAAACGGGGTCAATCCCGCCCGGTGCGTAATGTAGTGGAGATGGAGCGAGCGCTCCGCGCGGTGGGTGACCTTGAACTGGGGCGGCGCCAGATTCGGGTAGAGCAAAGCCACGCGATCATGAAAGAGCGGGAGATTGTCCAAAAACTCTCCCAACGAGCTCCCACCGGCGGCCATCATGTGGCCGTAGCCTTTGCGCGCCGTCTCCAGCACCCAGTGTTCGCCGAAGGCGTGGAGAATCTTCTCCGCCGGCACCTGCATGAGTTCACTCGCCGCGCCGACGAGCTTGTAGGTGATCTCGTCCGGATAGCCTTCGTTGCTGATGAAGA
This sequence comes from Opitutia bacterium, assembly GCA_947453695.1. Lineage (GTDB taxonomy): Bacteria > Verrucomicrobiota > Verrucomicrobiia > Opitutales > Opitutaceae > GAS368. The sequence continues at coordinate 13,503 of CANGHW010000080.1, forward strand.
TCTCTTCCGTGACGCCGGCCCGGCGCTTGATCTCCAGCCACGTCGCTTCGCCATGCGCGCCAACGACCATCTCTTCGACCGCTTTGTTGACCATGCCATACATAGTTTTCCTGGGTTGAGGTTAAAATGAGGATCAGGCCGCCCGCTTCGGGGCCGCCCCGAGCGCCTTGAGCAAGGCCGCCCGATCAATGGGCTTTTCGACAAAATCATCGAAGCCCGCCTCGGCGCATCGGCTCCAAATCTGATCGCGCGGATAGGCGGAAAACGCCACGAGACGGCACCCGCGCGAACTCTCTGCGCCATTCCAGCCACGCACTGCCCGCGCCACCGAAAAGCCATCCGCATCGGGCATATCGAGATCGACCAGCGCGACATCGAATGTCTCCCGCGCCAGCCCATCGAGGGCCGCCTGGGCGCAATCGACGAGTTCAATGCGATCGCAACGACTTTCCAAAATACTGCCAAGAACCTCGCGGTTGGCGATATTATCATCAGCCGCCAGCACCCTCACCCGCCGCACAAAGGGCGACGTCGTCGCGACCGCTGCGACCACTGGCGCTGCGCAGCGTTTCGCCTCAATCGTGAAGCCAAATTCCGATCCTTCACCTAGGCGGCTCTGCACCCCCAGGGTGCCACCGAGCAAGGTCACGAGCCGTCGACTGATCGAGAGTCCGAGACCGGTGCCACGCACATTGCTGGTCGCCGAGCCGGAGAGTTGGACGTAGGGCTGAAAGAGCTTGGCCTGCTCGGCGTCGGATATCCCCGGACCGGTATCAATCACCGCAAACTTCAGCGAGAGGGCGTCGAAGCCGAGCTGATCGACCGCGACCCGCAAAGTGATGCCACCCTTCTTCGTGAACTTCAGCGCGTTGCCGACGAGATTGATCAACACCTGTTGCAAGCGGGCGCCATCGGTCTCGCACCACAGGGGCCCCGGCGGCAGATCGACCGCCAGTCTCAGTCCCTGTTGCTCGACGCGCAGGGCAAAGAGTCGCCGGATATCCTCGCACATGGCACTCAGGTCGCACGGAGCCATGCGTAGTTCGAGTTTGCCTGCCTCCACTTTCGAGAGATCCAAGAGATCGTTTACGACGGCCACGAGACGCAGCCCCGAGATGCGGATGGTTTGGAGGCGCGACGCCGTGAGTTCATCGGCTGCTTTCTCGTGCAAGGCCTCGGCCAGTCCAATAATCGCATTGAGCGGCGTGCGGATTTCGTGGCTCGTCATCGCGAGAAACGTGCTCTTCGCCTCACTCGCCGCCACCGCCTGGGCGCGGGCTGTTTCCAGCTCCTGCGTGCGCTCACCGACGCGGCGATCAAGATCCTCGTTCTGCTGCCGGAGCAGCTGATAGCTGCCGTTGAGTTTGACCGCGAGATTGTTGAACGCGTTAAACACCATCGCGATCTCCTGCGGCGCCTCATTCGTCGGAATACCGATGGGCTCGACGCTCCGCAGTGCCGCCTGACGCGAAGCGGCGCGGGCGAATACCTCCAGGGGCTGCGCTACCCGAGTGCGGGCCATGCGTGCGACAAACAGGGCCACCAGGGTAATTCCACCCGCAATCGCCACGACCAGCCCACTGATCCAAGAAGCATTCTCCACCGCCGAGATGACGGGTCGGTGGGCCAGCACCACAATACCCGAGGCACTCCTCACCGCGTATCCCACCTCGCGATCAATTCCCCCCATTCCTTCCAGGTGATCAAACTCGATTCGTTGGCGAAAGCGCTGGGGATTCAACAGCACGCCATGGGAAAAGTGTTTTAACTGGGCAAACATCGGCACACACGTGCCCACATCGGCGTGAATCACCCGACCGGCGGAATCGACCAATATTAGCAGCGCGTCATCCGCCCCGCAACCGGACGCCACCAAGCTCGCGAATTTCTTCACTTCGAGGGCGGCTTGCACAATCCCGGCAAACTCCCCGTTCGGACCGTGAATCGGTGCACTGATCGCGACGATGATGTCGGTGCCCAACCCACGGCCACGAAACACGCCCGAGATGAAGGGCCGATCAAGGTCGCGTGCTTTTTTGAAGTATTCGCGATCAGCCACGGACTGGGCCGCCACACCCGTAGTGAGCGCAGGAGCGGCGACATGGCGAATCCCTCCCTGCGCATCCGCCACGAGCATCGTGATAAACGCGGGATACGTTCGGCGCACTTCCTCTAGGAGGACAGTGGCTTCGCCGCCGTTGCGACTGAGCGTGCCGGCCACGCTCGCCACCGCCGCCTGGTGGGTCTGGAGAAACAAATCCATCTGGGCCGCAGCTCGGTCGGTGGACTCCAAGAGAACCTCCCGGTCCATCCGCTCGAGATAGGAGCGGAGAAAGGCCGAGACCGTAATTCCCCCCAAGGCTAGCGGCACCACGGCCAGCAGAATCACAAAACGAAACACGACTTCGCGCACCCTCACTCTCTGCTTTATCCCGCGTTCGAACCAATCCGACAACCGAGTATGGCGCGCAAGAAACGCCCCCATCGCGACCGCCATCCCCTGATTGATAATCACCTTGGGCAGTATCAGATTCGACAAATCAGGCGTGTAATCAACGTAGCCTCGCGTCAACAGCACGATCATCGGACCGCCGACCACCAGCCAAAATACGAAGTCCTGCACCAGATGGCTGCGCACTTTCGTCCGGCGGGCCAACACGAGCCAAAGCGATTCCAGCAGCGCCAACACCAGCAGGAACGGATGACCAACCTGCGGCATCGTCACCACCATCGGCACCGTCGCGGCCAAAACCGCCCACGGCCCCGGCAGCAAAAGCACCAGCGGCATGCTCACAAACACCCCGAAGAAAAACATTGCCCCACCCGGCAACGTGACCGGCGCGAAATTCAGCGCGCATGCCAGGAGAACCAGCGCGAGGACCCGGCCGGGATATTTGAGCGAGGGCAACATGCCGTTGAGGCGGTGGGCTTAGGTCGTCGGCGTGGCGGCGACGGGGACCGGGACGGGGAGCTGCACGTAAAAGGTCGCACCTTTACCCACGACGGCTTCCGCCCAGATTTTGCCGCCATGGAGACGAATGAGGCGGGCGACCAGGGAGAGGCCGAGGCCGAGACCGTCCGATTTTTCGGCGGTGTCGAGTCGGGTGAATTCGCGAAACAGTTTGTCGGCCTGCCGGGAGTCAAAGCCCACGCCATTGTCCCGCACGTAGATCACCGGCGCCTGTCCGTCCTTGGCCGGCATGGTGCCCACTTCGATCGCCGGCGCGGCCACGCTGGAAGAATACTTCAGCGCATTACCCAGCAGGTTGTAAAATACGCGCTCGATCACGACCGCACTCACGCCCACCTCGGGAAGGTTGGTGATCGCAAAGGTGCGCGCCGCATTCGGGTAGTGATCGCCGAGGTGCTGATAGACCCGGGCAATGATCGGGCGGGGGTCGACCGCGCCGACCGGCTCCGCCTTCGAGCCGTCGTGCACATCATGCGCAAGCTGCAGAATATTGTGCACCAGCTCCCCCATCACCACGGAGGCCTGATAGGCGTGGCCGATCGCCGTCGTTGCCTCGGGACTGACTTCGTAGACGCCTTCCTTGAGGAGCGAGAGGTAGCCCTTCATGACGGTCAGCGGAGAGCGCAAATCGTGCGAGACGAAGCTCGCATAGGAGAGCAGCATCGCGTTGGCCTCCTCCAGCTGGCTGGTGCGGGCCCGCACCAAGCCATCGAGTTCGCGATTCATGTTTTCCAACGCCGTGCGGGCCTGCACTTCGGCGGTGACGTTGTCGAAGACCAGCATCGCGAGTTTGACCCCGGAGTCGGGAATCGCGGCGGCACGCACCTGCATCACGATCTGCTCGGCACCACTGCCGCGGCGAATCTCGCGCGGAGATCCGGCTGAGCCTTGTAACGCGCCCGCGACGATCGTGCGCACCAGTTGCGCACCCGCGGCATCAAATCGAGATCCCAGGGTGTCGCCCTCCAACGGGCGACCTGTGCCGCCCAGCATCGACTCGGCCAGGCGGTTGGCGGCGACGATCTTGCCGCCGGCGTCGGCGAGCACGATGGCGGCCGGAGCGAGTTCGTAAAGGCGTTGAAAGCGTTCGCTATGCTCCGCGATCGTGCGGAAGCGGTTCAGCGAAGCGACCGTGCGCACGCGAGCCCGGATCTCCTCCCGGCGGCAGGGCTTGGTGATGAAGTCGTCCGCGCCCGAGCGGAGGCCTTCCAGCCGGGAGCGATCGTCATCCAGCGCCGTAACGACGATGATCGGAATCCGCCCGATCACGGGATCGGCCCGGATGTGGCGGCAGACGGCGAAGCCATCCATCTCCGGCATCATGACGTCGAGCAGGATGAGGTCGGGCTGCACGAGGTGGGCCTTCGCACAGCCGTCGCGACCGTTGGAGGCAAAATGCAGTTCGTAGCCGTCGCCGGCCAAAAAGGCTTCGAGCGTGGTTAGGTTCAACGGCTCATCATCAACGATCAGGATCTTGGGCTTCATGGTAGTTTCGCCGGCATGCCCGGTTCCGCAGACATTTCGAGGGTAAAGGTGCTGCCCTGGCCGGGCGTGCTGCGCACGCTCACGGTGGCACAGTGGAGGCGGGCGATTCGATCGACGAGGGCCAGACCGAGGCCGGTGCCGGCATATTGGCGCGTCAGAGAAGCGTCGCCCTGCGAGTAGGATTGGAAGAGCTGCGGGATCTTATCCGCGGCAATGCCGATCCCTGAATCGACGACTGCGATCGAGGCCCCGCCTTCGGGTCGCGGGAGAACTTCGATCCGCACTTGCCCGTTCGCCCCGGTAAACTTCACCGCATTACTCACGAGGTTCTGCAGCAATTGACGGATCAGTCGCTCATCTGCCGCCACGCGCACCGGGGGCTCAGGGCGAACAAACGTGAGGGCGATCGATTTTGCCCGGGCATCCCGTTGCGCGACTTCGACGACATTTCCGCAGACCGAGCCGAGATCGAGCAGGACAAGGTTCGGCCGCGTGCGGCCCGCTTCGATGCGCGCGAGGTCGATAATATCGTTGATCTTGGCCAGCAACTGGCGGCCACTTTGGTGAATGATGCTAAGGTAGCGTTTGGTGCGATCGCCGTCATAGGGCGGTCCATCCTCCAGGAGCGACTCCGATAGCCCGATTACGCCATTGAGCGGCGTCCGCAGCTCATGGCTCATAGTGGAGAGAAACTCGCTCTTCGATTTATTGGCAAATTCAGCGGCGGCCCGGGCGGCGATCAATTCGGACTCCGTGGCTTTGGCCGCTGAAATATCGGTCAAAAGTCCCATGACGCCGCGCAATTCACCCGACGGCCCATAAGCGCCGAGCGCGCTCACCCGCATCCAGCAAACGCCACCGGAGGCCGTTGTGAAACGAAACTCGCCCCGGTAAACCTTGCCCTGTCCCGTGCGAAGGAGATGCCACTGCCGCCGAGCCGTCTCGCGGTCCGGGGCATGCATAAAGCGGAGCACGACCTTGCCCACGCAAGCCGCCAGGTCCCAACCGAGCCGCGCGCGCCAGGTGGTGCTGAGAAATGTGCACCGGCCTTTCGCATCGAGCCGGAAGGCGACGTCGCCAAAGGCCTCGATCATATTGTGGTAATCGTCGGCCGTCGGCTCAAATTCAGCGATAGGGTCGGGCATGGGGAGCGTGCGCGGGAGACGAAAATTAAACTGAGGACTGAACCAGATGCGCCGGCAACACCACGGTGCTGACCAGGCCTGTCGCCGTGAGGCCGCTGGAGAACTGCAGATCACCACCCCGCGCCCGCAAGAGCGTGCGCGCCGTGGCCAGACCGAGCCCCATCCCGGGGACTTCGCCACTGAAGTTTCGCTCCAGTTGGCCATAAGGTTGGCCCAGTCGCGCGATCACATCCGGCGGGAGTCCGGGACCGGGCGCAAAAAGCTGAAGCTCCCAACGACCGGCCACCGCCGAACACGTAATTTGCACGCCGACCTTCAGCGCATCGCTGAATTTCGCATAGTTGTCCAAGAGCTCGCCCAACACGACCTCGAGCATCTCGGATTTTGCGACCGAGCCGGCGAGTGCCGTGGTGGTAACGCGACCCTGCAGTCCGACATTTTGGGCCGCCGACGACACGACTTCGAGGAGCGGCCGCCAATTCACCACTGCGCCCGACGCGGTGCGCGCGGCAAACACGGCTTCATGATAGCGCAGCACCGCGAGGAGAGCGCCTTCCAGGCGGTCCGCACTCTGGCGCGCCATCCGCAACATGTCGGCCTTCTCGGGATCAGCACCGTCTTCCATCGCATCGAGATACTCGAGGACGGGCGTGAGGCCGTTGAGCGGCGTGCGCATTTTGTGCGTGATCAAATGCTGAAACGTAAAGGCTTCCAACTCGCGACGGATCGTGCCGGTGCGATTGGTAAACTTCATCAACGTCTGGCCGCCCGCACCATCGAGGGCGTGCAGCTCGACTTCAAACCAGCGGGCGGCGACTTGCGCCGTTTCCGGTTGATAGAGGGTGAAGGAAGATCCCGCCGGCAGGCGCTTCTCGCGCCAGGCCGCCAGCGCTCCCGCGGGCTCGGCCTGAAAATGACGGCCAAAGGCCTGGGCGATGTCGGCTCCTTCGCCGGCGCCAAATTCAAACAGCTCGCGCGCCGGATTGTTGGCATAGACGAGCTGGCCCCGGTCGTCGGCAATGATCAACGGCTCCTGGGAGTGATCCAGCAACCAGCGGAAGCGATCGCGCTCCACCGCGAGGCTGCGAAAACGGTTCAGCCGCGTGATCGTGCGCACCTTGGCCCGAATTTCGGGAGCGGAAAACGGCTTCCGCAGGAAATCGTCGGCCCCGGCATCGAGGGCCGCCACCATGGCGTCGGCATCGTCGGCCGACGAGAGCACGATCACCGGCACTTCGCGCGTGCGGACATCGGCACGGAGCGCCGAGCACACTTCGAAGCCCGTCATGCCGGGCATCATGATATCGAGCAGCACCAGATCAGGCGGGGACGCGAGCGCCTCGGCGAGGCCGGCCCGACCATCCACCATCTCGCGGATGTCGTATTGCTTATCCCGCTCGAGCAAATCGCGCAGACGCAGGCGAACCGCCTCGTCGTCGTCGATCAACAGAATGCGTCCCCGTCCGCTCATGACGCACCGTCCTTCTCCAGCTCGGGTCCGGAGGGCATGGCGATCAGCCCGAGGCGGACGGCATGGAGCGTAAGTTGCGCGACCGACTTCAAGCCGGTGCGACGGGTGATGCTGGCGCGGTGGTTTTCCACCGTGCGGACGCTCAAGCCCAAGCATTCGGCAATTTCCTTGGAGGACTGGCCCTCGGCGACGAAGCGGAGGACGTCGCGCTCCCGCGCCGATAAATCGACGGTCGCCGCGGCCCGCTCCGGATTGGCCACTATGCGGCGCACCGTCTTGGATACGACGGGCCCAAGGTAAGTCCGCCCTTCCGACACTGCCTTCAAGGCATGGGTAAACTCGGTAAAGCTCGCGGTCTTCTCGATGTAGCCCTTGGCGCCGGCCGACAGGGCTTCGCGGATGGCCAGCTCCGTCGTGTTGGCCGAGAACACCAGGACATAGGGCGGAGGCTCGATCCGGATCTGCCGCAGAAAGTCCAACCCCACGCCACCCAACAACATCCAATCGAGCACGACCACGCGAGGACGGCATTCGTCCGCGATCCGCAGAGCCTCCGGGATGTCGCCGGCTTGGCCGACGACCGCAAAGCCGGGCATCGCGCCCACAAACGCCGACAGCATGTGGCGAATGGCCGTTTGATCTTCGACGACCATTACTCCGATCTTCGTGTCAGAATTCGAAGTAGAGGTGACGTCGTTACTGGGGTTGGGATTGGTTTCCATGGAAGTATATTACGGCATTTTACCCCATTTCGTTAATGAGTAGTTCTCGTCAAACCTACTCATTTCCAGGAAATCTATCCCCTACCCGCTTCGTGGACTACTCAGCCCACGCCAAAAACGCCTTAGGCGGCGTCGTAGATCTGAACCTTCACCCAGTAGGTTTTAAACTTCGCGATGAAGTCCAAATGGATCGGGTCAACTTGGTAGAGGTCGTGCGCCGCGACGTCTTTGACGATCACGGTCAGGCCAAACGTATACGAATCGTCGATGATCGGACGCTTTTCGGTCTTCGCGGGCGTGCCCACGAAACATTGGTCGACTGACTTGATCGTGCCGAGGGACGAGACGCCCTGGCGGAAATCGGCGAGTTGCGCCGCAGTGAGATCGGGCCGGAGCCAGAAATAGACAGTGTGGACGAGCATGGGACTGACAGTAAGGCGGTCACGACGCCCGCGCTCAACCGCAATTTTTCACCTTCCTACGCCCCCTCGGGGCGCCCGCGATCTTCGGCTCAGTCACCCCGCGGCATCAAGCTTGGCCAACTCATCGCCCACGTTGAAATTCATCCGCACATCGGGGTCCGGCGATGGCACAGCCGAAAGTAAAATCTTCGTGTAGGCGTGCTGCGGCGCCGCGAAAATCTGCTGCGTGGGCGCGACCTCGACGATCCGCCCCTGTCGCATCACCGCCACGCGGTCACAGAAGTTGCGCACGACGTCCAGATTGTGTGCCACCAAGAGGTAGGTGAGCTGAAATTCCCGTTGCAGTTCCTTTAGCAAATCGAGCACCTGCGCCTGCACCGACATATCGAGTGCGCTCGTCGCCTCATCGCACACGATGAGCGAGGGGCGCATGATCAGGGCCCGTGCGATTCCAATCCGCTGCCGTTGTCCGCCGCTGAACGCATGCGGATAGCGCGAACGGTGCTCCGGCTTGAGCCCCACCCGCCGCAGCACCTCGGACACGCGATCGTCGAGTTCCGCTCCCGAGGCGAGCCCGTGAATCACGAGCGGCTCACCGACGATTTCCCGCACCGTCATGCGCGGGTTCAGCGATGAAAACGGATCCTGAAACACCATCTGCGCGTGCTGCCGGATCGGCTTCAACTCGCGCTCCGCGACCTTGGCCAGATCGACGACCCGACCGTCCGGCAGCCTAAAATGCACCTCGCCCGCGGTCGGATTCAGGGCCCGCAAGAGACAACGGGCCGTCGTGGTCTTCCCTGATCCACTCTCCCCCACGAGCCCCAGCGATTCTCCGGGCGCGAGGTCGAAGCTAATGTCGTCGACGGCTTTGATCACGCCGAGCAGCTTGCGCCGGAAGCCCTCCCCGTAGACCGGAAAGTGCTTGGTGAGTCCGCGCACGGACAGAAGGGGCTGGCCAGACGTGCTCAAGCCACCACCGCGCGCCGACTCGGCAACGCCTCCAGCAGCGCACGCGTCTGCCGGTGCTGCGGGTTCTTCAACACCGCACGCACCCCGCCGCGCTCGACGATCTCGCCGCGATGCATCACCGCCACCTCATCTGCCACCTGCGCCACGACCCCGAGGTCGTGCGTGATCAACAACACCGAACAACCAATGTCGCTCTGCAGGCTTTTGATCAGTCCGAGGATCTGCGCCTGGATCGTAACGTCGAGCGCCGTCGTCGGCTCATCCGCGATCAACAGTTCCGGGCGACACACGAGCGCCATCGCAATCACCACGCGTTGCCGCATACCGCCGGACAATTCGTGGGGATACTGGGCGTAGCGTCGGACGGCATCGCCGATTCCCACCCGGTTTAGCATGTCGAGCGTCTGCCGGCGGGCTGCCGCCGGGCTCACTTCTTGGTGCACCAAAATCGCCTCGTCGATCTGGCTGCCGATGGTGTGCACGGGCGACAGAGCCGTCATCGGCTCCTGAAAGATCAGACTGATCAACCCGCCGCGCACCTTGAACAGCAGGCCGGATTTTTCATCCAAGTGCGCAAGGTCGATTTCGCCCACCCGCCGCGATCGAAATACCATCCGCCCCGCCTCGATGCGGCCCGGCGGCCGCACGAGTTTCAACAACGCGTGCGCGGTCACGGTCTTGCCGCTGCCCGACTCACCCACGAGTGCCAGCGTGCGACCGCGCGCAATGGAGAAGGACACGTTCTGCACTGCTCCGACCGGCCCTTCGGCCGATGGAAAGCTCACGCGAAGGTTTTTCACGTCGAGGATGGGTGCCTCGGGAGGAAAGTTCATCGGGAGTCGTAAGGATCGGCTGCGTCGCGCAAACCGTCGCCGAGAAAGTTGAAGCACAGCACCGTAAGCACAATCAA
>CANGHW010000081.1 GCA_947453695.1 Opitutia bacterium
CGTGTAGGTGCTGAAGCGGATTTCGCGAGGGGTGGCGTTACGGCCGGTGTCGGCGAGTTTCTCGAGGCGGGCGACGAGTTCTTTCTTCGTCGCGGGCTCGTATTTGTGTTCGGTCTTGGGGCCGATGAGGCGTTCGAGTTTCAGTCCTTCGGCGGCCATGGCTTGCTCCATGAGATCGGCGGAGGCTTTTTGCGGGTCGAGTTCGCCGCTGTAGGCGATGGTGGGGACGTTGAAGAGGTTTCCGGCGTAGCTGGTGGCGTTATACCAGTGCCAGAGTTTCTGCTCCCACGCGGTGGGCGGTTCTTTGGCGAGGTAGGACTTTTGGTAGTTGGCGACCTCGGCGAAGCCGGCGCCGGGCGAGGCGGAACTCCAGAGGCCGGGGTGGTGGGTGGCGAGGTGCCAGGTGCTCGCGCCGCCCATGGAGAAGCCGGCGACCGAGGTGCGGAGTGGATCGATGGCGTGTTCGCGGCGCACGGCGTCCATGGCCTCGAACACGTCGACTTCGCCGGCGAACTTCGTGGCGTTGCAGAAGCGGCCGTAGGGGATGAGGACGAGGGTGCGGGCGGGGACGATCTCGGGGGCCTTGGCTTCGCGCTCGGCGAGGAAGGCGAGTTCGGTGCGTTTCTCGCCGCGGCCGAGGAGCCAGACTTGGAGGCGGCCGGGAGCAGTGCGTTTCCAATCGGCGGGGACGACGAGGCCGTAGGGCTGGATGGAGTCGTCGAGTTTGGAGCGGTAGCCGCGGACGACGAGGCCGGTGGCGTCGAGCCAGGGCGTGCGGCCAGCGCGGAGTTGGGCGGCGCGTTCGCGACCGAGGGCGAGGAAGTGGCGCGCGGTGGCGACTTCCTTGGGCGAGAAGAATTCGTCGTAGCGGAGCGCCCAATCGACGGCTTTGTGGAAGATCTCGATGTCCGGCAGGAGGGCGAGGAGCGCGGTTTGGTGAGAGGAGGTGAGGTCCGCGCGGAGGGAGGAGATTTCAGTGGCGAGGGCGGCGGCGGCGGTGGTGAGCTCAGTGCGGTCGGGGGCGGGGATCGAGATGCCGGCGGGCGGGAGGCGTTTGGCGGGGGGCGGGGGTGTTTGGGCGGAGAGGCAGAACGCGGACAGAAGGAGGAGCGTGAGGGCGGCGAGGGGGCGCATGGGGAGATTTGATTCGGAGGGATGGCCACGAAGAGGCGCAAAAAATCGGAGGGCGAGGGAGGCTCGCAAGGCGCCTATAGGCGCGCGGGAGATCTACGACGGCAGGATAGGCGATTCTTGTGTTTTTTGTGGCGATTACCGCAGCGAGCGAAGGCAGTGGTCGGTGGCGAGGGCGGCGGTGGCGGTGGTGAGCTCAGTGCGGTCGTAGGCGGGGATCGCGATGCCGGCGGGGGGGAGGCGTTTGGCGGGGGGCGGGGGTGTTTGGGCGCCAGAGGTGAAGGCAAAAGATAGAGTGAGAAGGAGCGTGAGCGTGGAGGCGGCGAGGGGGCGCATGGGGAGATTTGATTCGGAGGGATGGCCACAAAGAGGCGCAAAAAATCGGAGGGCGAGGGAGACTCGCAAGGCGCCTATAGGCGCGCGGGAGAGATGCGCTGGCGGGACGGAGATTTTGGTGTTTTTGTGGCGATTACTTTAGGGCGCGGACGCGGTGGTTTTCGGAGTCGCCGATGAAGACGGTGCCGTCGGGGTCGACCCAGATGCCGTGGGGGCGGGCGAGGCCGGCGGTGAGCGGGGAGTCGCCGTCGGGGCCGTCGGCGGGTTTGCCCATGCCGACGAGGGTCGAGATGACGTGCGTCTTGGGCGCGATGGCGCGGATGGCGTGGTTCTCGGTGTCGACGAGGTAGATTGTGCCGTCGGGGCCGAGGGTGAGGCCTTTCGGGCCGTTGAGCGTGGCGGCGAGGGCGGGGCCACCGTCGCCGGTGAAGCCTTTCTTGCCGGTGCCGGCGATGTGGTGGATGCGGCCGGCGGCGAGGTCGAAGCGGAAGACCTGGTTGCCCTCGCGGGTGGCGAGCCAGAGGTCGCCGCGGGCGTCGAAGTCGAGCGTGCGCGGGCCGCGGAGGGGCGTGCCGGCGATGGGGGAATTATCGGGGGTGTCGCCGGGTTTGCCAGTGCCGGCGAAGGTGGTGATGACGCCGGTCTTCATCGTGACCTTGCGGATCACGTTGTTGCGGATGTCGCAGATGTAGAGATCGCCGGCGGGGTCGAATTGGAGACTGTGCGGCTGGTTGAGTTGGGCGGCGGAGGCGGGACCGCCGTCGCCGGAGTAGCCGGGTTTGCCGTTGCCGACGAGGGTGGTGATGACGCCGGTCTTCAGGGTGACTTTGCGGACGGCGTGATTCTGCATGTCGACGAAGTAGAGATCGCCGGCGCGGTCGAAGCGGATCTCGTGGGGGAGATTGAGCGCGGCGGCGAGGGCGGGGCCGCCGTCGCCGGAGTAGCCGGTGGTGCCGTTGCCGACGACGGTGCGGATCGTGCCGTCGCGAGCGATGGTGCGGATGCGCTGGCCGCCGTATTCGCAGAACCAGAGATTCCCATCGGGGCCGCGGACGACGCCGAAGGGGTTGTTGAGCTGGGCGGCGGTGGCGGGGCCGGTGTCACCGGAAAACCCTTTAACGCCGGTGCCGGCGACGGTGCGGAGAGTGGCGGCGGAGAGTGGCATTACACAGAGGAGTGCCCACGTAACACACGAAAGACACGAAAGGCGGAGAAGGCGGAGGGGAAGCATGGGAGGTGGAGAGGAACTAAGATGAGTGGCCCACGGAACACCCGGAAGACACGGAAGAAAACGCGGAGAGGCTGAGTTTGGTTTCCGTGTATTCCGTGTGTTCCGTGGGCGAAGAAGGGGCGGGTCGGCGACCGCGCCCTATTTTTTATTTCCAAGATTCGTCGAAGAAGCCGGCGTCGACGATCTTGCCGGGCCAGCGCGGGCCGGGGGGCGTGCGGAGGTCGACGACGGCCCAGTCGGGGAGCTTGGGGGTTTGGAGGGCGTTGTTGGTGTAGCCGTCGTTGCGGAAATCGAGACCGCTGTTGAGGACGACGTAGTGCCGGGGATTGAGCGGATTCGGGAAGATCAAGATCGGGGCGTGATTCGCGGAGGCGTAGGTCTTGCCGCGGAAGGTGAGCGTCTTCGCGTCCCAAGTGAGCGGGAGTTGGCCGGTGGCGAGGAGCTTCGCGAGGACCTTGTTGGAGGTGGGATCGCCCCAGAGGATGAGGTTTTTGTTGGCGATGTCGGCGTCGGTGAGAGCGGTGTCGGCGATGACGGGAGTATCGCCGCGGAAGACGTCGCGCCAGAGATGGCGGGCGGCGGTGAGTTCGCTTTCGACCCAGGTGCCGAGTTCGGGATTGAGGGGTTTGCCGGAGGGACGGACGAAGACGAAGGCGTCCATGAAGGCGTCGTCGACGGGGCCGGTGAGGCCGGGGGATTTGCGGAGGCCGGTGGGAGCGGCGGAAGCGAGGGCCCATTTGCCGTCGGTCTTGCGCAGACGAAGTCCGGTGCGGTTGGCAGGAGCGCTCAACTCCTGGCCATCTATGACGACGCGTTGATCGCCAGAGGTGAGGTAAAGCTCGGTCACGTTTTTGGTGGCGACGTTGATGCTGGAGCCGGCGGAGCGCGTAGCTTGCACATCGGCGCGCTCCCAATGTTTTTCCAGACCGTCGATGCGCACCCAGGACGACTCGGGATAGCGGAGAGTATAGGTGGAGAAGCGGATATCGGCGGGGATCGTGTCGCGGCCCTTGGCGATGAGTGCCTCGAACCGCGTCGTGAGCTCGGTCTTGGTGCCGTCGTGATATTTGTGGGCGGTCTGCGGGCCGATGAAGCGTTCGAGCTTCAGGCCCTCCTTCGCCATCGCGGCTTCCATGAGGTCGGAGGCTTCTTTCTGGCCGTCGATCTCGCCGGCGTAGGCGAGGGTGGGGACGTTGAAGAGATTGCCGCTGATGCCGGTGGCCTCGTAGTGGCGCCAGAGGAGTTGCTCCCACGCGGGGCGGACTTCTTTGCCGGGGGCGTTGGCTTTGGTGAAGATGGGCGTCTCGGCGAAACCGGCGCCGGGTGACGCGGCGCACCAGAGGCCGGGGAAGTGGGTGGCGAGGTGCCAGGTGCTGCCGCCGCCCATCGAGAAGCCGGCGACGGCGATGCGGAGGGGATCGATGGAGTATTGGGCGCGAACGGCGGCGAGGGCTTCCATGACGTCGACTTCGCCGGCGAACTTGGTCGCGTTGCAAAAGCGGCCGTAGGGGACGAGCGTGACGACGCCTTTGGGGGTGAGCTGGGGCGGACCCCCTTCGCGCTCGGCGAGGAAGGCGAGTTCGGTGCGTTTCTCGCCGCGGCCGAGGAGCCAGACCATGGCGGGCGTGGGTTTTGACAGGTCGAGATCGGCGGGGACGACGAGGCCGTAGGGCTGGACGGAGCCGTCGAGTTTGGAGCGGTAGCCGCGGACGATGAGTCCGCGGGCTTCGAGCCACGGGGATTTCTTCGCGCGGAGTTGCGCGGCGCGTTCGCGGCCGGTGGCGAGGAGGTGTTTCGCGAAGGCGATCTCTTTGGGGGAGTAGAACGTGTCGTCGTCGAGGGACCAGGCGACGGCTTTGTGGAAGATCTCGACGTCAGGGAGGAGGGCGAGGAGGCGGGCGTCGGCCGGAGCGGCCAAGTCGCGGGCGAGGGCGTCGAGCTCGGCGCGGAGGGCGGTGGCGCCGGCGGTGAGCTCAGCGCGGTCGGCGTCGGTGAGGGAAATGCCGGGCGCGGGGATTTTCTTCGGGACGGGCGCCGCGGCGGGCGGCGTGGTCTGGGCGAAGGCGGAGAACGCGAGGGTGGCGGCGAGGAGGAGGAGGCGAGGGGTGACGCGCATGATGGGGGAGAGAGGAGGGCAGGCCTGAAGCCCGCCCCACAGTCGGACGGGTAGGCAAAAAAAGACGCGGCGTAGGTGACGCCGCGTCGAGGAGACGGGTAACTTTAGAGTTTCGCGAGGATGGCTTTGATGCGGACCCAGGCGTCGGCGCGGGCTTTTTGGTTTTCCGGGCTGCCGGCGGGATCTTCGCCGGACTTCATGAAACCGTGGCCGGCGCCCTCGTAGGTGACGAGGTCGTAGGTCTTGCCGCCGGCCTTCATGAGTTCCTGCGTCTTGGGGAGGGCGGCGTTGATGCGGGCGTCGTTGGCGGCGTAGAAGCCGTAGACGGGCGCGGTGATCTTGGCGATGTCCTCGTCCTTGGGGGAGTTGCCGTAGAAGACGAGGGCGGCCTTGATGTCCTTGCTGTTGGTGGCGAAGCGGAAGGTTTGGCCACCGCCCCAGCAGAAGCCGCCGACGACGACCTTGCCGTTGCAGGCCGGGAGCTTGGCCACGTAGGCGACGATGGCGTTGAGGTCGGAGGTGATTTGCTCGGGCTTCTGGCCGAGGGCGGCGAAGCCCTTGCTGACGGCGTCGCGGTCGCCGCCGAAGTCGGAGGTGCCGCCGCCCTTGGGGCCCATGCCGGAGAGGAGGTCGGGGGCGATGGTGATGTAGCCGGCTTCGGCGCCCTGATCAGTCATGCTGCGGGCCCAATCGGTGAGGCCCTGGTTGTCATGGATGAGGACGAGGGCGGTGGCCTTGGTCTTCACCTCGGGATAGGTGATGAAGGCGGTGACCTCGCGGGAACCGTTCATGACCTTCACGTATTCGTAGTGCCGGGTGGTTTTCTCGAGGCGGGGCTTGGCCCAATCCTGGGCGGAGGCGGCGGTGGCAAACGCGCAGAGCGCGGAGACGAGTAGGAGCAGACGATTCATGTGGGTATAGGTTGAGACGGAGAAAGATCTACGGGAGCCGACCAACGCCGGGCGGGTGGGGGCGCGCGGCTCGACGGAGGAGCGTGACGATGGGTTGCTTTCGGGCGATGAAAAACAAGGCTGACGCACCATGAAAATCTTTTCCCCGATTTGGGTCGTGATGGTCTGGGCGGGCCTGGCGAGCGGGGGAATCCGGGCGGCGGAGCCGCTGGCTGCGGAGGTGCGCGCGACCATGGAGCGGGCGACGACGGCGATGCGCGCGATCGCGACCGAGGGTGGCTACCTGTGGCGCTACTCGGCAGACCTGAAGGAGCGCGCGGGGGAAAACAAGGCGACTGCCACGCAGATCTGGGTGCAGCCGCCGGGCACGCCGTCGGTGGGGATGGCGTTTTTGCGGGCGTATGAGGCGACGAAAGATCCGCAGTATCTCGAAGCGGCGAAAGCGGCGGCGGATGCACTCGCTACGGGGCAACTGGAGTCGGGCGGGTGGGACTACCTCGTGGAGTTCGATCCAAAGCTGAGCGCGGCATGGTATCGGCGTAGCGACGTGGGCAAGATTTCCGCGGCCGAAGCGGCGAAGCGGAAAAACGTTTCGACCTATGACGACGACACCTCGCAAAGCGCACTGCGGCTGCTGCTGGCGGTGGCGGACGCGAGCAAGGGGAGCAACGAATCGCGCGACGGGCGCATCCGCGAGGCGCGGGACTACGGGCTCGCGAAGTTGATCGCGGCGCAGTTGCCCAACGGCGGCTGGCCGCAGCGATGGAACGGCGTGCCTGCAGATCCGCGGACGCATCCGGTGAAGGCGGCGAGTTTTCCCAAGGAGTGGTCGCGCACGCACCAAAAGGAGAATTACTACGGGCACTACACGCTGAACGACAACGCGCACCATGACTGCGTGGTGACGCTGCTGGATGCAGCCAAGCGCCTCGGGAACCCGGAGTATCGTGCGGCGGCGCTGCGGGGCGGGGAGTTTCTCATCGCGGCGCAGTTGCCCGAGCCGCAGCCGGGTTGGGCACAGCAATACAATCCGCAAATGGAGCCGGCGTGGGCGCGGGCGTTTGAGCCGCCGGGCCTGTGCTCGAACGAAGGTGCGGGGGCGATGCACCTGCTGTTGGATCTGTATATTGAGACCGGTGACGAAAAGTTTCTCGCGCCGCTGCCGCGCGCGATCGCGTGGTATCGGCGCTCGGAGGTCGCGCCGGGCGTGTGGGCACGGATGTATGAGCTCGGCACCAACAAGCCGATCTACGGCGACCGGGACGGGAAGATCTACTACCGCGTCGAGGACCTGTCGCCGGAGCGGCAGACGGGCTACTCGTGGAAGGGCAGCTATGGCGTGCCGGCGGCGATCGCGCTCTACGAGCAAGTGACGAAGGACGGACGCGAGGCGGTCGGGGCGAAGCGGAAGGCAGCGGTGGCGCCGACGGACAAGCAGCGGGCGTCGCGCGCCAAGGCGCTGGAGCCGCGGGTGCGGGCGGCGGTGGCGGCGCTGAATGCACAGGGCCGCTGGATGTCGGCCGGCAAGGGCGGCGAATCGATCCGCACGGAAGTGTTTGTCACGAATATGCGGGCGCTGTGCGAGTATGTGGAGGCGGTGAAGTAGGCGGGGCGAAAGGGAGCGGACTAAAGTCCGCCCGACCAGCGGAGGCGACACGCTGCGGGCTTGCGTCGTGTTGCGCGGGTGGCGTTTGCTCGCGGTCCCATGAGTTCCCCTTCGCTAAAAACGGTCCTTGGTCAGCCATCGTGGATGTTTGAGTCGAGTCACGTGACGGCGCATCTTACGCAGTTGGGCGGGCATCTCGCGCCGGTGGCGTTTCGCGTGGGAAAGAAATCGGTGTCGCCCTACTCCGTGGCGCCGTGGGCGGAGGAGAAGATCGAGGCCGGGCTCCCGGGATTGCTGCACGCTTTGCGCGGCGATTTTTTCTGCGCGCCCTTTGGCGGCAACGGGACGCCCTGGCGCGGCGAGAAGCATCCGCCGCATGGCGAGACGGCGAACGCGGCGTGGGAGTTGGCCTCGTTTGAGAAAAGCGGGTCGAGCGTGACCCTGCGCGCCAGTCTGGCGACGAAGGTGCGAAAGGGGCGGGTGGACAAATATCTCACGCTGGTGGACGGGCACGCGGCGGTTTACTCGCGTAACGTGATCTCGGGCATGGGCGGACCGATGACGCCGGGACATCACGCGATGCTGAAGTTTCCGGAGACGCCGGGTAGCGGGGCGGTGAGCACGAGCAAATTTACGGCGGCGCAGGTGCTGCCGGTGCCATTCGAGCAGCCGGAGAATTATGGCTACTCGGCGCTGAAGCCGGACGCGGTGTTCAAGACGCTTGAACGCGTGCCGCGGCTCGATGGCACGGTGGCGGACCTGACGCGCTATCCGGCGCGCAAGGGCTACGACGATCTCGTGATGCTGACGGCGGATGCGACGCTGCCCTTTGCGTGGACAGCGGCGACGTTTGCGGAGGAGGGGCACGTGTGGTTTGCGCTACGCGATCCGCGGGTGCTGCGGCACACGATTTTGTGGATGTCGAACGGTGGCCGACACTACGCGCCGTGGAACGGGCGGCACACGGCGGTGCTCGGGCTGGAGGAGCTGACGGGGTATTTTCACCTCGGTCTGGCGGAGTCGGTGAAGCCGAATCCCATCAGCCAGCGTGGCGTGCCGACGACGGTGGCGCTGAATCCGAAGAAGCCCACGACGGTGAACTACATCATGGCAGTCGCGGCGGTGCCGAAGGGCTTTGATCGCGTAAAGACGATCCGTGCGGTCGCGGCGGGGAAGTCGGTCGGGGCCGGCGTGGAGTTGATCGCGGAGAGTGGTAAGCGGGCGACGTGCGCGCTGGATGTGGGGTTTCTCGCGGGGACGACCGCACGCTAAGGCGTGCGGCTACGGATCCCTGCGGCCGCGCGGGCTCAGTAGAGCTGGGCGGCCTTGCGCCGCTGCTCGTAGGCGCCGAGGGACTTGGACCAGCGGGCCTTTATTTGGGCGAGGGACTCGCCGGCCTTGAGGGCGGTGAGCGTCTCGTCGTCGCCGAGGAGGCGGGCCATGTCGTCGACTTTGAACTTGTCGGGGTAGAGCTGGCGGACGGTGAGGGCGAGCTGGATGCCGATGTCGACGACGGGGCAGGCATCGCGGTCGGTGAGGATGGCGCGGATGCCGCCGCACGCCTGGTCCTTGTATTTGAGCGAGGCGGCGGGGCCGGGGTAGAACGGCATCGAAGGTGTGAACGTCACGGCCTCGAAGCGGACGCCGGGGATCTTCGCGGCGTTCATGGCGGCGGCGAGTTTGGCGCCGTCGATGTAAGGCGCGCCGACCTGCTCAAAGGGATAGAGCGTGCCGCGGCCCATCGAGACGGAGGTGCTCTCAAGGAGGCAAAAGCCGGGGTAGAGTGTCGCGGCGTCGAGGCTGCGCATCGAAGGCGAAGGGTTGGTCCAGGCGAGGCCGGTGGAGTCCATCCAGCGGGTGGGCGTCCAGTTTTCGCAGCGAACGATCTCGAGGTCGGCGCCGAACTTGCGCTCGAGGTTAAAGAGTTTCGCGAGTTCGCCGAGGGTGAGGCCGTGGCGGACGGGGATGGGGTGGAAGCCGATGAAGCTGGGAGCGCGTGTTTGCACGGGGCCCTCGAAGCGGCCGCCGATGGGGTTGATGCGGTCGAGGACGATGAGCTTCTTCTTCGCGAGCGCAGCGGCTTCGAGGGCGGTGCCAAGCGTGGCGGAGTAAGTGTAGAAGCGGGCGCCGATGTCCTGGATATCGAAGACGAGGACATCGATGGCAGCGAGCTGCTCGGGCTTCGGGGCGCGGGCGCGAATGACCGCCATATCATAGTCGGCGGAGCTCATGCCGGGCATGCGCTTGGGGGAGTCGCCGTAGAGGCTGTAGATGGGGAGCTTGGTCTTTTCGTCGATGCTGTCGCCGATGTGGGCGTCGGCGTTGCCGCGGATACCGTGCTCGGGACTGAAAAGGGCGACGAGTTTCACGTCCTTGGCGCCGTGGAGCAGATCGATCGTGGCACGGCCCTGGCGGTCGCGACCGCTGTGATTGGTGATGAGGCCGACGCGGAGACCGCGGAGGCGGGCGAAGTCTTCGCGGACGAGGACGTCGATGCCATTGAGCGTGGCGTCTTTGTCGCGGCCGATGGCTTCGGCGGCGATGGTGCTGAGGGCGATGCGCACGGGGGTGGCGTTGCCCTTGCCGTCGGGGTGGACGCGGTTGCTGAGGAAGATGAGGAACGTCGACGTGGCGGGATCGACCCAGAGGCTCGTGCCGGTGAAGCCGGTGTGGCCAAACGTGGTGCCGGCAGGAAACCACGGGCCGCGGAGGCTGGAGAAGCGTGAGTCGATATCCCAGCCGAGGCCACGGCGGTCGGAGCCGTTGTTGTGGACGCGGGTCATGTCGGCGACGGTGGAGGCCTGGAGGATGCGCGCGCCCTCGAGCTGGCCGCCGTTGAGCAGCATGCGGGAGAAGCGGGCGAGGTCGGCGGCGGTCGTGAAAAGACCGGCGTGGCCGGCGACGCCGCCCATGGCGCGGGTCGTGGGATCGTGCACGACGCCGCGGAGCATCTGGCCGTCGGTGAGCTCGGTGGGGGCGATGCGCGGGTATTTCGCGGCGGGCGGATTGAAGGAGCTGTCGACCATCTTTAACGGGCCGAAAATCTCCTCGGCGGCGTAGACATCGAGCCGGCGGCCGTCGGCGAGGCGGACGAGTTCGCCGAGGATGATGAAGTTGATGTCGGAGTAGACAAAGGTGCTGCCGGGGGCATTGCGGAGTTTCTCTTCGCAGGCGAGACGGACACCGGCCTCGTAGCCGGACCAAGCGGGCTTGAGGTCGATGTCGGGCCGCAGGCCGGACATGTGAGTAAGGAGCTGGCGGATGGTGATGGCGCTCTTTTCATGCTGACCGAAGGCGGGGAGGTAGCGGACGACCGGGGCATCGAGCTCCAGTTTGCCTCGCTCGACGAGGCGCAGGACCGCGGTCGTGGTGGCGATGACCTTGGTGAGCGAGGCGGCATCGTAGATGGTGTCTTCGCTGATCGCTTCCGGGGTCAGGGTGAGGGCGCGCTGGCCGTAGGACTTTTGGTAGGACGTGCCGCCGCTCTCGAAGTGCAGGACGCCACCGGGGATCTGCTTGGCGGCCATGGCCTGGGCGATCTCGTTGTCGAGGCCGGCGAGTTTCTCGGGCGGAAACACGCGCGCGGGAGCGGCCGCGGGCTTGGCGGCGGGGGCGGCGACGGGCCACGGCGCATCGGACTTGGTGGAGCAGCCGACGAGGAGGAAGGCCGGAGCGAGGAAAGCGACGAGGCGACGGAAGGAAGACATGGCAGCGGGAGCGAAACGTTTAAAAATGAAAAGACGGCGCCGAAACGGGGCGCCGTCTGGAGGAGCGCGCGATGGCGCGATCAGACGCTGGCGAGGACCTTGGCGAGGAAGGCGCGGTTGGCCTTGGCGTTCTCCATGGTCTCGGCGGGCGTCGCGCCGATCTTGCAGCACTCGACCATGACCGGGCCGTTGAAGCCACCGGCCTTCATCGCCTTGAAGACGGCGGTGAAGTCGACCTTACCGGCGCCGAATTGGATCATGACGTCGGGCTTGCGCTTGCCGGCGGCGTCGACCTCGACGGAGCAGTCTTTGGCGCAGAAGCCGGTGACGTGCTGAATAATGGGCTTCAGCTCTTCGACGGGGTCCTTGCCGGTGTAGTAGATGATGTTGCCGGCGTCATACCAGATCTTGAAGTTGGCGTGGCCGACCTTCTTGAGGGCGGTGACGATCTCATCGGAGGCGCCGGAACCGCCGCCGTGGGGTTTCATGACGAGCTTGATGCCGCGCTCCTGGGCGAAGGCGGCGGCATCGGCCATGATCTTGAAATACTTTTCGTAGCGCTCGGGTTTGTCTTCGCCGAAGGTAAGGGCGAATTCGACGCCGACGGTCTGGCCGTTTTCAATCTGCTTGCGGGTGTCGGCGATGGCGGCCGGGAGCTCGAGCGCGGTGTTTACGCGGAGCGCGGTCATGTTTACCTTCAAGCCGCGGGCGGCGATCTTCTGCTTGATCGAGGCGAGGTATTCCGGCGTGGCGTTGGCGTTGGTAAAGGGGTCGGCCTTGGTGGGCGTGAGCAGTCCGGTGTGGGTGTAGCCGGCGGCTTTGATGGCATCGAGCGTCTCGTCGTAGGACCACTTGGTCCAGGGACGGTTGAAACAGCCCACGGGCCAGGCGGGGCCGGCGGAGGCGGCGAGCAGGCTGCGCGGGAGCAGGGCGGTGGCGGCGACGGCGGAGGTCGTGGCGAGGAAGTGACGGCGAGTAAGCATGGTTGGGGGAAGGGAATAATGCGGGTTGGAGGTAACCGGTGGGGGTATCAGACCCTGAATAGCGGGGGGCGGGCAACCCGGAAGATGCCAGAAGATGTGGAACCGAACGGCAGAAGACGCGTCTGTCGCCCGGTAGAAAACGGGATTGCCCCGGGGCGGAGGATAAATATTCCTCTTGCCGCTTCTACTCTCCCAGCACCCTCAAAATACAAAAATGAAAATTCGTATCCTCCTCCTCTCCCTCATTTGCTCCGCCGCCGCCGTCACGGGCGTCAATGCCGCGGAAGGCAAAGCGAAGGGTGGCGACAAAGATGAAACCGTCCTCGGTGGCCACATGGACAAAATGGGTGGCGCGTTCCGCAAGCTGAAGCGCCAGATCAGCGACGCCTCCAAGAATGCCGACTCCCTCACTCTCGTTGCCACGATCAAGGCTGCGGGCATCGAGTCCGCCAAGGAGAAGCCAGCCTGGAAGCCCGAGGACGCCGCGAAGTTCCAAGCCAAGATGAAGGACTTCAACGCCAAGGTCGACAAGCTCGAGGCCGCTCTGAAGGCCAACGACAACGCGACGGCCGCCAAGATTTGCGACGAACTCGGTCAGGCCCAAAAAGAAGGCCACAAGGAGTTCAAGAAGCCCGACGAAAAGAAGAAGTAAGCGGGCGCGGTCTTCGACCGAAACGCTTTTGACGAACGCCGCCGGATTTTTCCGGCGGCGTTTTTATTGTCCGAGTAGCTCGAGCTGGAACATGAGACTGCGAGGGAGATGAAAGGGATCTTTCACCGGCAGGGCGACGGTGTCGGTGATGGGCGCGAAGGTGCGGTTGAGTTTCTGGCGCCACTCGCCGTTGGCCCAATCAACGAAATGTTCGAGGCAAACGCGCCACGTGCGTTCGTAGTCGTCGAGAAACTCGGGGCGGCGCGTATGGTGCCAGGCGAGGAGTGTGCCGTAGAGCGCTTCGGTGTGCGGCCACCAGAGTTTGGTGTCGGCGAAAGCCCAGCCGACGGGCGAGCGGTCGTCCGCGTCGACGGCGAGGAGGAGGCCGCCGTGAGTGCGGTCCCAGCCGAGTTCGAAGTGGCGGTGGAGAAGGCGATAGATCTCCTCGCGCGGCGGCGTGGGCGCGACGGGGGAGAGGCCGGCGTCGGCGAGGTGATCGAGCACGTGGAGCTGGAACCACTGGTCTTCGATGACGTGACCGGGATTGATCGCGGTGCCCTGAGGCGCGGGGAAGTTGGTTCCGTTGAGGCGGACAAATTCGAAAAGGGCGTCGCGGTCGGGGCGGTAGTGGTCGCGAAAGATATCAGCGGAGAGCTGGGCGGCGGCGCGCAGGTAGCGTTCGTCGCCGAGCGCGGCGCCGAGCTCGGCGAACGTGAACGACCAGAGCATGGGGATGCCGTGGGGTTTGGCGCCGGGAGGAATCGGATAGGGGAAGTGAGGGATGCGGTCGTAGGGCTGACGGAGTTTCTCGAGGACGGCATCGGCGGTGCGGCAGGCGAGGTCGCGGTGCGCGGGGTCGCGGGTGGCGAGGTAGAGTTCGGTGAGACCGTAGACGGCGAAGGCATCGACGTAGATGCTCTCGTAGCCGCGGAGAACTTTCCCGTCCTGTGCGACGAGGAGGGCCCAGCCGTCGGCGGAGTCGAGCCAACCGTGGCGGAGGCAGAAGTCGGCGATGTGTTGGGCGAGGCGAAGATGAGCGGGATTGCGGCCGTGGCGGTTGTAGAGCCGGCTGAAGACCCAGACGGCGCGCCACTGGCTCCAGAGCCATTTGTCGGTGCTGAGGATTTCGCCGCGGTCGTTGAGGCAAGTATGGAGGCCGCCGCGGTCGTCGATGGCGTGGCGCGTCCAAAACGGGAGGACGTGATCGAAGAGGTGCGCGTGCAGCCACGCGGCGAGCGGGCCGGTGGTGCCGCGGCGCAGAGCCGCGAGGGCGTCGAGACAGGGGGCGGCGGCGGGATTCACGCGGGGGTGGCGCGGAGGGTTCTGCCGGCGATCCATTCGCGCTCGACCATCTCGATGCGCGGGTTGGCGGGGATGCCGAAGTCGCGGTTCATGAGGCGGGCCACGAGGAGTTCCACGGCCCAGGAGCCGAGCAGGTGCTGGTTTTCCTGGAGGCCGGAGAACTCGGTGCCACCGAGGCTTTGGCTGATGACGGCGACGCCGACGTCGCGCGGGGCCCGGAGTTTTTGGCGGCGGAGAATGGCCTCGAAGCTCGGGAGCGCGTCGTAGTGATGGACGAAGAGGAGGACGTCGGGGCGGTGTTGCGCATACCACGAGGCGATGGGCTGCTCCTCGACGCGCTCGAGTTGGAGGACGGGGATGGCCGCGGGGGAGCCGAGGACGAGGTGCGACCAGCCGAGGTAGACGCTGAGGTAGGCGTGGGCGCTGCGTTCCTCCTCGTAGCGGCCGATGACGAGGCCGGGGCGGCGGTAGCCGAGGGAGTGGACCTTATCGAGGAGGCGCCACATGTCGTTGTAGACGTGGCTGACGACGCGGTGGAGCGGGGTCTTGATGCTGAGGCCCTGGGTGACGATGGCGTAGTGATCGAGCTCGGCGGGCCAAGCCTCGTCGAGCTGCGGGCTGCCGAAGCAAAGCAGGCCCTGGATGCCGCGGGCGTCGAGGATGGAGCGCATGCGCCGGAGCGTCATGCTGGGCTCGCGCAGCCAGAACGGTTCGAGGCGGTAGCCGAGGGCCTCGGCGCGGGCGGCCATGCCCTCGTAGATGCGCGTGAGGTGGAGTGAGTGCGTCCACGGGCGGGCGTCCGGGTAGAGGGAGACAACGCCGAAGCAGGCCTCGTTCTTGGGCGTGCGCGCGAGGCGCAGGTGGGCCATGAGCTCGGTGAGCTTGCCGTCGGGACGGTAGCCTAGGCGCTTCGCGATCTTCAAAATGCGCGCGCGCGTGGCGGCCGGGATCTTCGGGCTGTGCCGCAGCGCCAGCGAGACGGTGGATGGAGAGACGCCGGCTTCGGCGGCGATGCGGCGGAGACTCATGGGAGCGAGGAGAGGAGGCGGAGGCGAAAATGGCGGGCGTAAAGCCCGCCCCACAGTAGACGGGCGGGAGCGCGTTATTTTTTGCGGAGGTGGCGGTCGGCGAAGTTGAGGTATTGGTCCCAGTCGTAGGCGAGGATGTTGTGGGCGCCGGTGCGGACGTGGTAGCCGATGGTGTCGCCGACGGGATGATCAGGCGCGGGTTGCTCAGCGACGCCGAGGCCCTGCTTGCCGAAGAGGGCGTAAACGGGCTCGGCGAATTTCGCGGCGAGGAATTCGCCCTTGGGGTCGGCATGCAGGTCCTGCGAAGCGCTGGCGACGTAGAGGGGACGCGGGGCGATGAGGGCGAGAAGCTGGTGTTGGTCAACGGCGAGGTCGGCTTCGCGGCCGTTGTAGCGGCGGAAGTTTAGCGCGAACCAGTGGGGGAAGTTGGTGTTGAGCATCGCGACGGTCTCGCCGAAGTCGCGTTTGCTGAGAGCCGCGCCGCCGGCGCCAGAGTCGTTGGAGATTACGAGGGCGAAGCGGGGATCCTGGGCGCCGGCCCAGAGAGCGGCTTTGCCGAGACGGGAGTGGCCGTGAACGGCGACGCGGGTGGCGTCGATCTCGCGGTCGGCTTGGAGGACGTCGAGGGCGCGGCTCAGGCCCCAAGCCCAGATGCCGATGGCGCCCCACGAATCGGCGGGACGCTGCTCCGTGGTGCCCGTCTGAAAAAATCCGCCGATAGCTTCGCCGAGGCCATCGACGTGGTCGGGGCTGAGATCACCGTAGTAGGCGGTAACGGTGGCGTAGCCGCGGGCGATGATTTTTTCGACTTCCCAGCGGAAGGCGTGGGCGCCGCGGGTCTTTTCGGTGGCGCGATTTTTCTCGATGCCATACTCGGGCGCGGCGCGCATCCAAGCGGTCGAGAGTGTGATGCCGGGATCGGCGTTGACGCACTGGTTGCCGAAATAGTTAAGGCCGAGAAACGCGGGGTAGGGTGCGGTGCCGGTATTAGGCTGGTAGATGAGGAGGTGGAGCTTCGGGGCGTCGGCGCGGGCGCTGAAGGAGAAGGTGATTTGTTTGCGCGTGGCCCGTCCGCCGAGGGCGGTGCGATCGGTCGCGGTGGTCCAACGCATGTTCGTGGTGCCTTGGGCGACCACATTGGCCGGGACGCGGCCGTAGATCTCGCGCGCGAAGATTTCGAGGAGGGCGGAGCGCTGGCGATTCCAGCCAGCGGCGTCCGTGATGGTCGAGCCGTCGGCGCGGTGGAGGACGTCGGGGAGCGTGTAGGAGGCGACCTTGGACTCGTCGAGGTTGCCACGAGTGGGAGCGGCGGCGGCGGCGAGCTGAGCAGGGGCCGACGCGAGGAGAGCGAGGGCGAGCGTGGCGAGGAGTGATTTCATCGAGGGGTGGATGAAGGAGGACTGGGGAAAGTCGGGGCGTAAAGCTCCTCGCACATTGGTGGCGGGCCGTGGTGAGGCTAGGTCGCAACCCACGGATGGCGGGCGTAAAGCCCGCCCCACAACAAGGTAAAAGGGCGGACTGAAGTCCGCCCTGCTTGTTTTTAGAAATTACCTTTGACGCCGATCGACCAGCTTACGCCGTAGTTGCCGTAGCGGTAGAGGGCGGCGGGGATGTTGCGGGTGGGGTCGCCTTCGTAGAGGAGGTTCGGGTCGTTGAAGATATTTCGGCCCTGGAAGAAGAGGCTGACATTGGAGTTGAGGCGGAGGCCGCCGCTGAGATCGACCTTGATGTTGTGGCGCTGGTAGCGGCCGAAGACAGTCGTGAAGGGCGTGTCGTCCTGCCAGACAGCGCCGACGCGGAGGCTGAGGCGACGGTAACTCCAGCCGAGCGCAGTGGACACCTTTTGAGGGGTCACTCCGGGGAAGTATTGGTTGGCGTAGTTGCGCGTGTAGCTGAGGTTGATGTTGGCCGTCCGGAGGAGACCCGGGAGGAAGGAGAGGTTCTGGTTATAGCCGAGCTCCATGCTGCGATAGCGGTAGAGGGTGTTGTTGTTGGTGAGCGACTGGTATTCGTAGGTCGCGTAGTCGGGGTCGTTTTCGAAGCCGAAATCCTCGGCCTTGCCGCGGACGGTAATGCGTTGGTCGGAAATCTCCGTCTGCTGCACGAGGAAGGTGAGACTGCCGACAGGCTCGAAATAGTAAGCGAGACGGGCGACGTAGTTGTCGGATTTCTCCGGCTTCAGATTGGGGTTGGGCGCGGTAATGAGGAGGGCTTGGTCGTTGATGGACCAGACGCCGGCGAGCGCATCGACGGGCGGGCGGGAGATGGCGTAGCTGTAACCGAGCTGGGCTTGGAGATTGGGACGGACGAGATATTTCGCGCTCAAGCTCGGGAAGAAATTGGCGTAGTCGCCTTCGCGTTTGGTGCGCGGCTGAGAGAAGAATTGATACTGCATGCCGGGGATCGTCGTTGCGCGGCGCGTGGTGGTGGAGATCGCAAAGCCGCCGGCGGCGACCTGAGCGGCGGTGAGCGGATCGAACTCGCGGGACTCGGACTCGGTTAGCTCCCAGCGCAGACCGCCTTGGAGCGAGAGTTTGCCGACCCGGGTGTTGGCCATGCCGTAGCCGGCGGTCACGTGCTGGCGGAAGTCGCGATGATTGGCGACGAACGCGGTGTAGTAGTTTTCCGCGGTGGCGATGTTGGAGAAATATTCCGGGTGCTCGCGGTAGAGGAGCGAGACGGCGCTGCGGTTGGTGAGCGGCGGGAGATTGGAAATCGTGAGGGCGCGGATATCGCCCATGTTGGTGTTGAAGGGTCGGGGCGAGACGAACCCGGCGAAGGTGCCGGTGGCGGTGATGGTGCCATTGGCGTTGAGGATGTTTCCGCCAGGGCCGTTGTAGCTGTAGACGAGGTAGGGTGTGGTGTTGTCGGTCTTGCGATTTTCTTCGGCCCACTTGGCGCCGAATTTAAGGAAGGTGGGGAGGCGCCACGGGAGAACGTATTTGGCGTTGGTCTCGGCGGTGTAGATCTCGGTGAAGGCGAAGCGGCCTTCCTCGTTGGAGCGCGGGTTGGTGTAGTTGGCGAGGTTCGACCAATCGGCGCCGCCGGTCTGGACGATGGTCCACTCGGCGGAGTTGGCGTTGGGGCGCGTGGCGCGGAAATCGGCAGTGAGGGGATTGAGCGTCTCGACGCGAATGGAGCCGCGGGTGGAGGTCTCGTAGTCGTTCTTCGAGCGGGAGAAGTTGGCGGTGCCGTCGAGGGTGAGGCCGCCGTTCTTGTATTCGAACTTCGGCGTGAGTGTGAAGGAGTTGGTCAGCTTGATGGCGGTGCCGCCGCCGTAAGTCATGTTGCGCGAGGTGTTGGCGGCGAGACCGTTGGTGCGGATGTCGGTGAGGCCGTCGCCGAGGACGTTTTGGCGGCCGGTGGCGGCGACCACGCCGTTGGCGGCGGCGTTGAAGGTGAGGGCCTTGGTGTGCGCGTTGTTTTCAAACGCATTGAACATCGCGGTGAGCGAGAGGACGAGGTGGTTGGTGGCCTTGAAGTCGGTGGTCGCGGTGATGTTGGCGCGGCTGGAGAGGCGCGGGCCGTCGGTGAAGACGATACCAGTGAGGACCATGGGGCGGAGGTCGCCGCCGGTGCCGTTGGCCGCGGGGGCGACGGTGGTTTTGTTGTAAGTGTGGGTGACGTATTGCTGCTCGGAGCGGATGGAGCTGCTGCTCACGCTGAGGCGAACACCGAGGCGCTGGTTGAGAAACACGTCGGAGTAATCGAGCTGGTAGTTGGGGCGCCACTGGCGGTGGAGGTTGTCATCCCAGCCGCGGGTCTGGCCGAAGTTGGCGGCGTCGGGGGTGTTGAAGCCGGCGCTGAAGGACCAATCGATGCGGCGGCCCTTGCGATCGAAGGCGCGGCGCGTGCGCATATTGATGGAGCCGGCGGGGGAGTTGGCGTCCATGTCGGCGCTCAGCGTGCGGCTAACCTCGATGGATTCGATGGAGTTGATCGACATCTGCTCAAAGCCGACGGAGCGGGACTGGCTGCCGGCGGAACCGTTGAGCGTGCTGCCGTAGGCGACGAACGCATCGGCGCTGGCGACGGCGGCGCCGTCCATGGTGACGCCGACATATTGTTGATCGAGGCCGCCGACGCGCGGGCCGCGGCTGATGCCGTCGACGTATTCGACCTCGACGCCGGGGAGATATTTCAGGAACTCGCCGACATTGCCCTCAGTGACATCGCCGAAGGTATCGGCGGCGACGGAGGTGGAGATGTTCATGTTGCGGCGCTGCTCCATGATGGCCTTGGCATTGCCCTCGCGCTCATTGGAGACGACGAAGGCGGAGAGCTTGAGGGGCTCGTCGGTCGTGCCCTTGCCGGTGGCGCCGGCGAGCGTGCTCGCGATGGAGATTTCACGGACGGCGGTCTGGCCGGCGGTCACGGTGAAGGTGTCGGGCGTGGCGGTGTAGCCGGTGTAGGTGACCTGCAGGGTGACCGAGCCGGCGGGGACGGCGGAGAAAGTGAAGGAGCCGTCGGCCTCGGACTCGGTGAGGAGATCGGTGCCGGTGATGCGGACCTGGGCGTTGCGCACGTATTCGCGGGTGGCGGGATTGTAGATGCGCCCGGAGATCGAGCCAGTGGCGGCCTGGGCGAAGGTCGTCCCGGTGGCGAGTAGCGCCGTGGCGGCGACGAACGCGACACGCGGAGCGGGGACAAGGCGGAGCAAACAGGAGGCAAACAGGCGGCGGGAGGTCATGGTGGTCAGATGGTAGGCAGGACGAAAATGCAGTCCGGGCGCGGTGGGTCAGGTCGCGTCCAAGATGGCGGTGGCGGTGAAGGGGCGCCACGCCTGTGGGAGAGACAACGGCGGGTTTGGTGGACGTTGACTGCCGGGGGCGTGCGGGGTGTGCTCTCCGGTGAGCGTGCGACTAATGCGCTTGGTCGTCGTGTTGTTCGTGGGGAGCGGTCACGGGGCTGGTGATCCACCACACCTCCTCTTGGTCGTTTGTCCAAGGCCCGGAGTGATAAAAGCGCACCCAGGCACCGCGGATTTTCTGGTCGGAGTCCCGCACGACAATCCGGCAGAGCCTCCCACCGCGGCGTTGGAAGGGATCAAAGCAAAGTCGAAAAGGACGGTTGCTCGGGTTTACCTCGAACGTGAGTATCTCCATACTGCGAACTTTTGCCCAATTTTGAACGCGTTCCGCGATTGGCTTGGGTGGATGCTTCACCGCGTATACGATGAACGCGATAATCAGAACGGCTGTCGCCAGCACGAAGATGATTGGGTTGTGGCGTCCACGGGGAGGGGCGAGCGGGCGGATCGTAGACCGCGCCTTACTTTTTGCCGAGGAAGTGCTCAATAAAGCGGACGAGGACGGCGTTTGATTCCTCGTCGGGGTCGTGAAGGAGGCGGTTGCTCATGCCGACGCGTTGGTCGTAGCCGAGGAGGCGGTTGACGGCGATGGCGTGAGTGAGCGGAGACCATCGTTTGGGCGGGTCTTCGGCGCCGCCGCTGACGAGGAACGGGCGCGGGGCCATGAGGGCGTGGAGTTCGTGGAGATCATGGCCGGCGGCGATGAGTTGCGCGTAGGCTCCGGTGCGAGGGGCGGTGGCGGAGACAAGGCCGCGTTTGCGCGTGAGGGCGGGATCGAGGCCGAGATACCACGGTTCCTGATAGTTGATGCTGGTGCGTGTTTCGTCGAAGACGATGCCGGGGTCGGACCAGACGGCGGCGGCGAATTTGTCGTAGAGACACGAAGCGAACATCGCCCACTTGCCACCGTAGGAGTGGCCGACGATGCCAATGCGAGCGGGGTCGACGACGGGGAGGCGGGCGAGGGTGGTGTGGGCGTTGGCGGCGATGTATGCTAGGAAGGAGAGGGGCTGGCAGGTAGCACCGGCTTGGTCGGGTTTGTAGGCGTCGCCGCCGGGTGTGCCGAGGCAGAGGGCAATGAAGCCGCGGCGGACGAGTTGGCGGCCAAAGTCGCGGTGCGGTTTCGTCGGTGCGCCGGTGGGGGTGGTGGCGAGGCCGGCACTCGTATGGGGTTCATAGAACGGGACGACGACGGCGGGAAACGGACCGGGGCCGGCGGGCAGCAGGAGGAGGGCGGTCTGGAAATAGCCGGGGGCTAGTTCGAGGCGGAGGGTTTGCTGCGTGAAGTTTTCGCGGGACTCGGTGCGGACGATTTCGAAGCGGGGCGCAGTGAGGAGTTCTGGCCACGGCCCCATGCGCGCGAACCAGCGGGCGCGGATGGCGGCGCGTTCTTTTTCCCACTCGGCGGCAGTGGTGATGTGGGTGCCGTCGGCCAGGAGGAGTGGGGAGCGGCGGGAGTCGGGCGTGGCGAAGGCAGATTCCGGGGCGACGAAGAACGGTGCGAGGTCGGGTGGGAGTGGGGCGGACGGTGCGGACGCAGAAAAGGCGGTCGTGGCGAGCACGACCGCCTGAAGGCAGGAAAGGAGACTGCGGCGGAGCTTCACCGCGGGGAAGGCCGACTACTTCAGCTCGCGAATCTTGATGTTCCGATACCAGCAGTTGTCCTGATGGTAGGTGAGCATGATGTGGCCGTCGATCTTGGTGCCGAAGTCGGCGAACTTCGCGAACTTGCTCTTGGCGAGACCGGCTTTGACGACATCGCTGCCGAGTTCGTAGGTGAGGACGTTCTTACCATTGAGCCAGTGTTCGACGTGGTTGCCTTTGACGATGATGCGGGAGGCATTCCACTCGCCGATGGGCTTCATGGGTTTGTCTGCAGTGGCAGGAATGACGTCGTAGAACGCGGCAGTCTGGCGATGAGGCCCGATCTTGCCGTCGGGGTGACGCGCGTCGTCGAGCATCTGGTATTCGTGGCCAGGGGCGGACGGGCGGGCCTCGGTGACGAAATACTTCACGCCGTTGTTGCCGGCTTCGGGGAGTTTCCACTCCCAGGAGAATTCGAAGTCGTGAAACTTCTTTTCGGTGATGAGTTCGACTCCTTTGACTTTGGCGATGGCGTGGAGCGTGCCGTCGACGACTTCCCAGCCGCCGGCGGGCTTGTTGCCATAGGGGCGCCAGCCATCGAGGGTCTTGCCGTCGAAGAGAAGCGTCCAGCCGGCGGACTTTTCGGCGGCGGTGAGCTCGTTGTTGGCCGCGTGAGCTGACGCAACGCAGGCGATGAGCGGGACAAGTAGGGTGAGGGGGCGGAGGTTCATGAGGTGAGCAGTAGACGCGCGTCGGGGAAGGGAGGATGCGCGGCAGGAGTTGATTGCGGGCGGGGGCGGGCGGGCAACGGAAAACTCGGAGTGGGGAGGAATCGGGATTCGGCCGTTGCTTCAGACGATTTTCTGCTATGGTGTCAGCGGGTCGCCTATCCCGCTTCGACTAGAAATAACGGTGCGCACGTTTTTTCGCATTTGGAGGAAAACGTCCGATGGCCGGGCGCAGCTGCGTGCGCTGCTGGTGGTTGGTCTGTTGATCGGTGTGGTTGGCGCACAGGAAGCGGCTCGCCGGGAGGTGGTGCGCGTGGCGTTTGATTCGGTCGTGCGGCCCGTGGCGTATCTCGATGAGCAAGGACGTCCGACGGGATTTGCGGCGGACTATGTCGGGGCGATTGCGCGCGAGGCGGGATTTCAGGTGGAGTATGTGACTGGGGCGAAGGAGCGGCTATGGTCGGAGTTTGCGGATGGCCGGGTGGATCTGGTGGCCTCCCTCGTGTTTACCGAGGAAAGGACCAAGACGATGGATTTTGCGCTGCACTATTTAGTCCTCGAGGGCGCGATGTTTGGGCGGCGGGACGGTGGGCGGTTGCGCACGCTGGACGATCTGGCGGGGCGGCGGGTGGCGGTGACGCGTGGCGCGGTGACCCACGACTACTTGCGGGCCCATCCGGAGTGGAAAGTGGAGATTGTGCCGGTGGACTCGACAGAGGCGGCGCTCCGGTTGGTCAACGAGGGAGGGTGTGATGCAGCCATCAATGTTGCGCTCGTGGCGGAGAAACTGGTCCGCGAGCGCGGATTCGAACGCGTGGTGCGTGAGGACGTCGCGTTGCCGGGGCTGCTCTACAAGTATCACATGGCCGTGAAGAAAGGGGACGCGGCGCTCTTGCGGCGGGTGAACGAGGCGCAGTGGGTGCTGCATGAGCGCGGGGAGTTTGCGCGCTTGCACGAGAAATGGATTGGGCCGCTGAAAGTGAGGGACCTCGATCTGCGGGAATTGCGTCCGTATCTGTGGCCGCTGGCGGTCGTGCTAGTGTAGTGTCCCTCAAATAAATGCCATTATTGTAGGTCTGCGAGAGAGCGGGTCCGAGTGCTCGGAAGAGTGCAGCCCGGCCTGATCTGTTCGAGGCGGTGGCGGCATCGTTCGACCTTGGCGAGGATGCGTTCGACACTCGCGGTCCAGGTGTAGGGCACCGGTTCATCGTTCCACGCCGCAAGGAACTCATCGATTGCACGCTGGAGTTCTTCGACGCTGCGGAAGGCCCCGCGTCGGACGGCCTTTTGTTCGAGTTCAGCAAACCAGCGCTCGATGAGATTGAGCCAACTGGAACTGGTCGGGATAAAGTGGAGCACGAA
>CANGHW010000082.1 GCA_947453695.1 Opitutia bacterium
CGTCACGGGGAGATCGGGGAAATGCTCCGAGACGAGCATCGAGATGCTGTAGGCCTCCTGACCGGTCGAACTGGCGGCGGACCAGATGTGGAGGGGCTGACCGGGGTGCTGCTGGCGATACTGCGGGATGAGGTGATCGCGCAGGGCGTCGAACGGATCCAAGTCGCGAAAAAAATAGGTTTCGTTGGTCGTCAGGGCATCGACGGAATCGAGGCGAAGCCGGGGCGAAGTGCCGGGGGCGAGACGCAGGGTGTCGACGAGCTGATTTACGCCGGAAAAACGGTAGCGCGCGGCGAGGGTATTGAGCCGGCTTTCGACGAGATACTCTTTGCCCGCCTCAATGACGATCGCGGCATCCTGGCGGAGAACTTCCTGCATGAAGTGGAAGTTCTGCGGCGTGATCGCGTCGGCGGCGGGAGGAGTGATCATCGCGCGGAGCAGGCGAGTGCGGTGGAGCGGCGGGTGATTTCAGCCCCGATCTGGGCCAGCGGAAGGATCGCATGGGCGAGACCAGCTTGCGCGACGGCCCCGGGCATGCCCCAGACGACCGAGGTGGCCTCGTCCTGGACGACGATCTGGCCGTGGCGATCGACGATGTTTTGGCAGCCGCGAAGTCCATCCTGCCCCATGCCGGTCATGATCACGCCGAGCAGCCCTGCGCCGGTGGCGGCGGCGGAACGAAACAGGACGTCGACGGCCGGTCGGCAGGAATTCTCGGGCGGGGCGTCGTTGAGGCGGGCGACGAAGTCACCGTTGGGCTGGCGGACGACGGCGAGATGGCGACCGCCGGGGGCGAGGTAGGCGTGACCCGGGCGCATGACGTCACCCTCGGCGGCTTCCTGACAACGAAACGCACCGCCTACGCCATTGAGACGCTCGGCGAGCAGGCGGGTGAACATTGGCGGCATGTGCTGCACGATGGCCAGCGGGAGCGGAATGGGGGTTTGAATCTGTTTGAAGAGGTCGGCGAGCGCGTTGGGTCCGCCGGTGGAGATGCCGACGCAAATGAGCTCGGCCGGAGCGAAGCCGCCGGCGCGGCGGGTGGCGGTGGTAGGCTTGAGCGCCGGCCGCGGGGTGCGCGGGCAATGCGCGTGAATCTTGGGCAACAACTCGGCCGCGAGGCGGTTGATGCTTTCGACAAGGTTGGTGGATTCGCTGGGCTTGGTGACGTAGTCGTTGGCACCGGCGGCGAGAGCTTCGAGGGTAGAGGAGGCCCCGCGCTGCGTGAGCAACGAGAGCATGATGACCGGAAGCTTGGGATGCGTGCGCCGGATCTCGCGCAGGGTGGCGAGGCCATCGAGCTCGGGCATTTCGACATCGAGCGTGATGAGGTCGGGATTGACCTGCGTGATTTTTTGCAGGGCGATCCGGCCGTTGGGAGCCGTGCCGGCGAGCTCGAGATGCGGGTCGCTCTGCACGACCTCGGTGAGGAGGCGGCGCATGACGACGGCATCGTCGACGACGAGGATACGAGTCTTGCTCATGACACGGGAGAGGTGATGCCTAGGAGCCGCAGTTTCTCGGCGAGCATCTTTTGATCGACGGGCTTCATGAGGTAGTCATCGGCTCCGGCGTGGAGCGCCTCGGCGACCTTTTCGATGGAGACCTGCGCGGTGACCATGAGCGTCTTCATGCCGTCGAATTCCGGGAAATTGCGGATGGCGCGGATGAGCTCGATGCCATTGAGCCGCGGCATGTCCCAATCGATGAGGGCGATGTCGTAGTCGTTGAGCTCGCGCAGGTGCTCCAGGGCGGCGAGGCCGTCCGGGCACTCGGCCGTATCGTGGCCGAGATGACCGGTAAAGACCCGTAGCATGGTGCGCATGGCGTGAGAATCATCGACGATGAGAATTCGCATCGGAGGAGCGGGGAGCGACGGAGCGGAGCACCGTCGCGCGGTGGAACGGGACGAGGGTTACTTGATCTTGGCGGCGTCGACGATTTTGGTGAGATCGGCGGCGAGACGAGCGAGCTCGGAAGAGGCGCTGAGGGTGTTGGAGGCACCTTCGGACGTGCTCTTCGCGGCCTGCGAGACGTTGGCGATATTCTTGGTGATCTCGGTCGCGCCCTTGGCGGCCTCGGCGGCGTTGCGGGCGATCTCGTTGGTCGTGGCGGATTGCTCCTCCACGGCGCTGGCGATCGTATTTTGAATATCGTTAATGCGGGTGATGATGCCGGAGATCTCGGCGATGGCGGAGACGGCGCCCTTGGTGTTGGCCTGGATGGCCTCGATCTTGGCGGAGATGTCCTCCGTGGCGGCGGCGGTCTGCTTGGCGAGTTCCTTGACCTCGTTGGCGACGACGGCGAAGCCCTTGCCGGCCTCACCGGCGCGGGCGGCCTCGATGGTGGCGTTGAGCGCCAGGAGGTTGGTCTGCTGCGCGATCGAGGTGATGACCTTAATGACTTTGCCGATCTCGGTGCTGCTCTCGCCGAGTTTACCGACGGTGTCGTTGGTATCGTTGGCGACCTTGACGGCAGTGGAGCCGACGCGGGCGGCCTCCGAGGCGTTCTTGGCGATCTCCTTGACGGAGGCGCTCATCTCCTCGGCGCTGGTGGCGACCGTGGTGACGTTCTTGCTGACCTGCTCGGCGGCGGCGGCGGCGACACCGGATTGCGCTGCGGTCTCCTCGGACGTGGCACTCATCGTCTGCGCGGTGGCGGAGAGTTCTTCCGAGGCGGCGGCGAGCGTCTGGGAGTTCGTCGCGATGGCGGTGATGGTGCTGGCGAGATTAGCCTCGGCCTGTTTGCGGCCGCTGATGTCGGTGGCGAATTTGACGACGCGGTCGACGCGACCGTTGACGTCGAACATCGGATTGTAGGTGGCCTGAATCCAAATCTCCCGGCCACCGCGGCCGATGCGCTTGTATTCGGCGGTTTGGAATTTGCCCTCGTTGAGGTCACGCCAGAACTGGCGATACTCGGCGCTCTCGCGGAAAATTGGATCGACGAAGTAGCTGTGGTGGCGGCCCTTGATGTCCTCGATGCTGTAGCCGGTGAGATTGAGGAAGTTGTGGTTGGCGCTGAGGATGGTGCCCTCGGCGGTGAACTCGATCACGGCCTGCGTGCGATTCGCCTGCTCGATCTGGCGGGCGTTGTTCATCGCGGAGATCTTCGTGGTGGTAACATCGGTCGCGATCTTCACGACCTTGGTGACGCGGCCCTTCTCGTCTTTGACGGGGGCGTAGACGGCTTGAATCCAAATCTCGCGACCGGATTTGGTGATGCGCTTGAAGGTGTCGACCTTGCTCTGACCGGCTTTGAGTTCTTCCCAGAATTTCGCGTAGTCGGGCGAGCCGGCGAAGGCTTTGTCGACAAACATGCGGTGGTGGGAGCCGACGACCTCATCCCGGGCGTAGCCGAGGGCATCGAGGAAGTTTTTGTTGGCGGTGAGAATGTTGCCCGACGTGTCGAACTCGATGTAGGCGTAGGCGCTGTCGATGGCGGCGAGGACGCCGCGCATGCCCTGGCGCTCCAGTTCGAGTTCGGTGATATCGTAGCGGACTCCGATGTATTTGCGGGGCTTGCCGTTTTCACCGAGGACGGGGGCGATGACGGCGTCGACGTAGTAGGGGGAGCCGTCCTTCTTCCGATTTTTGACGACGCCGCGGAAGATCTTGCCGCGGCCGATGGTGGCCCAGAGCTCCTTAAAGACCTCCTTGGGCATATCGGGATGGCGCGTGGTGTTGTGCGGGTGGCCGATGAGCTCGTCGCGGCTGTATTGGGACACCTCCATAAACTTATCATTGATGTTGAGGATGTCGCCCTTGAGGTCGGACTCGGAAACGATGCTGGTGAGATTGATGATGTCGGCGCGGACCTTGAGGTCGGCGACCTGATCGGCGAGGGCGCGCTGGGCCGTGATATCCGTGACGAATTTGAGAATCTTGGCAGGCTTACCGTCGGCGCCGGAGACGGGCTGGTAAGTGGCCTGGACGATGAGCGTGCGGCCATCCTTGGTGAGGCGTTTGCGCTCGACGGTGTGGCAACCGACCTTGGCGACCTCGGTCCAGAGCAGTTGGTAGGTCGCGGAGTCGCGCTCCGGTGTGGCGACGAGCAGGCGGTGCGACTGGCCGACCAGCTCAGCGGCGGTGTAGCCGAAGATCTGGAGGAAGTTGTCATTGGCCGAGAGAATCTGGCCCTTGAGGTCCACTTCGGCGACGGCCTGCACGGCCGTGACGGCGGCGGCCTGACTGCGCAGGGCGTTGAGCTCAGCGATGGAGATTGTAGTCGTGGCGGCGCCGCGAGCGGTGGTCTTGGGGGCTTTGGCAGCACGACGGGCCGGGGCCGGAGCGGCGGCGCGGGACTTTTGTTTCGAGCGATTTTGTCCGAGGGTGGTCTGGGCGGAGGGGGTGATCATGGCGGTTTGGGTTTCGAGCGTTTGGGTTGGTTGAAGGGGATCAGGCGGCGAGGGCAGGGAGGGCGGCTTGGGTGGCGTCGAGGAGGTGGAGGAGGCGTTGGGGAAGTTTGTGCACGCCGGCGATGAGCGTGCGGGTGGCGGCGGGGATATTGTCGGGGGTGGGTTCGAAGGTGGATTCGTCGACTTCGATGACATCGCCGACGCGGTCGACGAGGAGGGCGACGAAGCCATCAGCGGTGCGGACGATCATGAACATCGGTTCGGCGTCTGGAGCGCGGGCGGGAAAGCCGAGGCGGCGGCGAAGATCGATCGCGGTGACGATATGGCCGCGGAGGTTGAGGAGGCCCTCGACGTTGGGCGGCGCGAGGGGGACGCGGGCGAGCTCCTGCGGGCGGAGGACTTCCTGAACGTTGAGCACATCGAGCCCGATAAAGAGATCGGCGATGTAGAAGGTGCAGAGTTGTTGGAGAGCACTCATGGGGATCAGGCGGCGTGGGCGAACGAGAGACCGGCGGATTGGAGAATGGCAGGGATGTCGACGAGGTCGGTGATGTGGCCCTGGATGACCGCCGAGCCGACGAGACCAGGTGCGGCAGAGCCGGGCTGAATCGCCAGCTCCTGCGCGATGATATCGTGGATGTGACCGACCACGAGGCCGATGGACAGGCCGGCGTGCTGGTAGACGATCACCTGCAGCGACTCGCCGGTAGCCGCGGGGTCCTCGGCGCCGGGCAAATAGCGGCCCAGACGGAGCAGCGGCATGATCTGACCGCGGTATTGCACGGCCTCACGGGCCCCGGACGTCTCGATGGACTTCGGTGCGATCTCCTCGAGGCGCGCGGCCTGATCGAGTGGAAGGGCGAGACGCGCGCGGCCGGGCAGGGAGAAGAGCAGGAGTTGCGTGAGATGGGCCGACTGGCTGGAGCCATCGTCGGACACCGCACTGGTGCGGGCGCGCTCGTGCGCTTCGGAGACGACGCGGGAGTGTTGGGCCAGCCCGAGGGCATCGAGGATGAGGGCGACGCGGCCATCGCCCATGATGGTGGCGCCGGCAAACATCGGCAGGCTCTTGAGGTGCTTGCCGAGGGGCTTCACGACGATCTCCTCGGTGTCGCAGATATCGTCGACCACGAGGCCGAAGGTGCGCTGATCGGCCTGGAGCACGACGATGTTAACCGCGTCGAGTTGAGTCGGGCCCGGGAGCTTCAGCTCGCGATGGAGAAAGATGAGGGGCAGCAGGTGGCCGCGGAGGCGGAAAACCGGAGTGTCGTAGACCTTTTCCAGTGCGGCGGTCGCGGCGGCACCTTCGAGGCGGACGAGTTCGAGCAGGCTGACTTGGGGGATGGCGAAGCGGTCGCCGCCGGCACGCACGATGAGGGCGGGGACGATGGCGAGCGTGAGCGGGATCTTGATCTTGATCGTGGTGCCCTGGCCAAAGGCGCTCTGGATATCGACGGAGCCGCCGATCTTCTCGATGTTGGTTTTGACGACGTCCATGCCGACGCCGCGACCGGAGACATTGGTGATCTGCTCGGCGGTGGAGAAGCCGGGGAGGAAAACAATATTGGTAGCTTCGCGGTCGGAGAGACGGGCGGCCTCCTCGGCGGACATGAGTTTCTTCTCGACGGCCTTTTGCCGGATGCGGGCGAGATTGAGGCCGGCGCCATCATCGATGATCTCGATGTTGACCTGGCCGCCCTCGTGATAGGCGCGCATGAGCAGCTGGCCCTCGGCGGTCTTGCCAGCAGCGCTGCGCTTCTCGGGTGACTCGATACCATGATCGATGGCGTTGCGGATAATGTGGGTGAGCGGATC
The DNA here is from genome assembly GCA_947453695.1 of Opitutia bacterium. GTDB lineage: Bacteria > Verrucomicrobiota > Verrucomicrobiia > Opitutales > Opitutaceae > GAS368. The sequence continues at coordinate 6,173 of CANGHW010000082.1, forward strand.
GCGGATCGACTCGATGATCGTGCGGTCGAGTTCGGTCTCGTTACCGACGGTCTGGAGGCGGACCTGTTTGCCGAGCTCGTGGGCGATATCCCGGACGATGCGGGGGAACTTGCCCCAGATATTACCGATGGGCTGCATGCGCGTCTTCATGACGCCCTCCTGCAACTCGGTCGTGACGAGGTTGAGCCGCTGGGAAATCTCCGTGACGGCCTCGGGGCGCAGGTGGCGAGTCTGGGCGAGCTGCACGAGCTGATTGCGCGAGAGCACGAGCTCGCCGACGAGATTCATGAGCCGATCGAGCAAGGCGACGTCGACGCGGACGGAGCTGGCAGCGAGTGCGCTGTTGCGGCCGCTCGTCTCGCCGACGGCGGGAGTGGTGGGACTCGGCGCAGCAGGAGCGGGCGAGACCCGGGCAGCAGCAGCGCTGGGCGTGGGCGCAGTAGCGGCGGCGTGAGCGGCGATGGCCGGCGCGGCGTCCGGCAACGGATCAAAGAGCCCCCACGTGGCAGACTCACCGTCGGAGAGGGCAGAGGTTTCCGCGGCGGGATCCACCGGAGCGGCGGCGGACGCGAGGTCACTCACGGCCGGGGTGGGATCGGCGGCAGGAAGAGGCTCGTGCGCGGGAGGAGAAGAGGCGGCAGGGCCCGCGGGATTGAGGCGCAGATCGTGGAGATCGGCGATGAGGGCGGTGTGATCGGCGGCGCCTGCATCGGTCGTCGTGGCCTCGATGGTTTGGAGGAGTGTGCGCAATCCGTCGGAGAGGCGGAGGAGACCGCTGGCGATGGCGGGAGTCGGGGCAAGGAGTCCGTTGCGGAGGGCGTCGAGCAGGTTTTCGCCGGCGTGGGCGAGTTTCTCGATGCGATGGAACCCGAGGCAGCCTGCGGTGCCCTTGAGGGTGTGGACGACGCGAAAGATGTCGTTGAGCGTCTCGGTGTCGGCTGCCTGGCGCTCGAGCAGGAGAATGGCACGGTCGTAACGATCGAGGCCATCGTAGCTCTCCGTGAGCATGTCACGGACGAATTGTTGCTGGAGATCTTGGTTCACGCGGGAGTGGGGACGGAGCCCGGGATGACTCGGCCAACGAGGGCGAGCAGTTGGGGTTGCTGAAAGGGTTTGACGATCCAGGCGGTGGCGCCGGCGGCGCGGGCGAGGTTCTTTTTCTCGGCGTCGGATTCCGTGGTGAGGACCAAGATCGGGATGCCGCGGCCATGGGGCGTCTGGCGGGCCTCGCGGGTGAAGGTGATGCCGTCCATGCGCGGCATGTTCACGTCGGTGATAATGAGATCGACGGCGTTCGTGCGAAGGACTTCGAGGGCGGCAACACCGTCCTGCGCTTCGAGCACATCAAAGCCGGCGGAGCGGAGCGTGAAGGCGACGAGTTTGCGCATGGTGAGCGCGTCATCAACGGCGAGAGCGAGGCGTTTCATGGCCGGAATGGGGGGTTAATCGGTTGGAAGGGGACGGGCTGAAGGAGCGGTTGAGCGCGGGCGTCAAAAGAGCTCAATGGAGGACGGGGCAGCTTGGGCGGCAGCGGCCGGCGTCGATCCGGAGGACTCGTCCGGAGCGGTGGCCGTGGCTGCGACGGCAGCGGTGGTCGCCGATAGAATCGTGGGCGCGGAAGCGGACGCTGCAGGTGCGATACCGGTGAGGCGCTCGTAGGTCTCGCGCTCGGACGCCATGGTGTATCGCTGAGTGGAGGCGGCGAAATCGGCGGTATCAGCAGGGGAGTGACCGAGCTCGCCGGCGAGCTCGAGCAAGCGAGAAGACGCGGTGGAGAGTGCGTCGCGAAGCACGGGAAACGCGCCCACCTCTGCGACCGCTTCCTGGGCCGAGGTGCTCAATTCGGTGGTGAGCCGGGTAATCTGCTGGGCGGCGGCACGGGCGTGATCACGGACGCCCTGCAGCTTCTGCTCGGTGGTGGAGCGGGCGCTGGTCAGGGCGCTGATTTGTTCCTGGCCGGATTGCTGAATGGCGCCAAACGCGGCGAGCATGGCTTCGATGGCGGCGCGCAACTGAACAAGGTCGCGGGCGGACTCGTCGCTCAGGTCATTAATCTCACGGGAGATTTCCGCGGTGCGGGCGGCGAGAACCTCGAGCCCGGTGCGTTCGCCGATCTGCACGGAGCGAATCTGGGCGTTGAGCGCGATGAGGCGGATCTGCATCGCGAGCTCACTCAGCGTGGAGGAGAGATTACCGGCGAGATCGCCGGCGGGGCGCACGGCCTCGTGGGTTTGCCGGGTGAGGTCGGCGAGCTGACCGACAATCGTGTGCACCTCGGCGAGCGAGGAATGCAACGTGCGGATCATCGCGTCGGCGGCCGGGGTCAGACCCTCCGCCGCGCCGAGATCGCGGGTGCCGGCGTGCACGAGGGAGATGTGCTCGGTGATCTGAGTGAAACTGGCGAGGGCCGCAGTGTGGCCGGCGGCGAGGTCGGTGGCGGCGCCGTCGAGTTGGAGGGCCTCGAGTTTTACGGCCTGCGCCGACACGGGGTCGGCCTGGCAGCACTCCTCGAGGGCGGTAAGGACGTGATCGCACTTCTGTTGCACGATATCCTGAAATTGGAGTCCCTGCACGATACGGCCGACGTCAGCGGCGATGGCGCGGCTACGGCGATGGAGCTCCGCGTCGCTCGCGCTGGTGGCGCCGAGCTGCCCCTCGAGCGTCTGGATGGCCTGATCGATCTCGAGCCGACGGGTGCGAATATGTTTGGCCTGGGCGGTGAGGTCCTGCTCGAGGCGGAGGCGGACGCGAGCGAGCGTGGCATGGGTCGAGGCGAGGAGTTCGGCGTTTTGAGCGAACGTCTCGTCGACCAAGGCGCGCATCCGATCGATCTCAGCGGTGACGTTGAGAAAGGTTTCGCGCGAGGCCTCGTCGAGGCCGGCGGACTCGATCTTGAAAAAGAACGTCATGCACGCGAGCGGCGCGAGCGTCTCCTGCATGCGACGGCGGACGCTGAGCATACGCCGCGTCTGATCTTCGCAGCGCCGCAGGAGGCCGACGAGGTCGTCGTGCTGGCGGGTGCATTCATCGACAAAGTGAAGGGGGCCGCTGAGCACCGCGATGGTCGTCTGGGCGAGGTTCTCGCCCTCGTCGCGGCCCTGGGCGATGTGCAGGAGTTGCTCGCAATGAGCGACGAGCGCCTGGCTATCGCGATCGAGCTGCTCGACCCGGGCGACGACCGAGACGCAGCTTTGCTCAAATGACGGGAGGGCGGCGGCGAGATCGTTCCTTACCTCCGTGGCGACGGCCGGCGCTGAAAGGCCGAGGCGACGCGGTGCGACGCCCCGTAGCCGGCGCCCGAGAGCGAAGGCAAGGCGGGCGAAGCGCGGGCGAGGAGGAAGCGACATGGAGGAATCAGTAATCGAGCGCTAGCCGACGATCGCCGGGGAAGCGCACGGAGCAGAAATTCGCGGACCGCGGGTTGGTCGGGCGGTCGTGCGGGGGAGGGCGATGAGTGACGGACCGGGATGTAGTGCCTGAGCCATTGCGTAAAATAGCTACGTATCGTCACGAGCCCTCCACGATTGAGTTCACACGGCCATGATCCCCGAGAAGTGAGAGAAATGTGAGTCGGCTCCGCATTTCTTGCGCGATGCCGTTAGAGAAACTACTCGCGCGGCAGGGGAGTTGGACGAGCGACCGGCCGCGCGAAGTGGCCGGTTCGTGTCGCGAACCGCGCGTCGAGGGGGCGGGGCGAGAAACGAAGCGCGCGACAAAGACTCCGCGCCGCGGTCGACGAGCTTAGAGCGGCCCAGGAAAGGCCGCGCCTGCAGCGTTACGAGCTACGCCCTGATCGCAGGTATACGACTCAGGGCAGGTCGTAGACCTCAACGATCGCGATGCCGGTGGCGGTTGCGACCACGCCACTGACTTGGGCCGTGTAGGCGCCGGGCGGGAGGGTGACGATGAGGGCGGCATCGCGGCTGGCGGCGCCGAGGGCGAAGGCGCCGACGCTGTTGAAGGCGGCGGTGAGCTCGGCGGCGGTCGACGTGGAGGGCGTGACGGGGGTCGACCAATTGTCGTTGGTCGCGAGCGGAGTAGAGGCGCCTTGCGCGATGATCTCGAGCTTGGGATCGGCGAGCGTGCCGGTGACGCCGAGGCTGCCGAGGGTGGGGCCAACGCCGCGGATGAGGAGGCGGCGCGGAGAGGTGCCGCGGATCACGAAGCCGGCCGTGAGGACGTTGGCGCCGGCGCCGACATTGGCGCGGCAGGAGAGGTTGACCAAGGTGGTGGGCGTGGCGTCGAGCTCGTAGACCTCGACGAGGGCGAGACCGGCGGCGGCGGTGCCGGTGCCGAGGCCGGCGACCTGAATGGTGTAGCCACCGGGCGGCAAGGTGGTGACGAGGGCGGCGTCGCGGGAACCCTCGGCGAGGGCGAAAGCGTTCTGCGAGGAGGTGGCGGTGCGCAAGGCGGCGACGTCGGGCACAGTGCCCCAGTCGTCGTTGACGAGGACCGGTTGGTTGGCGGAGTCGAAAACGGTGACGGTCGGATTGGGCAAGGTGCCGCCGAGCCCGAAGGCGGCGAGTGTGGGCCCAATGGCGCGGATGAGGAGCGTCTTGGGCTTGGTGCCGCGGATGGTGATGCCCGGGATGACGACGTTGGCGCCGGTGCCGACATTGGCGCGGGCGGAGAGATTCACGAGGCCGGTGAAGTCGAACGAGATGGTGGCGGGCGCGCTGGTGGCGGAGCCGGCGGCATTGGTGGCGACGCAGGTGAAGTCGCCGGCGTAGGCGGCGGTGAGGTTCGTGAGCTCAAGGACGGGCTCGGTGGTGTTGCAGAACTCGGCGCCGCGACAGAGCCACGTGTAGGTGGGCTTGGGCGTGCCGGTGGCGGCGGCGACGAGCGTGATGCTGGCACCGAGACGGGTGCGGACGCTCTGGGGCTGGACGGTGAAAACGGGAGCGGCGGTGGGCGCGCTGGCGACGAAGTCGACGACGGTGGCGGCGGTGCCGGCGGCGTTTTCGGCGGTGATCGTCACGGCGCGACGGCCGGCGGTCGTGGGAGTGCCGGAGAGAACGCCGGTGGTGGCGTTGAGCGAGAGGCCGGGCGGCAGCGAGGCGGCGCGATAGGTGGTAGGGCTGTTGGTGGCGGTGACGGCCAGACTGAACGGTTGGCCCACGCGGGCGCGGGCGACAGCGGTGTTGGCGAAGACGGGCGGCTTGGCGGTGGTGACGCGGTCGGTGAGTTCGGCGTAGTTGATGTAGCCGATGAACATTTCGTCGCTCGTCTGCTCGCCGAAGCGCACCACTGCGCGCGGATCGGGGTTGGCGGGATTGAGGGCGGAATTGTCGAAGGCGCCGCGGACGCGGAGAGTGGTGCCGGCGGGGAGTCGCTTGGGCTGAGCGAGGCGATACATGGACTGCCAGTTGAAGTCGTATTGGGGGACGTTGAGGAGGATCTCGCTTGTGCCGTCGGGATAAAGGGCGTCGAAGCGGAAACGTTTCCCGCGGTAGTGCATGTGCGGGTTGAGCTCGTAGAGCATGACATCCTTGGTGGTGGACGCGACGAACGTGGCCTCGCGTTCGTATTCCCTGGCGCCGGCGGGGATGGTGAGGGAGACGTTGACGGCGGCCTTGGTCTGGAGCTCGCGGACAGGCGGAGCGCTCATGTAGTAGAGCGCGACCTGGGTGGCGTCGGTCTCGGGCTTGCCCGTCGGCGTGTAGTGCATCTGCAAGGTAAGCGGCGCGCCGGCCTTGAGAAGCTTGCCGGTGCCCTCGGGGAACCAAGTCTGCTCATAGCCGGGGACGTAGCCGGCAAAGAAACCGCCGAGGCCGCCCGCGGTGAGGAGGACGTCGAGGAGGGTGCCGTCGAAGACGAGGGCGTGGTGAACGACGCGGGAGTTGCCGGCTTTCACGACGGCGGCGCGGAGCCATTTGTCGGTCGTGGCGTTGGTGGAGACGGTGATGTAGCGATAGTCGATGTTGCCGGTGGCAGGGAGCGATTGCGTGGGGATCGTGAGGATTTCGTCGGGCTTGCCGAGGGGCCAGTCACCGGAAGGCGGAGGCGGAGCGATCGCGAGTGGATCGGTGGTGGCGGTGCCGCGAGGTGCGCCGCCGCGGACCCAGGCGAACAAGGTGGCGGCTTCGGCGGGAGTGAGGGCAGAGGTGTTGGAAAAGACACCGTAGCGGGGGTCGGCGTGCCAGGGCGCCATGCGCTTCACGAGGAGGGACTGGCGGATGGCGGTGGATTTGGCGGCGAGCTCGGCGAAGTTCGAATACGTGTGCGGAGCGATGTTGCCGGGAGAATGGCAGGAGACGCAGCGGCTGAGGACGATGGGAGCGACTTCGGTGGCGTAGTCGGGCGTGGTGGCGGCCGGAAGATCAAGGGCGCGGGCGGCAACCGGCAGCGTCACGCTGGTGCCGGCGGCGGGAGCAGTGCCAGCAACGAGGGCGGCGACGGCGTCGGAGGTGTTATTGACGGTGGGAGCGGTGAGCGTGGCCGGGTCGGCATTGTCGAGGGGACCGCGGTAGGAGAGTGTCCAGTTGGTGGGATTGATAACGAAGACTTCGAGCTGGCGGCTGGCGCCGTATTCGGAGGCGACGATCTGGGCATCGTCGATCAGGACGGGCGTGGGGTTATTGAAGAGGGCTTGCTCGGCGGTGATGGCGTCGCGATCGGCGGCGAGGTTGGCGTCGATCTGCCAAATCGTGACGGTGGCGGCAGGGAAGCGGGTGCGCAGGGCGCGGAGGGCGGAAGCGGTTTGCAGCGCGCGCGGATGGCCCGTGCCGGTGAAGACGAGGACGACGGCCTTGGTCGTGGATTCGTAGAACAGCTCGCGGGTGGTGCCGGTGTGATCGGTGAGGCGGAAATTGGGCACGAAGCTGCCGGGGGGCAGCCCGCCGGGAGCATCGGAGGCGGCAAAGACACGAGGATCGAACGGGCGGGCCGTGGAATGATCCATCGCGAGGACGGACGAAAGTGCCGCGAAGAGGGCGAGCGCGGCGAAGACCGGGCGCAAGACCGTGGGTGAAGTCATGCCACCAAGAGTGCGGGCCCTCCGCCGCCGCGCAAGTGCGCAGCGGCGGTTCCTAGCCAGGATTACGGATTGCGGTCGATCGGGTCGGACGGCTGCTGGTAGCGGGTGCGGTAGGTCTTGGCGCCGGCGGCGAGCTTGAGGAATTTGTCCAAGGGGACGACCTCGACCTTCTCGCTGAGGCTATCGAGGATCTGGCTGACCTTTTCCACGGTGTTGGACTCGCGAATGTGCATCATGAGGAAGTAGGGCCGGGCGGGATTGAGTTGGATCAACTCTTCCAAGTCGGCGGCGGCTTCTTCGACGGGGCGGGCGACATCGAGGTAGTAGTCGTAGCTGATCATCGGGCGGGTGTCGCGAAGATCGAACGTGCGGGCTGTGCCGTAGCCGTTGATGAAGCCGAGGACATCGGGGAACTCCTGATAGTAGCGGTCGACGACGGCCTTGGGCAGGTCGGTGTTGCCGACGTGGCGGTTGCCCTCGGAGTAGTCCATGATCTCGAGGGCGCGCAAATCGAGGCGGGCCATGAGGTCGCGGGCATCGCGCATGAGCGTGGGGAATTTGTCCGCGGGGATGGACTTGGGATACATGTAGCCCGGGCCGCTGAGGCCGCCGATGAAGTAATCGTTGGGCGTCTTGTCTTCGTAGAAGAACTGGAGGGCGGGTGGGTTCATCCAGACCCAGTTCATAAGGACCTGCCAAGTGTAGGGGATCTTGCCGCGGCCGGGTTTGGTCCAGGTGCCGATGCCCATGGAGTCGGTGGCGGCGGCGCAGACGTAGACCTTTTTCTCGGCGGTGAGCTTCGCGTCGCGGGCGACCGAGTGATTGTTGGTGAACTTGAAATCAGGGGTGAGCGGGATCTGGCAGGTGAAGGAAACGTTGGGGAGGTTGTGGAGCCCCTCCATCTTCAGGCCGTAATTGCCGACGAGCGTGGTGTGCTGGCCCTCGGTGTCCTTGGCGTAGGAATGCCAGCCGAGGACGATGCTGGCGGGATTTTGGCGACCGAGGATTTTGTTGAGGAGGGCGAGCTCCTCGGGGTGCTTGGGATTGGCGGAGAGGTCGGTGAAGAAGGCGCGCTGCATGATGCCGAAGTCGCCGATGCCCGGTTGGAGTTCGATACCGGCGTGGCCGCCGAGGACGACATAGTAGTCGCGGGAGCAGCGCTCGAAATAGCGGTCGTAGGCCCACTGGTAGATCTGATGGTCGGGCTGGCCGGTGAACTGGCCGCGGAGGTCGACGAGTTTCTTCAGGCCGTGTTTCTCGGCGAGCGGGATGAGATCGTCGCGGACGATGACGGCGTCCTCGAGGCCGGCGATGGTGAAGGCCACGGTGAGGGACGAACGGACCGCGCGATCCCAGACGACGTAGCCCTTGGCGTATTTGGCGAAGCGGGCGAGGGCGGCGTCGGCATCATTGAGGGCGAGGCGGTCGAATTTCACGCCGTGGCGTTTTTCGAGGAAACCCTCGAGCGGGTGGACGATTTCCCACTGCCAGTTTTTCGGGTATTCGAGGTAGAGGCGCGGGTAGTCGCGGTTGGCGAGACCCTGCAAGGAGATGAGCAGCGAGTGCAGCGGGACATCGCCGTCGAGCCGCCAGTTTTCGGACAGCGGGACGATGGTGGCGGTGGCGGGGGCGCGGTCGACCTTGCGCGGTTCGGGGGTGGCGTGGGCGCAGGGGGCGAGGAAGGCGAACGCGGTGGCGGTGACGGCGAGCGCGAGGAGCGTGCGGCCGAGGGAGCGGGAAAGGAGGATCATTTGGTGGCGGCGACGACGCGGTTGAAGATGTAGACGACGGGGCGGTTGCGGGTGCTGCGGAGCTCGGTGAGGGTGAGCTGGGCGCCGTTGGCGGAGACTTTGAAATCGCTGAGGATGTTGACGGCGCGCGGGCCCTGCTGGGTCTCGAGCGTGAGGTCGGTGCTGAGACGGAGGATGCGACCGCCGTCGAGCCACTGCGGGCGCACGCGGCGCGTGTGGTCGTCGCCGATGTAGGCGCCGAGGTGGCGGTTGTCGGCCCACCAGTCGATGGGAGCGGTGGTCTCGGGCTTCGCGGTGTCGACGACGAGGCGATCGGTGAAATCGCGGCGGCCCCAGGCGAGCTTGCGGTCGAGCGTCACGGTGTCGCCGGCGAGGGCGATGGTGAGATCGAACGTCTTCCACGGGCTCAGCTCGGTGGAGCGGGCGAGATCGATGCGCCACGTCCCGACGAGGGCGGTGGTGGCGGGAGCGGCGGCGCGGGCGCTGAGGCCGGCGACGAGGCAGAGCAGGAGGAACAGGGATTTCATTTGGTGCGAGGAAGGCTGCGGGCGAAGGAGAAGACGCCGAAGAGCAGGGCGAAGGCGCCGAGTGGGACGAGCAGAACGCCGAGACCGGGGTCGCCATCGTGGATTACGAGGCCACCGAGCAAGAAACCGGCGGGGAGGAGCACCGAGCCCCAGACGAGGGCGTGGGAAGCGGAGGGCTTGAGCGTGAAATCTTTGACGGCGCGGAGCGTGAGGCCGGCGGCGATATTGACGAGGGCGAGGAGGGTGCCGTGGGCGTGGGCAAGCGTGAACATGAGCCGCCGCATCTCGGAGCTGACGTCGAGATACCAGCCGAGTTTGAAGCCGTGGAGTGTCTCGAGGATGAGGCCGAGGGCGAGGAAGGTGAACAAGGACCACCAGCCAAAGCGGAGATGTCGGTCGGAGAAATTCATGGAAGAAAGACGACGGAAGGAAAAGGAAGCGGAAGAAGGGCGAGCGGTTATTCGACGAGCATCATTTTCTTTTTGCTGCGCTGATCGAGGAGGCGGTCGAAGAGCTCCTGGCGAAACATGCCGGTGGGCTCGAGGGCGGTGTGGGCGCGGAAATCACCGGTGGGTTTGCGCACCTCGAACCACCACTTGCGGTAGGCTTGGTCGAGGGCGTCCTTTTGCTTCGCGTCATCGACGGTGTAGTCGAAGGCGTAGCCCGTGAAGCCGGGGAGCGATTGGAGGGATTTCCACGAGACGAAACGGACGGCGGCGTAGGGATCGTTGAGCTCGAAGATAAGGTAAGGATAAAGCCAGTCGGTGCCCGAGGCTTTCTGGGTGGCGGGCTCGCCCATGCTGTGGGCGATCAGGGCGCGCTGGCCGGCGTCGCCCTTGAGAATCCATTTCACGCCGGTGGCGATGGAGCGGTCCTCGGCGGAGAGGGCGGGGGCGGTCTGGCCATACCACTCGCCGAGCTTGGCGGCGGTCCAGGCGAGCGGCTGGTCGAGGTGGCAGAGGTTGCAGGCGTTGGGCCGATTAAACTCGGTGCTCTCGCGGACGGTGGGTGAAGAGATCTCGTGGCTGCGCGTGGCCTTGAGCAGGCCGTAGATCGTGCGCGGCATGTGACAGTTGTAACAACTGCTGCCGGGTGAGTCGGCGGCGTGGTGAGTGTGGGCGGGGAGGTTGAGTTTGAACTTGGCGTGGCAGGAGAGGCACGCGGCGTTGGACTCCATCTTGGGCGCCATCTGGTCGTTGGTGCGCCAGTGTTCGAGGGTCGCGGCGTCGGTTTGCGCGGGGTGCATCTCGTGGCAGGAGAGGCAGGAGTATTTGCCGCCCTTGAAACACGGGGAGGCTTTGACGCCGTTGAACTCGCGACCGATGACGCGCACCTGACCATCGCCCCAGAATTGGTCGCCGAAGAAATGAGGATCGGTCTTGGCGAGAGAGGCGCGTTCGACGGGGTGGTCGGTGCCGCCGGGCGTGGCGACCCAGCGCAAATCGAGGTCGGGCTGGCCGGCGCGGTATTTTCCGCCGTCGCGCATGAAGGCGAGCTGGGTCTCAGGGGAGTTGAACATCCAGATTGAGTGACACTGGCCGCAGACCAGCGAGGACGTCGGGCCGTCCATGCGAGCGGGGTTGGCGATCGTCTTGTCCGGCCCGCTGGAGAAATGTTGGGCGAAGCGGCGGAGCGGATTGCGGTTGGCCTCGATGTGTTCGCGGCCGCCGCTGTGGCAGGCCTCGCAGGAAATGCCGAAATCGGCGACCTGAGTGTCGAACGTGGCGGTGCCGGGAGTGAGCCGGGCGCGAGGCTGGGTGGTGTGGCAGTTGAGACAGGACGCGTTCCAATCGCCCTTGCTGTAGACTTCCTGCGGTTCCGGCGGGACGAGGAAGGTGTCCTTGACGAGGGCCCAGCGCTGCTCGGCGATTATGTAGGCGAAGGGAAACTGGCCCACGGTGCGGCCGTCGCCGGACTCGAGCCAGAAGACCTGAAGCGAGTGCGAGCCGGTGCTGAGGACGAGTTGTTGCGGTTGGCCGAAGGCGGTGGCGGGAGCGCCCTGCGGCTTGGTGCGGACGAGGTAGGCGGAGCCTTTGCGCTCAATGCGGTAGTCGAGACTGGCGTGGGAGAGCTCGACGCCGTGGAGCTCGATGGCGGAGGTGCCCGGGGCGACGACCTGCGTCATCGTGCGGTGAAACGAGGCGTGCCAGCTCGCGTAGTTGCCGGGGTGGCACGAGCGGCAGGAGTCGGAGGAAACGTGGTCGGCGGCGACGTCGGCCTTGATCGGGCGGTTGGTGGGGGAGGAGCGGGAAGGGTCGGAGTTGACGAGGGACGTGACGGTGACGAGGACGGCGGCGGTGAGCGCAAGGAGACCGATCCGGGCCCACCACGAGGCGGGGAGCAGACGGGACAGCGGAGACGGGGAAGTAGGCGGAGGCAGAGCCACGGAATTAGGGCGAAGACTTGAGCGGGAACGCGCGGGGGAAAGCCATTTTTCGTTTAACGGCGAGCCGCGGCGCGTTGGCGGGCGGTGGCGATGTCGGCGGGAGACATGCGATCAAGGAGACGACGCTGATGGCCGGCGCGGTCTTCGCGGACATAGCGGGCGACGGGGTCATCACCTTGAGCGCGGGCTGTGGCGCGGAGGAGATGAACGAGGCCGGCGAGGTCATCGCGCGGGGTAATTTTCTCCTGCGCGTGGAGGCCAGCGAGACTGTAGAGCGAAAGCGCGTAGCCGCGGTCGGCGGCGTTGCGGTAGAGATCGAGGGCGCGGGACAGATCGGGGGCAACGCCGACGCCGTATTCGTAGCACGTGCCGAGATTGTGGGCGGCGCTGACCTCGCCGCGGGCGGCGAGATCGGTGAAGAGCGCGAAGGCGCGGGCGGGATCGCGGGCGACGCCGAGGCCGCGGGCGTAGAGGTCGGCAAGGCGGAGGCCGGCGTCGACGTTGCCGACGGCAAATTGCTGTTCGAGGAGGGCGAGGGCGGTGCCGATATCCCGGCGCTGCAGCGCGGCATCGACAGGGGCGAGATCGCACTCGGCGATTTCGCCGCGCGGCGTGAGGTAGAGCGCGGGCAGGTAGTCGCCGGCGGGCTCCTTGTGCCAGTAGTCGCCGGTGCGGCGCTGGGTTTCCAGACTGGTGAACGAGAGTCGGTAGCCGCGCATCCGAATGATGGTCGGCGGGCGGTCGGGAAACGGGTCAGCGCGGAAGAGGTCCATCACGACGCGATTGCGGGCAAGGAGGTGGGAGGCGACGACGGGGATGACGCGGGATTTGCGGCCGCTCCAGGCGGCGATCTGGATCGTGGCGTCGAAGCGCGCGAACCACGGTGCGATGAACGGCGCGATCTGGTCGGGGTGCTGGGGCAGGAAGCGATAGTCGTAGGTGCGCCACGTGCGGCCCGCGTCGTTGGATCCCTCGAACTCGACGTGGTAGCGGACGGGGTCGAAGGCGGCGTAGAGGGAGTATTCGTTTACGCTGCGGAACTCGGAGATGAATTTCACCGGGGCGGCGAGCCAGCCGGGGACGGGATTGGGGAGGAGGCCGGCGGCCTTGCAGAGGAAGAAGCCGGCGAAGGCGAAGTGGGTCCAGAGCGCGAACGTGAGGGCGCGGCGACGCCAGAGGATGAGCGGAGCGGGCGACGCGGCGGGAGCAGAGGGCGAGGCCGGGGCGGGGGAGGCGGCCGGAGCAATAAAGCGCGCGGCAAGTGCGGCGAGACGGAGGCGCGCGGCGGCGGCGGCGAGCATCTGGTCGTCGAGGAGCAGCAGACCGAGGCCGAGAGAGGCGAGATTGAGCCAGCCGAAGTTGCTGGTGAGCTGGATACCGATCTGGAGGGCGCTCCAGGTGAAGAAGGCGAACCATCGGCCGCGTCGCCCGGCGAAAATCGCGAGCACGGGTGCGACGAGCTCGGCGGCGAACGTGAGGAGGATCTCGCAGACGTGGTAGGCGCGGGGCAGATGAAAATCCCAATAGCCTAGGATGGTGGGAAACGGACTCGTTTCATAGGTCACCTCCATGGCGGAGAAGTCGCGCCAGTGGGGATCGCCGGCGACGAGTTTGACGAGGCCGGATTCGAACATCACGCGGAACAGGAGCCAGCGGACCATGAAGAGCACGAGCGGGCGTGGCGGGGCGTGGGCGCCGAGGCCGGGACGCAGGCCGGCGGGCGCGAAGGGAACGCAGAGCAGCGCAACCTCGAGCATGAGGTTGTCGAGCTGGGCGGGGGAGAAAATGCGCCACGTCGCGGCGAACGAGAGAAAGATCAGCCAGCAGGCGAAGAGCGCGAGGCGCGGGGCGAGATTGAAGATCAGGGCAAGGGCGGCGAAGAGGCCGGCCCAGGCGAGGACGGCGATGAACGCGGCGCTGGTGTTGAGCCAGAAGAGCGTGGGGGCGGCGATGAACGCGTCGACCGCGCCGGGGAACATTTCCCGGAGTTGGGTAAAGAATTCGCCGAGGGGCACGATGCCGCGCGGGCCGAGGAAGGCTTCGCCCTGCGCGATGATGCCGGAGAAAACGAAGAGGAAGACGACGCCGACGGCGCGCAGGACGAGCCAGCGCGGCCAGAGGTAGGTGGCGCCGGAATTGAGGCCGGCGAAGTCGCGCCACGGGGCAGCGACGCGGCGGAACAGGGCCGCGGCGGGCGAAGCGGGAGCGGTGAAGGACGGCGACGTCACGGACGAAGAGCAGGAGGGGAAGCGGCGCGGCGCGCAACGTCGGCGGCGAGGGCCTCGGTGCGGGTGCGGGCGGCTATGGCGACCTCGATACTGGCGCGCGCGGCAAAGGAGTCGCGCACGCGGGTCGCTTCGGGTCGGCCGGAACGGGCGGCGAGAGAAAACCACGCGAGTGCCTCGATATCGTCGCGGGCGACGCCCTCGCCGCGGGCGTAGGCGAAGCCGAGGTTGGTTTGGGCGGGGACGTTGCCCTGGAGCGCGGCGTCGCGGTAGTGGCGGGCAGCCTCGGCGTGATTTTGCGCGATGCCAGTGCCCTTGGCGTAGCTCAGGCCGAGGAAGAATTGGGAGGCGGCGTCGCCCTGCGCGGCGGCGAGTTGGAACCATGTGACGGCGGCGGCGGGATCGCGGGCGACGCCCTCGCCGTAGGCATAGGCCTGGCCGAGCTGGGCTTGGGAATCGCGATGACCGTGGGTAGCGAGGGCGCGGAGCTCGTCGAAGGCGGACTGGGCCTCGACGGGACGGCCGCTGGCGTCGAGGTAGGTCAACGGGAGGTAGTCGCTCTCGTAGGTCTTGGTCCAGAAGCGGCCGGTGGCGCGGTAGGTTTTCCAATCGGTGAAGGTGTAGCGGTAGGTGCGGGTGCGGATAATACGCGCGGGGCGATCGGGAAACGGATCGGCGGCGAAGAGCGCCACGACCGACGGCGTGCGGGCGAGGAGGTGGGCGGCGATGCCGCGGAAAACGGGAGCGGAGTCGGGGCTGTTGCCGAGCGACTGGAGCGTGGCCTCGAAGCGGGCATACCAAGGGGCGAAAAACGGACTGATCTGGTCTTCACGTGTCGGCTGGAAACGGTAGCGATAAGGGTGCCACGTGGTGCCGCCATCGGCCGTGCCCTCGAACTCGACGATGGTGCGGGCGGGCAGGAGCGCGCCGAAGAGCGTGTAGGCGTTGGCGCTGTGAAACTGGGCGATCTGCCGGAACGGCGCAGGCAGCGGGGCGGGCGTGTCGGAGGAGGCGTTAACCAGCACGTGCACGCCGACGAAGGTGCTGATGGCGCAGTGCGTCCACAGGGCGCAGGCGAGGGCAGGGCGGCGCCAGCCGGTGAGCGGGGCGACGGCCGACGTCGCGGCGAGGGCGGTGCAGCGGGCGGCGACGGCCCGGAGGCGGAGCTTGGCCGCGGCGGCGGTGAGCATCTGGTCGTCGAGCAGGAGCAGGCCGAGAGCGAGAGAGGCGGTGTTCAGCCAGCCGAAATTATTGGTGAGGTGGATGCCGGCCTGAAAAATCGTCCAAACGGCGAACGCGAACCAGCGGCCGCGGCGGCCGGCAAAGACGGCGAGGAGCGGCGCGACGAGCTCGGCGATGAAGGTGAGGCCGAGTTCGACGACGTGCCAGGCGTGGGGGAGCTGGTGGTCGATGAAACCGAGGAAGGTGGGGAACGGGGCGGTTTCGTAGAGGGCATCGAGCGCGGTGAGGTTGAACCAGCGCGGATCGCCGACGAGGAGCTTGATCAGGCCGTTTTCCAGCATGATGCGGAAGAGTAGCCAGCGCAGGAGGAACAGCGTGAGCGGACGCGGTGCGGCGAGGGCGCCGAGGCCAGGGCGCAGGCCGCCCGGGGCGAACGGAATCGCGAGCAAGGCGACCTCGAGCATGAGCTGGTCGACCTGCGAGGCGGAGAAGACCTGCCAAGTGGTGACGAAGGAGAGCAGCGCGACCCAGCAGATGCCGAGGGCAAGGCGGGGCCAGAGATTGAAAACCAGCGCGAGGGCGGCGAGGAGGCCGGACCAGGAGACGAGGGCGATCGCGGTGGCGCCGGAGCCGAGCCAGTATAGGCTGGGGGCGTAGAGGAAGGCGGCGACGGGTTGGGGCAACGCCTGGTGAAGTTGCGCGAAGAAACCGGACAACGGCGCGAGGCCAGCAGGGCCGACCAGCGCGGGGGCTTCGTGGATCAGACCGGCGAAGACGACGACGTAGACGAGACCGATGGCACGCAGCACGAGCCACCGCGGCCACAGGTAGGTGGCGTCGCCAGTCAGGCCGGCGAAGGAGCGGAGGGGCTGGGGGAGCGGGGACAAGGGGGAGGGAGCGAGGGCGGAACGTCCGCACGCTAAGGCGTGCGGCTACGGGGGCGAGCGGAGCGTTGGGGGTAGAGGTTTATTTCGGGCGAAAAAAAGGGCGGAGACTTTCGTCTCCGCCCTTGGCGCTACTTCCGCAAAGGAGCGGAGGCAGGATTAGAACTTGAGGGCGTTGCTCAGCATGAACTGACGACCCGGGGAGGCGGCGGTGCCACCTTCGAAGTAGGTCTTGTCAGCCAGATTCTGCACGCGGAGGGAGGTGCCGATCTTGTAGCCGGCAACTTCCCACGGATAGGTGATCGCCGTGTCGAACACGAAGTAGTTACCCGATTGGAAACCATTGGTGAGCGGATTCCAGTCGACCGAGCGGGAGAGCACCATCTTGGAGGAGTAGCGCGTGCCGAGGGCGACCGAGATGCCACGGGCGGCGCCCATGATGCCTTCGGTGAAGGTATACTTGCTAAAGGTGTTCAGACGGAACTCGGGCACGTTTTCGAGGCGGGCGCCGTAGTAGATGTCGCTGGCGACCTTGGCGGTGGCGGACGACGCGTTGTAGGCGGCGGAGCCGGGCTTGTTGACGGTCGGGGCATCGACGGTCTTGGCGGTCCACATCCAGGCGCCGTTGATGACGGTCTGGAAGTTGCGGCGCGGGGTCCAGGTGACCTCGGCGTCAGCGCCTTCGATCACGTCCTTCTGACCGACGGTGCGCCAGCGAAGCAGGCGGCCGTTAATGAAGTTGAAGCCGGTCGGGTTAACGGTGCCGGGAGCGCCGAAGTATTGCTGATTGTTCACGCCGTTGAGGGGCTCAGTGGCTTGGGCAGTGGCATCGTCCACGCGGCGGTTGACGCGATACATGTGGAAGAGGGACACGGTGCCGACGAGCTTGTTGTCCCAGAGGCTGGTCTTGACGCCGACTTCGAGGTTACGGCCGGTCTCGGGCTTGATGAGGGTGTCGGCGCCGATGTCGTGCAGCTTGGCGATCAGATCGTTGACGCTGTTGATCGTGGTGCCGCGGTAGACGAAGGGCGTGCTACCGAGGTTGGCCTTGGCGGCGGCATACCAGTTCGGGACGTCGAGCGAGGAGAAGCCGCCGGCGTTGGTTGCGCCGTTGCGGTTGTAGATCTTCGAGACGGACGCGTAG
>CANGHW010000083.1 GCA_947453695.1 Opitutia bacterium
TCACGCCGAATTGGCGGGCAGGCACCACCGCGGTGGGGTTTTGGATGGAGCCAAACTCTACCAGGCCCGACCATTTAGCGGTTTGGGTTGCACTGCCCCAGACGGAAACGGTGCCGTCCGCCTTCATGGCGGCAAAGGAGCTTGAGCGGCTGAAGATCTGCGTGAAGCCAGTGCCTGTGGGCGCGCCGCTGCCACCCGAAATGCTGTAGCCCCATGCCGTGATCGAGCCATCGGCCTTCAGGGCGGCGAAGGCTGTTTGGCTGCTGTAGATGGTGGTGTAGCCAGTGCCCGTGGGCGCGCCCGAGCCGCCGTCGTTCGTGGTGGCACCCCACGAGACGACCGATCCATCGGCTTTCAGAGCGGCGAAGGATCCTTGGGTTGAAAAAACCTGGGTATAGCCGGTGCCCGTGGGTGTGGCGGTGCCGATGGTGCCCGAAGCGCCCCACGAAACGAGGGAGCCATCGGCCTTCAGCGCGGCAAAGCCGTTGGCGGACGACCAGATATCGACGAATCCGATCCCGGTTGGACTGTCGGTCCCGCCATTGCCGGTGTCACCCCACACGGCGATGCTGCCATCGCGTTTGAGCGCCGCGTAGGCGTTGTTGGTGGCGAAGATTTTGGTGTAGCCGGTGCCCGTGGGCGCGCTGGAGCCGCCACCGGTGCTGATGCCCCACGCGGTGATGCTGCCGTCGGCTTTGAGCGCCGCATAGGCGTTGGAGTTGGGCACAATGCTGGTGTAGCCGGTGCCGGTCGGGGCAGCCGCGACCACGTTGGTGCTATCGCCCCAGACGGTGATGCTACCGTCGGCCTTCATGGCCGCGAAGCTCTGCGATGCGGCGTAAATTTTGGTGTAGCCGGTGCCGGTGGGTGCGCCGGTGCCGCCATAATTGGTATTGCCCCACACAGCGATGCTGCCGTCGACCTTGAGCGCGGCAAAGGCCTGTTGGGTGGAGGAGATCTTGGTGTAGCCGGTGCCGGTGGGTGCGCCGGTGCCGCCATAAGTGGAAAAGCCCCAAGCGCTGATGCTGCCATCCGCTTTCAACGCGGCGTAGGCGCGTTGGCTGGAGGTGATCTGCGTGTAGCCAGTCCCGGTGGGCGCGCCCGTGCCGCCATAAGTGGGAAGGCCCCACGCATAGATGCCGCCGTTGGCCGTCAGCCCGGCATAGGCCCCAGCGTTGGGGAATTCAGTGCCTGAGCCGAGGGTGTAGACGGCACCCGTGCCCTGGCGCTGGTTGGGCAAGAGCGAACTATCCACCCTGAGGGTGAAGTTTTGGGTGACGCTGCCAGCGGCGCTGGTGGCTTTGATGGTGAGCGGGAAGGTGCCTGGCTCGGCCGGGTTGCCATGGATCCAGCCGGTGGCGGCATCGAGGTTCAAGCCGACGGGGAGCGTGCCGCTGGTGATCGTGAAGGTGAGGCCATCGCCCTGGATGCCTGGGAACACCTGTGTTTGCACCGTCTGGTTGATGGTGAAATCCACCGACGCACCGGCGGAAATCGGCAGATAGGGCTCCGCCAAGGTGGGCGACTGCACGGTGAGGAAGCTGCCCGACGGCGCGCCCGTGCCGCCAGTCAAGGTAGAACCCCAGGCGTGGAGCGTGCCATCGTTACGGCGGGCGACAAACGCCGTGCCCGAAGTGGTGATTTCGATCCAATCGGTGCCGGTCGGCCCGCTCGCCCCGCCCTCCGCGGTGTTGCCCCACACGGTGACCGAGCCGTCGGCCTTCACCGCCGCAAAGGCGCTGGCTCCGGAATAGATCGCGGTGTAGCCCGTGCCCGTCGGCGCGGCCGTGGCTTTGCCGCCCTCGGAGGTGCTGCCCCACACAGAAATTGACCCGTCGGCTTTGAGGGCGGCAAACGAGTTTGGCGTGGAGAAGACCTGCACATAACCGGTGCCGGTCGGCGCGTCGGAGCCGCCACTGCTCGAGTTGCCCCAGGCGGCGAGCGAGCCGTCCTGCCGGATCGCCACGAAGGCGGAGCTGTTGCCGTAAAGCTGCCGGTAGCCGCTGTCGGTGGGCGCGTTGGTGCCACCATAGCCTGTGTCGCCCCACACCCCGATGTTGCCGTTGCTGTCGATCGCCGCCATGGCCCTGCTGGTGCTGACAATATCCAGCCAGCCAGTGCTCGCGGGTTTGCCTGCGCCGCCGGTATTGGTGCCAGTAGCGGTGGAACCCCACGCAGTGATGCGGCCAGTGGAGTCGAGGGCCGCGAACGCGCCGTAGGAGGCGGTGCCCGATTGGAAGTCGTTGGCCACGACGCGGGTGAACGCCGTTGTGGGAGGAACGCCGCTTGAGCCAATGCTATTGGAGCTGCCCCAGCTCCGGATCGTGCCATCGATCTTTTGCGCCGCGAAGCCGCCACCGTTGGCGTAAATGCGGATGTAGCCGGTGCCGGTGGGCGAGACGCTGCTGCTGGGGCTGAAGGAGCCACCGTTGGCGGTGTTGCCCCAAGCGACGATGCTGCCATCGCTTTTGATGGCGGCAAAGGCGTCGCGGGTGGCGGAAATCATCTGGTAGCCGGTGCCCGTCGGCTCGCCGGTGCCACCATTGGCGCTGAAACCCCAGGCGACGATCGTGCCATCGTTTCTGAGTGCGGCGAAGGCCTTCTCGTTGGACGTGATGGTGGTGTAGCCGGTGCCCGTCGGAGCACTGGTCTGCGCACCGCCGTTCGCTGTGTTACCCCACACCTTGACCGAGCCATCAAAAGTCAGCGCGGCGAAGGCGCTGAGGTTGCGGAACTGCTCGCCGGTGGCACCCAGGGAGTTGGCGCCGACCAGGCTGGTGCCGGTGGCGGGGCGCTGGCCGGGCAGCGTGTTGCTGGCGGAGACATCGAGCCTGACGAGCTGCATCGCGGTGCCCGCGGCATTGGTCGCCGTGACGTTGACATACGAGTCCACGGAGGTGCCGATGCCGAGCTTGCCGCTGATGACGCCGGTGGCGGTGTCGAGGCTCAGGCCCGGGGGCAGCTCGCCGTTGGTGCCGATGACCACATCCTTGATAGTGTGGAAGTTGTTGTTGGCGGCGGCGGTCGTGCCCGAGAGGCTGAACGCCCAGAGCGACTTGTCGGTGGTTTGCCAGGGGCTGGCAGTGCCAGCGTCAGAAACCAGCACATTGTTCACCCACACCTGCACGCGCCCCTCGGCGCTCATCGCCAGCCTGACGGGCAAGTAGGGACTGCTACTCGCATACAGAGCGGCGGTGAAGGGGTTGGCGATTGAGACGGCAGAAACTTGGATGTTATTTGAGTAAACAACCACCTGCAGGTTGGCATTGGAGGCACTTACGAGTTCGTTGAGGTTGACGCGCAGGCCCTTGGTGTTGTCGCCGGGAGGGCCATAGTTGAAACTGATGCCGTTGCCGCCGACTGCGGCGCCGCCGCCCACTTTATAATTGAAGCTGGCGGAAAACGCCGTGGGGTTCTCCGCGCCCTCGCCGCGAAATTGAACCGAGCCGGTCTGGCTATTGGTGTTCTGCGTCAGCTCCAGCGCGCCGGCGTTGAACCGGGCGCTGCCGTTGATGGAGGCCCCGGCGGGCAGGGTGCCCGAGTTGGCCAGAGTGGTGCTGAGGAGGGTCTGAGGCGCGACGCTGTAGGTGGTGGTGCCCGCGGTGCCGGCTGCCGCGAGGGCGATCGTGCTAAACACTCCAGGCAGGGTCGCCTGGGTGGCGGAGCTACTGAAGACGGGCTCGCCGGAGGCGAGGTTAAGGCTGAACTGTTGTGCGGTGGCGCCATCCGCATTGGTGGCCACGAGATTGAAGACTTGCCGGCCGGCGCTATTGGAAGTGGCAGGGGTGCCGGAGATCACGCCGGTGTTGGCATCCAGCGCCAGGCCCGTGGGCAGCCCGCCATTGGAGACGATGGACAGGTTATCGATCGCGTGGCTGCTGGCGTTGGTGGCGCCGTTGCTGGCGCCCAAAGCGAACTGCCAACTGGAGCGGTCGGCGGCGTTCACCTTGCCGGACAGGCTTATGTTGAGGACCTGCACGCTGTCATAGCTGACAGTGAGGACGCTGGCGCCATCGAGTTTGATCTGCACCGGCTTGGCCCCGGTGCCGAAGGTGACGGTTGCTTTAGCAATGACACTGCCGTTCCAGCGCACCTCAATCGAAGCGGGCACGGTGGCGGAGGTTGCCTCAACGAAGCCGACGGCCAGGCCGTTGCTGGCAGCCATGGAGGTCGCGCTGCCGCTGGCGGCGGTGATCACGCCGTAGGTGAAGCTGGTTCCGCTTGCGGGGGACGCGACGGTGACATTGCCAGCGGTGTAGTCGAACGCGGCGGTGAAGGAGCCGGGGCTGCTGGCGCCCAGCTTGGGCAGGATGAGCGCGCCGTTGGTGCTGGCCGTGGCCGGATTGAGCACGCATGCGCCGCCGGTGACCTGGGCGGAGTTCAGCAGCGTCCAGTCGGCCGGCAGCGCGGAAAAACTGCTCTGGAATAAAGCCACCGGGCCGATCGAGTAAGTCGGGGAACCCGTGGCCGACACGGTGAACGATCCAGCTACGGTGCGCGTGAAATCGGTGGTAGCCGCGCTGTTGAAAACCGGGGCCGGCAAGATCAGGCCGGATTTATCCCACGCCGGCGAGAAACGGCCGGACATCGCCTCGATCGGCCCGGACGAATATTCCAGCAGCAAATCGCCGCCCAGCGCAGGCGAACCGGTGAGGTTTGAACTGGCCGCGACATCGGCCCCCGTGAGCGCCGCGATGGAGTCGACAAAGCTCCGCCCCTCGGACGTGCCGGCCACCGAACATCCGTAAAGCAAGATGTCGGCTCCGGGAGCCAGGTCCTGCCGCCAGCCCGTAATTTCATCCGCACGCAGCTGCAGCGTGTCGCGGGTGAGCCGTTGCCCAGCCAGAATCACGCAGCCGGGTTCGCCGTGGCTGATCAGGCGGACGACCGAGGCACCCGGGTTGGCGTGGAGGGCCGCACCCACTTGGCCGATCACATCCTTGCCCGGATCGAGGATAAACACCCGCGCGCCGGCGAGTTCTTCTTGCGGCACGGAGGCGACGATCTCGGGGCTGATAAACACCAACTCGAGCGGCCCGCCGGATTTCCGGGTGGCAGCCGCGGGGACTGACTTGGGGGAGAGGCTTAGCAACGGTGTGGCGAACGCGCCGCCGACGGGTTTGAAGGCAAACGCATCCTGCGCACCGATCTTCGGCCAGGCCGGCATCGTCAGGCCAGCCACCGGAAAATTCTTGCGCCGTTCGACCGCCTGCGAGGAGCCAAACCCGAAATCAGCGAGGCCCGGGGCAAACGTCGCCCACCGGTTCGGGACGATCGCAAGCCGCTGCTCGGCAGAACCAAACCAAAAGAAGCTCAAGCTCAGTTGCGAACGGAGCGCAAACATGGAATAGCGCAGGCAGGAATGGGCGAGAGACTGCGGATGTGACGTTTCCATGAGAATAGGAGCGGAGCGAGTAAGGCGGCGGGCTAGGAAAGAGGTGGCTGAGGCGCGGCAAAAATTGCGCTAAGGCAGCTCCTGCGTTTCGCCAACGGTGCGGGAAAGTTCATGCTTTATGAACAGGACCGAACCCCGTTGGGGAGCGGTGGCACTCAAGCGTCGGGATTTGCATGCGATCATTTCGCCGATTCTAAAAAAACCGCTTATCGGCCGATGTGCCGAATAACTAACGCTCCATTTTTTCACCCAAACATTGAGTATTTATACCGGAGTAGAGTGGCAGATAAGACCCGATCCAACCCGCCCTCTGTCCGTCCGACGAATCGAACGCGCCCAGTAGTTTCCGCGGCGCCTCGGGCACACTATCCCCTGCAACTTGTGGAAAACCGCCCCTCGTTGTCGGCGGCTAGACCCGTTAATCTTGGAGATGTCGTCTCCCTTCCAGCCCACGTTGGTCCCGCCTCCTGCGATTTCGGCGAGCCGTCGTCTCGGGACGGCATTTCGCCGCGGCATCGGACTCGCGCTACTCCTCGGCTCCTTCGCTTCCGCCGGAGCCCAAACAGTCACGGTGTCGAACCTGGATCTTACTCGCGAGGCATCGCTTATCTTGAGATCATCTTATATGACTGCGATCGGCTTCACCACTGGAAGCGACTCCGCCACTTTGACGAGCATCACCGGATCGTTTTCTGCCGTCACCGGCGCGTCGGTGGCGACGAACGCCTTTTCCCTTTCCATCTATAACAGCTCCGGCGGACTACCGGGCACCCTACTCGAGACGCTCAGCGGCTCCTCCTCTCCCACAACAAACGCGTATTACACTTATACATCTGCAGGCAACGTGACTCTGACGCCGAACACCACATATTTTGCCGTCACCTCAGTCACCGACACCGGCTTGGCAAGATGGAATGTAGTCTCTTCCAACAGCGAGACCAGCCTCTACGGCTGGAGCATTGCTGATGGCTTGCATATCACGATGAATCCAACTTCCAACTGGGTGCTGGCGTCGTCGTCTTCCCACCAGATTTCCGTCAGCGCCCTCGCCGTGCCCGAACCGTCGACCTACGCCGCGCTCGCGGCCGCCCTCACCTTGGCCGTCACCGTCTACGTTCGCCGGCGCCCCACCACCTGAAAGGCCCACGGCCGCCGTCAGTCTCGCCCCTCGCCCGGCAGAAATTGCGGCCGCAGCTTCCGATCCTGCATCGGCAAGTGAAACACCTTCGTAGCCGCACCGGCCAGCGGAGGCACGATCCAATCCCACGCGGCCGACACTTCGCGCCCCGCCGCCTTTTCCATTGCGCAGAACCGCATAAACTCATCACTGGCCGTGTGGTGATCCACCAGCCGGCAACCCGCGGCCGCGTAAGAGTGTAATACCGCGGCATTCAGTTCCACCAAGGCCCGTTCCCGCCAAAGTGAATCCCGGCGCGATCGGTCGAGCCCTAGTCGGTCTGCCACCGCTGGCAGCACGTTGTAGCGCTGTTCGTCGGCCAGATTGCGACAACCGATCTCCGTGCCCATATACCACCCGCCGAAGGGTGCCGCGGTGAAATCCGTCTCCATCACGCGCAACCGCTGATCGCACACCACTGGCACCGCATACCACCGCAGCCCGAGCTCGGCAAACCAAGGCAGCGTTGGGTGCGTCAGAGGCACTTCCATCACGAGTTCCCGCGGTAGGGGAAACAGCGCAGGCCGCTCGTCCTCCCCCACCAGAATCCACGGCAGGAGATCAAACGCGGTGCGCTCGCGCGGCGGCTGCCAGCCCAATGCCAGCGCCTCCCGCGTCAGCGCCCGGTTGATCGGATCGCCCAGGACCCGCCCGCCCTCCTCGTATCCTGCATAGCCCAACAACTGCCGATTGCGGATGATCGGGCCGCACCGCCCGGGGCGCGCCGGCGCAAACACCGTCATCACCGGCCGGATCTCGCCCTGCCGTGTCGTCGCGGCGAGATGCTCGCAGAGCGCCGTATACATTCCCACTGAGTCACCGACTCCTCTGGCGTCGCGCACCAGCAGACTGCGCCAGAACAACCGCCCGATGCACCGCGCCTGGTTGCGCCACGCCAAACGGCCAGCCAGCGCCAGCTCGGCCGTCGACAGCGCCACAGGCTGGCCCGCCGCCACCCGCGCCTTTTCCGCGGCCACCCGGTCCGACACGGGTCCGGTCGAGATGCCTTCCGCGACCGCTTCTTCGAAAAAGGCGGCAAATTCATCCACCCCGTCACTCGCCGGCAGCGGCCCACCCGCATGGAAAGGACACCCACTCACGCCGGCTCCCTCGCCGGCTCCTCGTCCGACGCCACTGATTAAACGATCGGCGTCCATTATTGCACGCGACTCACCCCGGCTTTGAGTTGCCCAGGCAACAGCATCCGCTCCCGCTCTGGCCGCGCGTCCGGCCGCTGACCCGCCATGCGTGGAAATTTCACCGTGAAGGTCGTGCCTTCACCCAACACCGAATGCAAGGTGATGCTCCCACCGTGCGACTCCACCGCCCGTCGCACCAACGTCAGTCCAAGTCCCGTGCCCGACACCCCGCCGACATTTTTTGCCCGGTAAAACGGTTTAAACAGACCGGCCTGCTCCTCCTGCGGAATTCCCCGCCCCCGATCCTGCACCTCCAACTGCCAGCCCTCCGGCCCCTCGAGGGCCAGACGCACGGTCACGTCTTGCTCGGAATATTTTAGTCCGTTGGAGACCAGGTTCTGAATCACTGCCTTCACCTGCCATCTGTCGATCATCCCCTGCCAGCCCGCCGGCATCGCCCCGGCCTCAAGCACAATTCGCGGAGTCTCCATCACGGCGTTCATGCCGCCGATCAATTCCGTCACAAATCCAACCACTTCCACGGACTCCGTCGCGAGAGTCCCCTCCGAGTGCTCCAACCGGTTCAGGAGCAGAACTTGATCGACCAAATTCGTGAGCGTCGCGACAGCCCGCTCATGATACCCGAAGTAGCGCGTGGCGTCTGCCCGGCGTCCATCCGGCAGCCCCTCGCATTGTTTCTTCAACAGAAACATGGATCCGGAAATCGCTGTCAGCGGTGTGCGAAACTCATGCGAAACCATCGCAACAAACTGCCGCTGCATCACCTGGTATTCGGAGTTGGCGGTCTTCGCTGCCTCCGCCTGGGCTTGCAATTCCACCGTCGCGGCCTGGTTGCGCTCGAGCTCGTGCTGCAGCGCGCGCGCATGCCGGATCAACAGCAGGAGCAGGCTCCACACCATGAACGCCAGCCAATGGATGACGAGCGCCGGCAGATGCATCGCCCTCGGCCATCCCATTTGTCGGGCCTCCGCCAGCAGGTGCATTCCCTCCAGCGCCACCGCGTCCACCAGCACCGCCGCAGTCATAATTTTCATCAGCCTCCAACCGCGACGGGCCAGCGTCATACCATGCGCTCGCCGCTCGGAGATTTGGAACGCCGCGATCATCAGCACGCTTCCAATCACTTGCCGGCCGACCGATACCAACCACAGCGGTCTTTGATCCAACCCGACGAAGAGTAAGCTGTAGCGATAAAAAAGGACGGCCAGAACCGCCCAAAACAGCAGGTAAAGCAGCCAGAAAACCGGTCGGTTTAAGGGATAGCCCAGGCGCCAGCCATCGTTCCTGTCGGAAGCCTCGGTCGAAATGTGCGGTGCAGTCATGTTTTCGGAAATTTGTGCCACGTCCGCCTCGGCGAATCCCCGCGGACCCCACCCGCAAGACGACGTCGCACCGCGTCGTATTAGGCGGAGTCCCCTGACTCCGCACAGACCGTCACCCGCGGCACCATCAAGCGGGCGGACAGACCGACGCCGTCCGGATTGCGGACCAACGTGAATTCCCCGCCCACCAAACCGGCAAACGTGTGGGTCAACGCCAAACCGATGCCAAGGCCCTGCTGCGCAAACTCCTCCCTGCGGAACTGCCGCACCCAACCGGCCTGACCAATCTCCTCGTCGGTCATACCCCGGCCGTGGTCCACGACGACCACCCGGTAGTGAGTGAAGAGCGCATTGATCGCGACCACCACTGGAGTGCCCGGCAGGGAGTATTTGAACCCATTCTCCACCACGTGGGCCAACACCTGGAGCAATCCGGCGGAACCGACCTCCATCATCCGCACGTCTACGCTCATCCTAAGATCGGACTCTCGCCCCAAGTCCGCCGCACAGCGCCGTAGGACCTCCTCGATTTCAGCGTCTCGATAAATCGTCGGCCGTGCCGGCGTGGCCCGGCCGCTCTGCACCGTCACGCGACCTGACTCCAAATCAGCCCAGAGCGTAAGGTCCTCCACCAAGCGCGCCAGTCGCTGCGCCGAGCGACGCAGACTGCGGCCATGCTCGACCAACTCCGTGACGCCCGGCACCTCCCCGGTCTTCCCGACCTGCAACAACATTTCCGCGCAGCCCATCACCTCAGTTAGCGGGGCGCGCAATTCGTGGGGCAACACGCGGGTCAGCACACGCTGCTGTTGCCCGATGATGCCACTCATCACGGACGCCCGGGACAGGCGAATTTCGATCGTCTTCAGCAGGTCGGTCGGATCAAACGGCTTGGTCACGTAATCATCCGCCCCGAGCGACATCCCCATTCTCTGATCGGCACTCTCCGTCCGCGCCGACATGATAATCACCGGTGTGAGATTGAACTCGGGCATTTTTCGCACGTGCTGCAGCAATTCGAAGCCGGTGCAATTCGGCATGCGCACATCGGTCAAAATGAGATCCGGCCGGGTCGTCTGCAACGCCACCAACGCCTCCCGGCCGTCGGTGACCACCTTAACTTTGTAACCAGCGCCCCGCAGGGCCTCGGTCGCGATTGCGCGGACTAGTTCGTCGTCCTCGGCGAAGAGAATGGTTGCAGGCATTAGGAGTAAAGGTTCACACCGGACTAGACTCCCGGGAGTTCACCACCGGTTGACCGCGATTGCCGCACCTGGGAGCGTCGATCAACCCGACCCGCCGATCCCCGCGCGGCCGCCTGACGGGACCCCGTCCGAATGCGGCCCTAAATCGACCTTCACCGGGCGGCCCCCGCAAACCATCCGCGCCAAACCACCTTTTCGTGGCCTCATCGGCGATACTAAGGGAAGTGGTGCACATAGCCGGCATCACTCCGAATTCTCTCCTTCCGCCCTCTCACCGCCACATTTCGTCGCGGCAAAAAATGGCCCGAAAAATTGCAAATCTACTCAACGCGGAATCAGACAGGTCGCCCGGCCGCCACCCGTTACTTACGCAGCGTTCCCGGCTCGATATGCGTCATTCGCATTCCCAATACGAGGATCACCAAAAGCGTGAAATACAAGATCGCCATCGTCACCCGCTACTCCGTCGTTACCTCAAAGTAGCGCTGCTCCTCGTCCGTCTTCGGCCGAAACAGCGACCACACCCGCGGGAGCGATACCAGCAGAATGAGGATGAGCAGGAAATTCGGCTGCGTAAAAATCATCGCCACCAACACCACCAGTCCCGCCACCCAGAGCCACGGCGACAGCGCCGTCACAATCCGCCCGCCGTCTAGGAGGCCCACCGGCATCAGGTTGAATAGATTCAACATGAACCCCGAGTAGGCCAACGCCCGCCACAGCGGATCACCCGTTACGCGAAAGCCCACCTCGCACAGCGCCGCCGCCAGCGTGCCCAGCAGCGGACCGCCGATGCCCACGCACGCCTCGATCCACGCATTCTTGGGCGCATCTTTCAGTGCGATAAATGCGCCCATGAACGGAATGAAAACCGGCGCCCCCACAGCCAGACCTGCCTGTCGCGCCACGATCAAGTGCCCGAGCTCGTGCACGAAGATCAACAGCACGAATCCCACGGCGTATTTCCAGCCCCACATCATGGCATAAGCCCCGACCGACAAAATCATCGTCCCACCGGTCTTCAAAATCGGCGCGCCGAATTTCAACGCCAGCAGTGCCAGCGTCTTTCCTTTCGTCACCAACAACACCAGCACGACGCCCACCGGCCCCAGCGCCTTGGTCAAACGCTGCCACGCTGTCGGCGGCTTCGGCGGCTCGGAAGGAGGCGGCGACCCCACCGGAGGTTCATTTGGCTGTTTCTCATCCGACATTGCCGCTCAGTGCACCGCGCGGCGCTGCCACAGGCAACTCTTCCTCGGCGTTGCCACCGCGCACCGCGCCCCCACGCTGGCCTCACTGCCGCGTGAACCTCATCCTCTTTGAGCCTGCCGAAACCTCCGCCCCGCTCCCGCGCACCGATGCCCGCGCCACGCATATCCTCACGGTGCTTCGCCGCGTCGTCGGCGATACCTTTGATTGCGGTCTCATCAACGGTCCTCGCGGCAAAGCCATGCTCGCCGCCGTCTCTCCCACCGCACTCACGCTCACCTTCGGTTGGGACACCACGCCGCCGCCCGCCGCGGCGCCAATCACCCTGATCCTCGGCCTGCCGCGCCCGCAGACCGCGCGCGACCTCCTGCGCGACACCACGACCCTCGGCGTTGCGGCCCTGCATTTCGTCATCACCGAAAAAGCCGACCGCAACTACGCAAGCAGCTCCCTTTGGTCCTCAGGCGAGTGGCGCCGGCACCTCATTATCGGCGCCGAGCAAGCCTTCGACACCCACCTCCCCTCGGTCACCCACGGCCAAGCCCTCACCGCCGTCCTCGCCACGCTCCCACCCGCCGCCACCCGTCTGGTGCTCGACAACTACGAGTCCCCCGCCGCCTTGAGCACTTGTCACCTACTGAGTGACAAACCCATCGTCGCCGCGCTGGGGCCTGAGCGCGGCTGGTCCGCGACTGAACGCGACGTCTTCCGTGCCCACGGCTTCACCTTTGCGCACCTCGGCTCCCGCGTGCTCCGCGCCGAGACCGCCGCCCTTGCTACCGTCACGCTCCTCCGCGCGAAACTTGGCCTGATGTGACCAGCATCGTCCCCGCTCAGTTTCCCCGGTCTCCACCGCGCCATGTTTCTCTTCACCCCATCGCACTCAACGCCACTCAGCGTGCAAAGCTGCTTCTGCCTTCGCCCCCACCGCCTGCTCGCCGCTCTCTTCGCCGCACTGCTGGCTGGCTGCGTCTCCGTCAAATCCGTCGACCGCGATGAACTCCCCTCTGCTTGGACCAAGTCGCTGCCCAAGCCCGACGCCACCCCGTGCGACCCCAGTGGCACCTACATCTCCACCGGGCAAGGCGTGAAATCTGCCGATACCCTTGAGTCCCGCGACCTCGGCAATGTCTTCTTCCCGGGTCAGCGCATTCGCGCGACCCAGTGGGAACTGCGCCACGACGCCGCAGTCCACCTACTCACCGTCACCGCCACGGCCGGACGCAACCGCGGCACCACCGCCACGTTTCCGACCGAACTCGACGCCAAGACCCACGCCCTTCACGTGCCCAAGATCGAAGTCCTCGGCACGAAGTTCGGTGCCACCGTCGAAACCCAAAGCGCCCGCCTGCTCGTGGGCGACGACCGAGCCCTCTACATCGAGACCAAGCGCGTCGCTGGCGGCGTCGTGCTGTTCGTGCCCGCCGTCGGCTACTGGAAAAACTGGGGCCGCTGGGAGCTCGCCACGCCCACGCCGTGAGTTCGAGCGCTAGCTCCGCCGGAAGAATCCCACCGTCGGTTGCCGCGCGCCCTTGCCGAGCCGCTTGAGCAACGTCCAACCCACCGGCGCCAACTCGATCTCACCGGGATATTCGAAAACCACGATTGCATCCGGCTTCGCCGCCAGCACCTCCGTCAGTTTCGCGAACAACCCCGGCGCCACCTCTGCGATAATCTCGTAGGGCGGATCGATAAAGACCAAGTCCGGCACCGCGCCCCCCGCCAGCGGCACCATCCGGGCATCCCCTTGGATTGCCGTCACGTCCCGCCCATCGCGCCCCAGGCTTTTGCACACCGCGGCAACATTTTGCCGCACACAGGTCAAGGCCTTGGCCGCCTGCTCGACAAACACTCCCCCTGCAGCCCCGCGGCTCAACGCCTCGAGTCCGTAGGCACCGCTGCCGGCAAATAAATCCAGAAACCGCGCCCCAGGCACGACCGCGCCGAGACTCGAAAACACCGCCTGCCGCATCCCGTCCGTCGCCGGCCGCGTCACATCGCCTTTCGGCACCGCGAGCGTAATACCCCGCGCCGCCCCGCCGCTTATGCGCACAGGTCCTCCCTCGCCGCTCGCCAAAGCTGGAGCGGCGGTCTGCGACCGCCCTCCGACTCCAGTTGCCCCGCGCAGAAATTCACATTCATAGACGACACGCCGCGATGACACCTCCGCCCTCGGATCACTTCAACGGGAAAACTTTTTTCTATCCCTCAGTGCCCTCCGCTGGCGGCTACCTCGATCTCCTGCGTTGGAAATTATTCTCACGACCCGCCCGCTGGCCCGACCGCGTCCCGCTCGATCCCTCGCCTCCACCGCCGCGCCCGGCCCCACACGGCCCGGCCCTCGCGGCGACGTGGATCGGTCATTCGACCTACCTGCTCCAAACCACGCACGGCAACTTCCTCACCGATCCAGTATTCTCGGAGCGCACCAGCCCCGTCGCCTGGGCCGGCCCTCGGCGCGTCCACCCACCCGGCCTCGCCTTCGCCGACCTCCCACCAATCGACGTCGTGCTGCTCAGCCACGACCACTACGATCACTGCGATCTCCCCTCCCTCCGCCGGCTCGCCGCCGTCCACCATCCGCTCTTCATCACTCCTCTTCGCCACGCCGACCTGCTCCGCGCCGCCGGCGCGCGCCAAATCGTCGAACTCGATTGGTGGCAAACCCACTCGCTCGCGGCCTCCGCTGGGCCCGCGCACGTCACCCTCACTCCGTCCCGCCACTGGTCCAACCGCCTCGGCTCCCCGCGTAATCACCGCCTCTGGGGCGGCTTCGCCCTCACGCTCGGCTCCCATCGCCTCTGGTTTGCCGGCGACAGCGGCTATGATCGCGCACTCTTCCACACTATTCGTGAACGATGCGGCGCCCCTGATATCGCTCTCATCCCGATCGGCGCCTACGAGCCCCGGTGGTTCATGGCCCCCATGCATATGAACCCCGTCGAAGCCGTCCAAACGCACCGCGATGTCGGCGCCCGACTTAGCCTCGCCATGCACTGGGGAACCTTTCAGCTCACCGACGAGGACCGCGACGCACCTCCCCTCGCCCTCGCCGCCGCCCGTGCCGCAGCCGGCCTGCCCGACGAAGCCTTTAAAGTCGTGGCACCCGGTGCCTCGGTCACGGTCTGACGCGGACCGCCGCTTCTTTGGTCCCTGGCCAACGAACCCTCGCCAAGGGTCCCAGATGAGGCAGCGGTCGCTCTTTTTCGACTCCCACGGCCTTCGTATCATTTACTACATAGTATTTGCACGACGGCCATTTCCTCTTTTGATTAGGGGCCTAACTATCCGCAGCTCAGACCGTCGCCGACTCGTCGCCTGAACTGCCGCGCCCCGCCGCGCACCACTTCCTGCCACCATGAACTTTCGCCCGCTCCTCCTGCTACTCGGTCTCGCGACCGGGGTTGCGGCGGCGCGCGCGGACTCTGCCGGCCCCTTCCTCGCCAACCACGTCAACCCCGATGGCACGGCCACCCGCGGCGTCCGCCCGTTTTGGCTGGAAACCCGGACTCCGAGTGGCGAGCTGCGGTCGGCGACCGCAGTCTACCCGATTTTCACCTACCGCGCCGACGCGGAAACCTACGCCTGGAGCTTTTTCGAGCTGATCAAGCGCTCCGGCCGCAAAGCAGGTGCACCCGCACCTCAGAGCTTCCTCGAAAACGGCGAGGCCTTCGACGTTTGGCCATTTTGGTTCTCCCGCGAAGCCCGCGACCCCGCCGATAGTTACCAGGCGCTCTTCCCAATCGCAGGCACAGTGAAAAACCGCCTCGGCTATCAGCGTCTCTCCTGGACCCTCTTTCCGTTCTACGTCGCGTCCGAAAAGAACGGCGCCACCACCACTTCAACCCCATGGCCGATCATTCGCACCACCCGCGGCACCGCCACCGGTTTCGCGATCTGGCCACTCTTTGGGTGGAAAGATCGCCCAGGCGTTTCGCGGGAGCAGTTCTATCTCTGGCCCCTCGGCTACAATAACACCCAGCAGCCTGCTACCGATGCCCCCGCCGGCACGCCACCCTCACGCCAAATCGGCGCCCTCCCACTCTACGCCCGCGAAACCAGTGCCGGCTTTGTCAGCGAAAACTTCCTCTGGCCTTTCTTCGGCTACACGGACCGCACCGCCCCCTGGCGCTACCACGAAACGCGCTATTTTTGGCCGTTTTTCGTCCAAGGCCACGGCGACGATCGCTTCATCAATCGCTGGGGTCCGTTCTACACTCACTCCGTCATCAAGGGCACCGACAAGACTTGGGTAGCGTGGCCGTTTTTCCGCCAGGCCCGCTGGACCGGCGAAGACGTCACCCATACCAAGACCCAGTTTCTCTACGTCCTTTACTGGAAACACGAGCAACGCCGCGCCCGCCATCCCGAGGCCGCTCCCGCCCATGTGACCCACGTCTGGCCGCTCTTCAGCACCTGGGACAACGGCGCCGGCCGCCGCCAAGTCCTCGCCCTCAGCCCCTTCGAAGTCTTCTTCCCCGGCAATACGAAGATCCGCGACACGTGGTCCCCCTTCTTCGCCCTCTACCGCTACGACGAACGCGCCCCCGGCCAGGCCAAGCACTCGCTCCTTTGGGACATTTTTTCGTGGGAAACCCGTTCGGCCAACACTCCCGCTTCCCCGACTGCACGCGCCACCCCGAGTCCGGTCGCGCCAGCCGAAGAACGCCTCACCCTCGCCCGCGGCCTCGTCGGCCTCCGTCGCCCCGCCGGCGAACGCGCCTGGCGCCTCGTCCTGTTAGATTTTCCCGCGAAACCGGCCACCGTTTCCGCCACCACCGCCTCCGCCGCCCGCTGATATGAACCAAATCACCGCCATCCTCGAAGGCATCGGCAGCACCATCCAGCTGCTCTTCCGCGCGGCCTCCTACACGCCTTCCCTCTGGCGCCAGCGCGCCCGCTTCATCGACCAGTGCTACCAGATCGGCTACACCACGCTCCCGATCGTCGCCATCCTCAGCTTCTTCATCGGCAGCGTCCTCGCGCTGCAAGCCGGCTACTCGATGTCGAATTTCGGCGCCAAGCAGTTCATCGGCTCTCTCGTCGGCCTCTCCATGGCCCGCGAACTCGGTCCGGTCATGGCCGCCATCCTCCTCGCCGGCCGCGTCGGCTCCGCCATCGCCGCCGAGCTCGCCTCCATGAAGGTCTACCAGGAGGTCGACGCCCTGGTGACGATGAACATCCCGCCGGCCAAGATTCTCGTCCTCCCGCGTCTCGCCGCCGTGCTCGTGATGATGCCCGTCCTCGCCATCATCGCCGACCTCGTCGGCTGGTTTGGCGGCGCGATCATCTCCAAATACACCCAGTCCATCGCCATCGAACCCGAGGCCTACTTCTCCGTCCTCCGCCGCTTCATGGTCTTCAAGGACGTGCTCAACGGCCTGATCAAGGCCGAGGTCTTCGGCTTCGCGATCGTCCTCGTCTGCTGCAATATCGGCCTCAATACCCGCGGCGGCCCCCGCGAGATCGGCGCCTCCGTCACCAAGGCAGTCGTCGTCTCGCTCATCCTCATCCTCGTGCTCGATTACTTCGTCACGAAAGCCCTCATGTGACCATGGCCTGCTCGCCCACCCGCAATCCCTTTTCTCACACGGAGTCACCTGCCGTTGGCGTCTCCATCGAGCATCTGTCGAAAAAATTCGGCTCCATGCAGGTGCTGAAAGACATCTCGTTCTCCGTCGATCCCGGCGAAATCTTCGTGCTCATGGGCCCCAGCGGCTCTGGCAAGAGCGTCCTCCTGAAACACATCGTCGGCCTCGAGCAACCCACCGCCGGTCGCGTTCTCGTCGACGGGCGCGACGCCTCCCTCGAAGACACCCGCGAACACGTCCACATGGCCCTCGTGTTCCAAGCCGGCGCACTCTTCAACTCCCTCAGCGTCTACGACAACCTTGCGCTCTATCCGCGCGAGCACCAAGTCGCCGACGAGGCCGGCATTCGCGAGAAGGTCATGCGCGCCCTCCAGATTCTCTCGCTCGAAAATGCTGCGCAGAAATCCCCCTCCGAGCTCTCCGGCGGCATGAAAAAACGCGTCGCCATCGCCCGCGCGCTTGTGATGGAGCCGCAACTCATGCTCTACGACGAGCCCACCAGCGAGCTCGACCCGGTGATGTCCGCTACGATCAGCGAGATTATCGCGACCCTGAAGGACGAGTATCACGTCACCACCATCGTGGTCTCCCACGACCGCGAGCTCGCCCTCGGCATCGCCGATCGCGTCGGCATCTTGATGGGCGGCGAACTCGTCAGCCTCGGCACCCCCGCTGAGCTGAAAACACCCAAGGACCCGCGCGTCGCTGAATTTCTCTATCCGAAAATCGACCTTAAGAATCCCCGTTTCAAAAAACTGGAGACCTAAACCATGAACAACGCCCAACAAACCGCCCGCGTCGGCCTCTTCTTTCTCCTCGGCCTCGCCCTCACCTGGGTCACCTTTGAAACCCTCAGCGACGGCAAGGTCTTCAAAGACCGCGGCTACATCCTCATCGCCGGCTTCGAGAGCCTCAAGGAGCTCAAGCAGGGAGACGAAGTCCGCATGGCCGGCGTGAAAATCGGCTCGGTCGAACAGACCCGCCTCGCCGGCAGCCGCCGCGCCGAAGCCGTCCTCCGCATCGACCCCAAGGTTGAAATCCGCTCTGACGCCACCGCCTCCATCGTCATGGCCGGCCTCATCGGCACCAACTATATCGGTATCGACCTCGGCACGCCCACCGCCGCCGCCCTCAAGGACGGCTCGGAAATTCGCACGAAGGTCACGCCCGACATCAACGCCATCATGAGCGAGCTCGGCAACCTCGGCCAAAAACTCGAAGGCGCCCTCAATAGCATCACCGGCGCCGTCAACGGCGACGGCAAGACCCCCGGCCTCTTCCAGAAGATCGACAAAGTCGTCAGCGATAACTCGGAGAAACTCACGGTCACGATGACGAACCTCCAAGACGTCACCGCCAAACTTAACAAAGGCGAAGGCACCCTCGGCCGCCTCATCAACGACCCGAAGCTCCATGACGAACTCGTCGCCACCGTTACCGAGATTAAGACCGCCGCCACGGACGCCCGCACCTTCGTTACCAACGCGCAAGCGATCATCGACCAAGTCAAATCTGGCAAAGGCGCTCTCGGAGCCCTCGTCTTCGATGAAAAGACCGGCACCGACATCAAGAACACCGTCGCCAATCTCCGCGCCGTCTCCGACAAGATTTCGCGCGGCGAAGGCACCTTCGGTAAACTCCTCAACGACGACACCATCTACCGCGATGCCCAGACGTTGATGAAGAAGGCCAACACCGCCATCGACGGCCTAGGCGACTCCGGCCCGATCACCGCCCTAGGCGTCGTGGCCAACTCGCTCTTCTAAACGAGCGATCCCACCTCCTTCTCGCCGGCGCGCCTCACCGGCGCGCCTTTTTCATGTCCGTCGCTCCAGCGGATGCCCCCGCTCCACCAACGGCAGAGCCACCCGCCCACGTGAAATCCCGGCCGCAAACACCGCGTGGATCATTTCCAGCGACTTCATCGCCGCGAAACCGCTACACACCGGTTCGCGTTCCTCGCGAATCGCCGCGAGCCAATCATCGACCACTCGCCGATTCGCCGCCGGAAATCCTCGCTCCTCCGCTGTGGCCGACGCCGACGGCTCACCGGGCCGCGGCCGCCAGGTCCGCACTTCGCCGTCGAGCGTGACTCCGCCCGACTGCAGCCAAAGCACCTGCGGATAAACATCGCTGAGCAACCGCACACTACCCTTCGTCCCGACGAGTTCCATGCCCCACGGCCCGCTCGCCGACGCATTCTTAGCCCGACTCGTGAATCGCACATTGACGCTCTTCGCCATCGCGAACGTCGCGTCAATCTCATCGCCCAAGATGGGCCCAATGTCCTCCGTCGCCGCGCGCGCATCGGCGAGCGACACTTCGCGTCCACCCTGCAAAATCCGCGCGCTGCACCACAGCGGTTCACCCGCGAAACACCGCACGAGATCAAAGGAGTGAGTGCCGAGCACGACGAGGTCTTCGCCGCCCGCGCGCTTGTCCTGCTTTCCGTTTACACGGATTTCCAGCAGCTCTCCGAGCGCTCCGTCCTCGAGTTGACGTTTTAGTAGCAGCACACTCGGCGCGACACGCCCTTGGTGCGCTACCGCAATTCTCCGCCCGGATCGCGCGGCCAGCACCACTAGTTCATCCGCCTCTGCGAGCGTCCGCGTAAACGGCTTCTCGCAGTAAACGTGCGCGCCCACTTCCAGCGCCGCCTTCACCATAGCGAAATGTTGATCAGTCCAACGCGGCGCAACCGACACCAATTGCGGCCGCTCCCGGTCGAGCATCTCACGGTAGTCCGCGTAGACGCGCCTCACCTTCATGCGCTGCTGGGCCTTGGCTCGTCCCGCTGGATCAGTATCGGCCAGCGCCACCAACTCCACCCCTGGCACACCGTCGAATATCGCGTCGAGCCCATGGCCGTAGTTTCCGCGCCCTGTGTGTCCGATCACGGCAGCTCTCATCGGCGGTGACGAGATCTGCCTCGTGCCCTCTGCGGCCTCGGCCGCACCACCATAAAACGAAACCGCCGCGAACCCTGCCGAACATCGGAGGAATTCGCGGCGGTTCATAAAACCCTAGACTCAGACCTTTGGGCCACCCTGCGCGAGATTGCGCGCGCGGAGGCGCAGGCCGTTGAGGCGGATGAAACCCGTGGCGTCGCTCTGGTTATACCAGCTCTTAACGCCTTCCATGGAGGCG
Source organism: Opitutia bacterium (assembly GCA_947453695.1). GTDB lineage: Bacteria > Verrucomicrobiota > Verrucomicrobiia > Opitutales > Opitutaceae > GAS368. The sequence continues at coordinate 20,207 of CANGHW010000083.1, forward strand.
ATCTTGTCGTCGTAGAGCGAGTATTTCGACTTACGGCCGCAAGTGATGATGTTGCCCTTGTAGAGCTTGAGACGGACGGTGCCGGTCACGAAGCGCTGACTTTCGTCCACCATGGCCTGGAGCATCTCGCGCTCTGGCGCGAACCAGAAGCCATTATAAACCAGCTCGGCGTATTTCGGGATGAAGCCGTCGCGCAGATGCAGCACCTCGCGGTCGAGCGTAAGCGACTCCACCTGGCGATGGGCCTGCATGAGAATCGTGCCGCCCGGGGTCTCGTAGACGCCACGGCTCTTCATCCCCACGAAACGATTCTCGACGAGATCCACGCGGCCGATGCCGTGCTTGCCGCCCAACTTGTTTAGCGCCTTAAGCACACCACCGGGGGTGAGTTGCTTGCCGTTCACCGCGACCGCGTTGCCCTTCACGAAATCGATTTCGACATACTCCGGCTTGTCCGGCGCGTCCTCGGGAGCAACGGAGAGTTTAAACATCTCCTTGTTCTCTTTGGTGGTCGGATCAAACCACGGATCCTCGAGGATGCCCGCCTCGTAGGAGATGTGGAGGAGGTTGCGGTCCATCGAATACGGCTTCTTCAGCGAAGCTTCGACCGGAATATTATGCTTCGCGCAGTAGGCGATCATCTCGGCGCGACCAGGGAACAGCGCGCGATACTCTTCGAGTTTCCACGGCGCGATAATCTGGAGATGCGGCGCGAGCGCCATGTAGGTCAGTTCAAAGCGGCACTGATCGTTGCCCTTGCCCGTGGCGCCGTGCGCGACGGTGTCAGCCTTTTCCTTCTTCGCGATGTCGACCTGCGCCTTCGCGATCAGGGGACGGGCGATCGAGGTGCCGAGGTAATACTGGCTCTCGTAAATCGCGTTCGCGCGGATCATCGGGTAGATGAAATCGCTCGCGAATTCCTCGACGAGATCGAGTGTGTAGTGCTTCGACGCGCCGGTTTTCAGCGCCTTTTTGTCGAGGCCTTTCAGCTCCTCTTCCTGGCCGACATCGGCCGCAAACGTGACGATTTCGGCGTCATACGTTTCCTTGAGCCACTTGACGATGACGGACGTGTCGAGGCCGCCAGAGTATGCGAGGACGATTTTCATGGGAGGCCGAGTGTGGGGATGTCGCACCGCGCCGCGCAAAAGAAAAAAACGCGGCCGTCCTTCGGGCGGTCCTATGGCTGATCACGAAAACCCGACCATCTCGGACCGACAAAACCACTCATCAGTTTCACAGGGTGTTTACCCCGGTGAGATTGAGCCTGCGGTCACGACCTGAATGATCGGTCCCGTTAGGATTCGATTATTATTCATCATTCCATCCATGCCTGCGTCCTCCCATGAAAACTCAACCCACTGCCCCTCCGTGGCGCCGTCCTGCGGCGTTCACTCTCGTCGAAATCATGATCGTCGTGGTGATTATCGGTCTACTTGCCGCGATGGCCATTCCCGCCTTCACCCGCGTGCGTGAAAGCGCTCAAAACAGCCGTTTCATTTCGGATCTCCGCACATTTGCCCAAGCGTTCGAAACCTATTCGATGAAAAACGGCGCTTGGCCCGCCAATGCTGGCACCGGCGTCGTTCCGCCCGGCATGTCCGGCGAACTCAGCGATGCGGCTTGGACCACCGCCAAGACCTCCGTAGGTGGACGCTGGAACTGGGACCTCAATCTGAACGGCAACACCGCCGGTATCTCCGTCACCAATGTCACCGCATCCGACGCACAGATGGCGGCGATCGACGCAAAAATTGATGACGGCGATCTGTCTACCGGGCGGTTCCAAAAATACAGCGGACGTTTCACACTCATTCTTGAGCCTTGAGCCGACTTCCCGTCATTTCATGAACCTATACCGCGCCACCGATCAGGTGGCGCAGTTATCTTTCGATCCTCCAAACCTTCTTGGGCGGCATCTAGCCAGTGGGGACGTCCACCACTAGGCAACGAACACTCTGGCCGCTATTGCTCTCTCATGCTCGCTGCTCGCCACCGCTCCTTCTTTGACCGGGTCGGCTTCACCCTCGTCGAGATAATGGTCGTTGTAGTGATCATCGGTCTGTTGGCCGCGATTGCACTGCCCGCAATGTCGCGCGTGCAGCGCAACGCGCAAAACGCGCGAGTCATCAGCGACATCCGCACCTTCGCCCAAGGATTCGAAACCTTTGCGCTCAAAAACGGCCACTGGCCACCCGACGGCACCCCACGCGTGCTCCCAACCGGGATGTCCGGCGAGATCAAGGATACCGCCTGGGCCGCCGACCCAGCCGTGGGCGGTCAATGGGACTGGGATCTCCAGCAGTTCGGCATCACCGCCGGCATCTCAATCTTTGAACCTAAAATCCGCAGTTGGAAGGCAGGTTTAGGTGCCAGCGGGGGCGGGCTTCGTGGTGTTTTGGCGGTGATCTGGAACAATATATTTCAACTGCGGCGCAGTTGTGCGGATCCACTCGTGGAGGCGGAGGTAGCCGTCGCGTAA
>CANGHW010000084.1 GCA_947453695.1 Opitutia bacterium
ACCCGTTGCTGGAGCCGCAGTCCGACCTCCCGCGGTAAGGTGCGCTGCCCCGGCGGCAGAAACCGCGGGGTCTCCAGGCCGTCCGCCACAAACCGCAATCCCACAAACTGCGAAAACGGCGGTTGGTGCGTCGGGAGTTCAACGTCCGCCGGACTCTTCACCAACAACGCCTGCGCCATCGCAATGGTATCGCCGATCTGGCGGTCATACACGTCGCGCAACGGCAGGAGCAGAAAATACGCGATCGCGCCCGTCCATCCCGCGGAGCCAATGACCCAGATCAGCCCGAGGTAGAGCGCCGTGCGCCCCAATAGCGTTTTCGGCAAGGGTCTCATGGCACCTCGCCTCCGTCGGGCACGAACACGTAGCCGAAGCCCCACACGGTTTGGATCAGCCGAGGTTTGCCCGGATCTGCCTCGATCAACCGCCGCAGCCGCGAGATCTGCACATCCATGCTCCGATCAAATACGCCGTGTTCCCGCCCGCGGGCCAGATCCATGAGCTTCTCGCGCGACAACGGCTGCCGCGGGTGCGCCGCCAACGCGTCGAGCACCGCGAATTCTCCGGTCGTCAAATTCACGGCCTTCCCGTCCCGGCGCAGCTCTCGCGCACCGCGGTCAAATTCCCACGGGCCCAGCGCCACCACGCTCCGCTCGGCCGCCGGTGCGCCTTTCGCGACCGGCTGCTGGCGTCGGAGCACGGCGTTGATCCGCGCCACCAGCTCCCGCGGACTAAAAGGCTTCGCTAAATAGTCATCGGCCCCGAGTTCCAGCCCCACGACCCGATCCACTTCGTCGCCCTTCGCCGTGAGCATGATGATCGGAACCGTCTGCCCCGCGCCTCGCAGTCGGCGACAAATCGAAAGGCCGTCCTCCCCGGGCATCATCAGATCCAAAATCACCAGCCTCACGGCGTGGGCCGACAGGGTCTCGGTGAGTTTTCTTCCGTCCGGCAGGGTGATCACCGCGAAGCCCTGTTCCTTCAGGTAGCGCTCCAGCAGCGCCCGGATGCGCATGTCGTCGTCGACGATAAGAATTTTCCCGTGGGACTCGTTCACCCGGTCACTCTACCCGAATCTGCGGCCAAAACGACGCCTGAATGTGTAACAGAATGTTTCCCGCCGGCCGCCTGGAAACACTCTTTTGCACTCTCGCGCACGACATCCGCCGGAGCCCACTGACACAAAGGGGGATGAAACAAAACGTCTTCTCCTCCCTCCCACTTCTCGGCGCCTTGCTCCTCGCTCTCCCGTGCGCCGCCCTCGCCCAGCCACCGGGCGGTCCCGGCGTGGAACTGAGCTTCTCGTCAACCGCGACCAGTGACCTCGAACGCGCTGGCAAGGTCGGCGAGCTCGGCGTCGATCACTACGCGTTCACCAGCACGACGCCGGTTCCGCTCGCCCCAAATCTCCGCCTCCTCGTCAGCGCCGCCTGGAGCCGCGATGATTTCCAGCGGTCCGCTTCCGTGCCGCTCCCGTCGCATCTCGAGCGCGCCGGCTTATCGCTCGGGGTAATGACCGACCTCGGTCAGGGCTGGCGGATGCGCACCTTCGTGCGGTCTAACTTTGCGGGCGAATCCGTCACCGCCAATCGCGACACGTTCGAGTTCGGCGGGCTTTGGAGCTTCGACCGCGAAGTGAGCCCTACCTTCTCGTGGTCGGCCGGACTAATGGCTCAGTCGCGGGGAAAATATCGACTCCTCCCCCTGCTCGGCCTCCGCTGGCAACCCACCCCGGACTGGTCGGTCGTCCTTGGCGCGCCGCGCACGCGCGTAACTTACCGCCTCACTCGCTCCGCCCGGTTACACGCCGGACTCGGTCTGCAAGGCGGCACCTATCACGTCGGAAACTCGGTCCCAAAGAATCTCCGCGATACTTACCTCGACTATCGTGAACTCCGGGTCGGCACCGGGCTCGAGGTCGATCTTACGCCCCGCATCACCGTTTCGGCCGAGCTCGGGCAGGTCGTCAACCGTCGGTTCGACTACTACGACCGCGACTACCGGCTGACCGGGAAATCAGCCGCCTATGCCGAGTTCGCATTTCGTTTCCGTCTCTAAGTCCCGCGCCATGCATCCGCTTCAACTTGGCCCGCGCCTGTCTCGCCGCGGCCTGCTCATCACCGTCCTTCTCGCGTTCGCGCACGTCGCCGTCGGCGAAACGCTCGACCGCACCACTCCCACAACCGCCATCCCGCCGGCCTGGCGCGAGTCGTATTCGACGACCGCCACTGCGGCCTCGCCGTCACTGGCCACGTGGTGGGAATCCTTCCACGATCCCACGCTCACCGCGTTGGTCACCGCCGCGCTCGCCGGCAATCCCGACCTTCAGACCGCCCTCTCCCGCATCGCGGAGTCACGCGCCCGCCGCCAGACGGAACGCGCCGGCCTCTGGCCGTCCCTCACCGCCAAGCTGGCGGGCGCGGGCACCGAAACCAATCCCCGCGGCCCGGCCCCATCCGTCGGCACCGAATCTTATTCCGCGAGCGTCGATGCCACGTGGGAGCTCGATCTGTTTGGTCGTCGTCGCCACTCCGTCGCTGCCGCCGAAGCGGACCTCGCCCAAACCACCGAGCAGTTTCACTCGGCCCAGGTGGCGCTCGCCGCCGAGGTGGCGACCTATTACGTCACGCTGCGCTCCGCCGAGGCCCAGCGCACCGTAGTGCTCGAATCGCTCGCGGCCCAAGCCGACACACTCCAGCTGGTCCGTTGGCGAGAGCAGGCCGGAGCCGCCAGCGCGCTCGGCACGCAACAAACCTTGAGCACCCTCGAGCAGGCACGTGCCACCCTGCCGGCTCTCGAACAAACCATCGCCCAAACCCGCCACGAACTCGCGCGGCTCGCCGGGCGCACTCCCGGCGCGTTCGATTCCCTGCTCTCCACTCCGGCCACCGTGCCACCGGTCGCAGCCGGACTCGCTCTGGGCATCCCAGCCGAAACCTTGCGTCAACGCCCGGATGTGCGGGCCGCGGAACAGGCCATCCTCGCCGCCCACGCTCGCATGCGCGTGGCCGAGGCCCGGCAACTCCCTTCGTTTACCCTCAGCGGCTCCATCGGCGTCGACGCCCTCCGCGCCGGACGGCTGTTCACGCCCGACGCGGTTTTCGCAAATCTCCTCGGCAATCTCGCCGCCCCCCTCTTTTCCGGGGGCAGCCTCCGCGCCGCCGTCGCAGCCCAGCGCGAGCAGGAAACGCAAGCCCGTCTCGCCTACCAGTCCACCGTGCTCGACGCCCTGCGCGATGTGGAAAACGCGCTCATCGCCATCGCGCGCACGGACGAGGCGCTCGCGATGGTGCATCGCGCCGCCACGGCCGCTCGCGACGCCGCCGACCTCTCCGCGCTGGAATTTCAAGCCGGTCAGGTCGACCTCCTCGTCGTGCTCGATGCCCAACGCACCTGGCTCTCGCTCGAGAAACAACGCGTTTCCACTGCGGCCGATCACACCCTCGCCCACGTCCGCCTCTACCGCGCGCTCGGCGGCGGTTGGGCCCCTCACTCCTAAGCTTCCAACATGAAGACCCTCGAACCTACTCAACCGTCCGAACTCGCCGGCATTTTACAGTCGGCCGAAAAAAAGCCCGGGCGGATCAAACTCATCGCGCTCGGTCTGACCCTGACCGCGGTCCTCGCGCTCGTGTGGGGCGCACGCCAAAAACGCGCCGGTGAGGCCGCACCGGCCTACCTCACTGAACCGATCACGCGGGGAGACTTAAACCTCACCATCACCGCCACCGGCACGTTGCAGCCGACCAACAAGGTCACCATCGGCAGCGAAATCTCCGGCCTCGTCGTGGAGGTTCTCGTGCAGTCCAACGACCGCGTCATTCGCGGCCAACCACTCGCCAAGCTCGACCCCACCAAACTCGCGCAGCAATCCGACAGCGCCCGCGCGGCCGTGCGCTCCGCCGAAGCCAAGGTGCTTCAGGCTGAGGCGACGCTTCGGCAGAATGATGCCACCCTGGCCCGCCACCAAGAGCTACACCGTCTCAGTGCCGGCCGTCTGCCGGCCACCGCCGACCTCGAAGCCGCCACCGCCGCCGTCGAACGGGCACGCGGCGATCTCGCGAGCGCCCAAGCGCTGGTCGCGGAAACGCGCGCCGCCCTGCAGGTCACTGAGAACGATTTCGCCAAGACGATCATTCGCTCACCGATCGATGGGCTGGTGCTCACCCGTAACATCGAGCCCGGGCAAACTGTCGCCGCGACGTTCACCGCCCCGGAGCTGTTCGTCATCGCCGAGAATCTGGAGCGCTTGAAGCTCACCGTTGCCATCGCCGAGGCCGACATCGGCCAGGTGCGGGCCTCTCAGGCTGCCACGTTTGCCGTCGATGCGTGGCCCGATCGCGCCTACTCCGCGGTCGTGGCCAAAGTCGCCTTCGGCTCGGCGGTCGTTGACAACGTCGTCACCTACCAAGCCGAACTCCAGGTCGACAACGCCGACCTGACGCTACGCCCCGGCATGACCGCCACCGTGGATATTCGTGCGGCCGAGCGAAAAAACGTGCTCCTCGTGCCGACGCCAGCGTTTCGCTTCGTCCCCGTCGAAAAGCCTTCCGCCGCCACCGCGCAGAAATCCCTCGCGCAGAGCCTCGTGCCGCTGCCGCCCACCCAACCGGGAAAATCGACTCCCCTCACCCTCGAGAAAACTCCCCCCGGCACGGCCCGCTTGTGGGTCCTCCGCGAGGGTGAGCCCCATCCCGTAATCGTCCGTCCCGGCATCTCTGACGGGCGCCGCACCGAAGTCTCCGCCGATGCGCTCACCGCCGGCCTACCCGTCGTCCTCCGTCTCAATAACCCGGTCCCATGACACCCGACGCTCACCTTACCCCGGTTATTCAGCTCCGTGGACTGACCAAGGTCTACGGCCACGGCGCCGCAGCGTTTACGGCGCTCCGCGGCATCGACCTGACGATCCATCGCGGAGAATTTGTCGCCATCATGGGGCCGAGCGGCTCCGGCAAATCCACGTTGATGAACCTCCTCGGGTGCCTCGATTCCCCGACCGGCGGTCACTACGACTACACCGGCATCGCCGTGGAGAAACTCAGCCTGAACCAGCGCTCGCTCCTGCGGCGCCACGCAATGGGTTTCATCTTCCAGGGCTACAATCTGCTGCCGCGCACCAGCGCACTGGAGAACGTCGAACTCCCCCTCCTCTATCGCGGCGTCTCCCGGCGTGATCGTCGTGAACTCGCTGCTCAGGCCCTCGACTCCGTGGGGCTCGCGACAAAATTGAAAAACACTCCGGCGGAAATGTCTGGCGGCCAGCAGCAGCGCGTCGCCATCGCCCGGGCTGTCGTCACCAATCCGAGCACGCTCTTCGCCGACGAACCCACCGGGAATCTGGACAGCATCACGACGCGCGAGGTCATGGAGTTGCTGACCCAGCTCAACCACGAGCGCGGCATCACCATTCTCCTCGTGACGCACGAGGACGACGTAGCCGCCTACTCCCATCGCACAATTCGGGTGAAAGACGGCCTGATCGATAGCGACCGCCTGCACACTCCCTCCGCCGCATGATCCTCAACGCCTTCCTCCTCGCCCTGCGCGAAATCCGCCGCAACCGCACGCGCACGCTTCTCACCGCCCTGGGGATCATCATCGGCGTCTCCGCCGTGGTGAGCCTCGTCACGCTCGGCGGTGCCGCCAAAGAGGCCGTGCGCGGCCAGATCTCCAGTCTCGGGAGTAATCTCCTCATTATCCGTCCGGGCAACGGGGTCGGTCCCCGCGTGTCGACCGCCGGTGTGCCGCTCTTCACCGCGCAGGATGTCACAATCATCGGTGAACAGATCTACGGTATCGCCGGCGTAGCCCCCGTCCGCAGCACCAGCTTCAATACCATCTACCGCCAACACGCCCGGCGCACGGCGGTCACCGGCACCACCGACAACTATTTTGCCATCAACAACTGGCAGCTCGCCCAAGGTCGGCTGTTTGACGCCGCCGATCTGCGCACCGGCGCCGCCGTATGCGTGCTCGGCGATACCGTGCGCCGCGAACTTTTCGGCGACGCCGATCCCCTCGGCGCAAAAATCCGGATCGGCAAAACGCCGTGCACGGTGATCGGCCTGCTGGCCTCCAAGGGTCAGGCCGGCTTGGGCGATCAAGACGACACCATCGTCGTCCCGATGACGACCCTCCAGCGGCGCCTCGTCGGCCAGCAGTCGATCAACGATATCAGCCAGATCGCGGTTTCGCTCCGCGAAGGCAGTGATCCCCAGGCTACGAGTGCCGATATCACGCGCCTGCTCCGGGAGCGGCGCAATCTGCAGCCCAATCAGGAAAACGACTTCTCAGTCTTCGATACGCGGCAGATCGCTGACACGCTCGGCTCATCGATCGCCATCATGACGGCACTGCTCAGTGCCGTCGCCGCGATCAGCCTGATTGTCGGTGGGATCGGCATCATGAACATCATGCTCGTCGCCGTGACCGAGCGCACCCGGGAGATCGGGATCCGGCTCTCGATTGGGGCCACGGCGCAGGAGGTCCTGCTCCAGTTCCTCGTCGAAGCCGTCACCCTTTCGTGCGTGGGCGGACTCATCGGCCTCGTGCTAGCCTTCGGCGCGACCTACGGCCTCGCCGCGCTCACCCACCTGTCCTTCGTCTTTGACCCGCAAATCAACCTAATCGCCTTCGGCTTCTCCGCGGCCATCGGCGTCATCTTTGGTTTCGCCCCCGCTCGCCGCGCCGCCCGCCTCGATCCAGTCGATGCGCTGCGCCACGAGTAGGCCGTGCCCGACGAACGCACCCATGATCTTTATCTTCTTCCTGATCATGTCGCTGGTCGTGCTGACCGCGTGGGATAGCACCCACGACTGAACGCCACCTTTTCATGATCCAAAGACTTTTTGCCATTTTGCTCCTCGCGTGGGGCACCTCGTTCGCCGCCGAGCCACCGTCCGAACTGCTCACGGCCATCGCCCGCCTCAATCGCGAGACCTATGGGTGGACGACTACCGTCGAAACACCGGGCGCTCCTTTCACTATCCCGCCCCTTTCAGGCACGGTTCGCGAAGATCGCAGCGCCCTCATGACCAGCCGCTCCGGACGCCAAACCCTGCGCGCTACGATCAACGAAGGAAGTCCCAGCGTGGCTGAAGACGGCTCCGCTCCGACCAACCGGGACCGTGCCGCGAACGCCGACCTCGCCGACCTCCTCGATACTCGGATTCCCGCTGAGGAACTAAAGTCGCTGGTCGCAGCAGCGACCGACTTCAGTCGCTCGGCCGACGGCTCGTTCGTTTTCCCACTACGCGAAAACCAAGCGCGCCCGATCATGGAACGTCTGGCCAAGAACCGTTCACCGATGGCCCATCCCACCCTCAGCAATTGCTCCGGGACGGTGCAGGTTTGGCTCACCCGAGATCGCCTGACGAAATACGTGCTCGTCACCCGCGCGACCCTCTCGCTGCCCATCGGAAAAAAGGAAATCCAACGCCGCGCCGTCGTGGTTATCGAAAACCCTTAGGTGTTTTGCAGCGACTGAAACACTTACCACTCTGCACCGGCCACAGCGATTTCCCTGAGTTCAACCTCCCGCTCACGATCTCTTTGCGCCGTTCGCTGTCGACCTCCCGGCGCCATTCGCCCGGCAGTCCTTAACGCCGGCGGAAGCGATTTTACTTTTGGGAGAACATGATCCCCAGCTTCCCGACGACCAACACCGAGCGACCATCGATCATCCGCGCCGTGGCTTCATCGGCTTCAATGCTACGGCCATCGATCGACTCCAGCGAAAGGTGCCCGCGGATGGTGCCCCCTTCGACCACCATCACACCGGTCAACGCCGAGAGCACAGCCTGGCCGAACTGCACCACGGCATCCTCGCTGTAGACCCAGGTGGCATCAGTCCAGGTAACGTCGCCGCGCAGTAACTTAAATCCTTCCGGGCCGCGGCTCGGGGTCGGCGCCGCACTTCTCGCCCGCCCTTGCTTAAGTGGAACATCCCAGCTCATCGCCTCCTTGGTCAGGACCAGCATCTCCCGCGGCTCGTCGAGGCGCGCGACCCTAATGCCCTTCCACTCGTGACCGAGCTCGACCCAGGAGGACACCTCCTTGGTCTCGCGATGGACGAGAATCACCCACGCCGATTTCTCCGTCGTGTGATACCCGACAAACTCCAGCGGAGGCGCACTCCCGGCCGACGCCAGCGCGCCGGCGCAAATTCCCACCGCCGCCATCCAGGCCGCGACCCAGCCGCGCAGAGTTGAGATTGTTGAGTGCATCAGGAGGAGGGGCGGCGCCGCTACCGCCCACGAGCACGCACCGTTTCACCGCTTCGCTACGAGTCAAGGCCTCCCACCCCGGACGGCCTATTCATTCATCTGAAACGAATCGAGGATCGCGAGCGACGCCTGCTTGGAACGCAAAAAGTCCGAGCATTGATAGTCGTGCAGCGACATCCGGGCGATCCAGGGCCCCGAGGCCAGCAATTGGCTTACGATCCGGTAACCGCTCAAGCGGTCCCACGCGTCCGTCACTATCCGGCACGCTTCCTGGCCCGCGCTACAGCTCCGGTCCATGATTTCCCATTTCCGCCCTTCCATCGCGTGCAGTCCCCGCACCTCCAGCGCGCTGATCGCCTCCAATTCCTCCCGCTGTGTTCGCCCCGTCGGCAAGCGCAGCGAGGAAAAATAGGCGCCCTGCGTGCCATCCGCCGACTCAAAGTAGGCGCTGCCCCGTCCGGACGATTCGCGCCGGGTCCAATCGCCGGGCAACTGAATCCGCCAGATCTCGGTGCTAAGCGTGATGGTAGAATTCATGGCCATCCTATCGCCTACCACACACCGCCGCCCGTGTTTCCCCGCAACTCTTTTTCGCTCACCGCGCGGCACTCAAGGCCGGGCGAACCATTCCGGCCCGATCGTGCGACCGAGCAGGAAAAACTTTCGCTCCGGATACCAGAGCACCGCCTGGCCGTCGCGCACCGTGAAGCTCGCATAGAGCGCGAGGTCGACGCGTCCATTCGTGCCCGGCTTGCCAAGCGCAACCCCGTCGTGATCCATGAAAAACCGTGGCTCGTCGAACCACACCGGCTGATCCGCGCCGGGTTGAAAGCGCCCCGTCACGAGGTGAATCGGTCGCCGGTGGAAGCTCGTATCGGTCGGGCCATAGTTTTTGTAGTGGCCGTCGTGGTTGTGGATGAAAAGCACGTAGCGCCCGCTGCCAGCGGTATTGCCGCCGACATCATAGATCGGGCAGGGCGAGAGCGGCTGGAGGAGCGGCTCGCCGCCGTCCTTGCGCCGCAAGACCCGCGGCGCCGTCCAGTGCTCGCCCTCGTCGGCGCTCACGCTCCAATACGGACTACCCGCCGCAGTGCGCATGACGCAGAACAACCGCCCATCGGGCAGTTTCACGAGGGTAGGTTCCTGGCACACGCTGTAGCCGGGCTGACCGGGAAACGGCACCGTCAGCGCCTGCTCGTTGGCCGCGAACCAACTGATCTTGAGGTCCGCCACGGCCGGGTTGGCATCGATGTTTTCAAATCGCATGAACTCCACGCGCGAGTCGGCGGAGATCCACGACTTCGTCGGCTGCTTCTTCACGTGGAAACTGGTCCAACGCGTGAAGCCCGCCAGATAACGTCCGTCCTGGCCGAGCCGTAGCGGCTTCTGCCAGCAGAGCATATTGGGCGGCATGGTGGCGTCGGGACTGTCCATCTGGCTGCGCGCGACCGGCACGCGCTGGGGTGCCGACCAGGTGCGGCCAAGGTCGTCGCTATGAATGCCGTCGAGCCAGCCGGTATGATGCACGAAACCGTCGGTGCGGCCGACGTGCTGGCTGTAGAGGACGTAGATGCGGCCGGACTTGCTCACGAGCGGATAGCCCCAGCTCGCGATCGGGCCGTCGCCGGGGCGCTTCGGCCCGGCAATTACCGCAGGCTTCGTCCAGGTCTTCCCGCCGTCCGGACTGCGCGCAAAGGCGATATGCTGGTCCGGTTGGGCCTCGGCCGAACTCTGCGTCCACACCGCCATGAGCGACCCATCCGGTCCGTCGAACACGAGGAAGTGCTCGTTGCCGGTGTCGGTGACGCCCGCATCCGTCACCTCGGGGACGAAGACCACGTAGTCGGGCTTAGTGATATGCAGCTGGGAATCGATGCGCGCCTTGAGGTCCGCCGGCGAAGCGATGGCCGGCGCCGCCGCTTTTTTTGCCGGCGGCGGCGGTGGAGTCTGCGCCAAGCCCCCGGCAACGGAACCAATCGATAGCAGGAGAAGCGCGGGCAACCAGCGAAACGAAGTCAGGGGGCGGAGGGAACTCATGGTTAAGGGGGAAGCCAGCGAGACAGGCCGCGGGGGTGCGGCGCGGCCATCAGTCCGACGAACCGCCGGATCGGACGCAAGCCACCGCCTCCGGGCTAGGCCGGTGCCATTTTCCCAAAGGCAAAAAAGCCGGGGCCCGGCCGTGCCGCCGTGTCCGGGGAGCCGAGGCGCTACGCCTTCTTCAGCGACGCCATGTCGATCACGAAACGGTATTTCACATCGCTCTTCAGCATGCGCTCATAGGCCTCGTTGATCTGATCCATCCGGATCATCTCAATGTCGCTCGTGATCCCGTGCTGGCCGCAGAAATCGAGCATCTCCTGCGTCTCCGCGAGGCCACCGATGAGGGAGCCGGAGAGACTCTTGCGGCCGAAGATCAGGGAAAACGCCGCGACCGGCAGTGGCTTCTCGGGCGCGCCGACGAGGGTGAGATTGCCGTCGATCGCGAGCATTCCGAGGTAGGCGTTGATGTCGTGCTCGGCCGACACGCAATCGAGGATAAAGTCGAAGGTGCCCGCATGCTTCGCCATCTCATCGGCGTTGCGCGAGACGACTACCTCATGAGCACCGAGCCGGAGGGCATCGGCCTTCTTGTTCTCCGACGTGGTAAAGACCACCACCTGCGCCCCAAACGCCCGGGCGAATTTCACGCCCATGTGGCCGAGACCACCGAGGCCGACGATACCGACTTTTTTGCCGGGTCCGACCTTCCAGTGCCGCATCGGCGAATAGGTCGTGATGCCCGCACAGAGCAGCGGAGCTACCCCCGCAAGATCAAGATTGGCCGGGATGCGCAGCGTGAAGTGCTCGTCGACCACGATGCTCTCGGAGTAGCCGCCATAGGTGGGGAGATTGAGGTGGGGATCCATCGAGCCGTAGGTCATCACCGACGTGGGCGAGAATTGCTCGAACCCCTTCTTGCAGTGCGGGCAGGACAGATCGGCGTCGACGAGGCAGCCCACTCCGGCGATGTCACCCGGTTTGAACTTTGTGACCTTCGGCCCGACCTTGGTCACTCGGCCGACGATCTCGTGGCCGGGCACCGCGGGATACTGCGTGAAGCCCCACTCGTTCCGCGCGAAGTGCAGGTCAGAATGACAGACGCCGCAGAACAGAATCTCGATCTGCACATCGCGGTCCGTCGGCTCACGGCGCGGAATGGAAGCCTGAGCCAAAGGCGATTTGGCGGCGGCAGTGGAATAGGCTTTGACGGAGTAGGCGCGTGGTTTGGTCATAGGATGGAATGGTTGTCGTGGGACGATAAATTGCCGCGATGGGTCGGGAGTCAGGCGCAGTAGTCGGAATCGGAGACCGGCTCCAACCAATCGACTGTCTTGCCGTCGAGGGCCTCGTGAAAGGCGAGATGCGTCATGGCTGTGGTCGGCGCGGCACCGTGCCAGTGTTTCTCCCCCGGTGCGAACCACACGACGTCGCCCGGACGGATTTCCTCGATTGGCCCGCCCGCCCGCTGCGCGCGGCCGACTCCCGCGGTAACGATTAAGGTCTGCCCAAGCGGATGGGTATGCCAGGCGGTCCGCGCTCCCGGTTCAAAGGTCACACTCGCCCCTGCGACTCGCGCCGGGGGCGAAGCCTGAAATAACGGATCGATCCGCACCGTGCCCGTAAACCAGCCAGCGGCGCCCTTGACCGAGGGTTGTGAACCAGCGCGTTTGATTTCCATAATTAGAACAGGATGAGTTGAGGAGAATTGCGCAACCCAATCGGCGGACCCGTGCGGAAGGCATAAGTGCGGTGCACATGGCGACTATTGTGAATGTTTTTCGCGCCGGCGATCTTAGCCATCCCGCGGCACGCGCCACGCACGCGACAATGACCAACGCACTTGGACACACTGCCGGAGGATTGCACCCACGTGACGGCCATTACTCACTAGGCGCCTTAAACGCACATGCCGGCCACCGAATGCTCCCCTCCGCGACCAAGTCTAGCGTGACCACAATCACTCGCGACCAGGAGTGGTCGCATGCCCCCTACCTCACCTTGCACCGCCGGAAAGTGATAGTCCCCGCCCCGGCTGGGAAATCGCCGCCCAAGGCGGCGAAGGCGTCCCGATGAAGACGCGCTTTATTCTCAATCCGACCTCCGGCCGTAATCGCCAAACTCCGACGCTGGCCGCCGACATCCGCCGATTTATCACGGCTCATTCGCTCGATGCCCAACTCGTCCTGACGGAGGAATCGGGCCACGCCACTCACCTCGCGCGCGAGGCGGCGCAACAAGGGTGCGAGCGGATTGTCGCCGTTGGCGGTGATGGGACGATGCACGAGACGGCGCGCGGTGTCCTCCATACCCCAGCGACGCTGGCTCTCGTGCCGCGCGGTTCGGGTAATGGACTCGCGCGGCATCTCGGGATTCCCCGTAACCTCGATGCCGCGCTCACCTTGCTCGTGGCCGACGCCCGATGCATCAAGACAGCGGCCATCGACACCGGCACCGTCGATGGGCAACCGTTCTTCAACGTCATGGGACTTGGGCTGGATGCCGAGATCGGTCATCGGTTCAACCAACTCCAGCATCGTGGACTGGCCGCCTATACGCTCACCGCGCTGGGCGCGTGGCGGGATCGCCGCCGCGAGCGCGTCACCATCGCCACGTCGCACCACCGGGAAACACTCGAAGTGCTCTTCATCGCGATCGCCAATTCAGACCAATATGGCTACAACGCGCGGATCGCTCCCCACGCCAAAGTCGACGACGGCACCCTTGACCTCATCGCGGTGCAGTCGGTGGGCCTGATCGGCGCAATCGAACTCTCGGCCCGCCTTTTCCACGGCTCGTTTGACCGGAGCGGTCGGGTGCGCCAGATCCGCGGCTCACACTTCACCATCGAGCGCGCCGCACCCGGACTCATCCACATCGATGGCGAAATTCACCACGCCGCGGCGACTTTGGAAATCTCGATCCTGCCGCTCAGCCTTCGCCTCCTGTTACCGGCCCAAAGCCCGGCAGGCTCGTGATTCAGTCCTGCACCACCTTCGCCCCTGGCGGAGTGAGAATGTGAATTCGGTCGCATCGCACGTTTAGCCACGTTCAGGGGCCCAATTTTTGCCATCGTTCGGCCGACGGAGCGCAGCGCGCTCGATCTATCGTGATCCCCCACTAAACAAAAAGGCCGCACCGGGAAAGGTGCGGCCTCTTGAGTTCGAGCAGTCCGGATCAACCTTGGAGGAGCTTCAGGACGGACTGCGGGGTCTGGTTGGCTTGGGCTAGCATCGCGGTGCCGGATTGCACGAGGATGTTATAGCGCGCGTATTGTGTGCTCTCTTCGGCGACATCGACATCGCGGATGCGAGAAATAGCGGAGGCGAGATTTTCGTTTTCGACCTGCAAGGTCGTCGAGGCGAGTTCGAGGCGGGACTGCGAGGCGCCGAGTGTCGCGCGTTGCGTGGCGACGTGCTGGATGGCATCCGTGATCTTCTGGATGGCGTCGGGATCGGTAGCGGTGAGGTTGTAGTTGCCGCTGGCATCCTGGGAGATGACGTCGAGCATGGAGCCCGTGCGGAGATTGGACTCCGAAATCGTCATCGTCTGACCCACTGCCTGACCAATCGTCACGGAGCGACCCGCGGGATTTGAGCCAAATAGTGTGATGCCGTTAAAGGCACCGAGCGGAGTGTCGATATCAGCAGTGCCGCCGATTTCAGAGGTCGGTCCGCCAATGGTGGCACGAAGCTGATCCTGGAGGGCGACAAACTCCTGTTGGTAGAGATCAACGTCGCCGCTGTTCTTGGTGACGTCCTTGGCCAAAATTCCGAGCTCGCTCAGGCGCGAGAGGATCTTGGTCATGCCAGCCATGAAGCCATCGGTTGTCTGGACGTAGGAGATGGCATTCTGGACGTTGGTGCCGGCGGCTTTGACGCGCATGCCCTGGGCGTCGAGTTTTTCAGAAACAGCGAGGCCGGCGGCGTCGTCGGAAGGATTGACGATCTTGGAGCCGGACGAGAGGCGGGCGAGGGACCGGCCGAGCATTTCCTGACTGTGGTTCAGGTTGCGGGCGCCGGCGATGGCTTGGATATTGGTATTGATAACGCTCATGGTGTGGAGGAGCTAGAAGGTGAAGAGAGTGAGACCGATGTGGGCGGGCTCAGGACTTGTTCGCCGGAGTGGCGGGGGCGGAGGTGGATTTCTTATTCAGCACCGGGAGTGAACCGGGCTTGGGCGCGCGGACCGCAGCGGCTTGGTTGCTCGCAGCGATGGCGTGGAGGACTTCCTTGCGGAAGATGGCGATATCACGCGGAGCCTCGATGCCGATCTTCACCACGTCGCCCTCGATACGGGAGATGCGGATCTCGATGGAATCGCCGATGATGATCGACTCATTAACTTTGCGGGAGAGGACGAGCATGGTGGGCTCAGGTTGTGCGGGCGACTGCGACAGTCGCCTGCGAGTTTTCGACGAGGGCGTGGTGTGAGCTGTAGCGCGAGTAGTTGGAGATGACCAACTGACGGCCGACGCGGGTGCGCCGGTTGACGACGAGGGGCCCGATGAGATTCACAGTGGCCTCGACCGGCGACTGGCGCTGGAGCGTGACGATGTTGAGGATCATCGCCTCGGCCGGAGAAGTGATGCCGAGTTGCTCGATATCGTTGTCGAAGATCTCGGGTTCGTAACCGGGAACAATCCCGCCGGGCTCGATGACGATAAAGTGAAGGACGTCGACCGAGTCCGGATTGCTGAGTTTCATCCAGAGGAAAGGCAGGTTGTCGGGCAGGTAGAGGAGCTCGGCGCGATTGAAGGCGCCGAAACCAATCAGACCCTGCGGGAGAATGATTTCGTTGGCCGGAGGCGTATCGAAATCGGTCGGATAGAGATCAGGGAGGACTTTCATGGGAATTTACGGTTTGGGAATTAAAGGGAAGGAGTGGGTGGAGAACCTCAGCGAAGGTAATCGAGGAGGGAGACTTTCATGATGTTGGCGGCAGATTGCAGGGCGGCCTGATAGGCCGTCTGGGTTTGGTTCAACTTGACGATGGTGGCGGGCAAATCGGCCTCCGTCTCACTGGAGACGAGGCTCTGCAGGCTGAGATCGCGATCGGCGAGCTGGGACTGGGCGGCCTCGATGCGCGTCTGGATACCGCCGTGTTCGGCTAGCGCGGAGACGAGGATATCTTCGCTCGCGAGGAGGTTCGTCTGGGAGGCCGAGACGGCGACGGGATTGTTGGCCGCGAGGGAATCACGGAGGGAAATGAGATGATTGAGGAAATCACCGACGCCCTGATTGATGGTCACATCGGTGCCGGGAGAGATCGTGGCGGCCTCGGAAATCGGAATACCAGCGCGTTGGGCGTTCCCCGCATAAGCGACCGCAGTGATCTGTCCGGCAGCGTCCCGCGTAGCGGCGTAGGGGGCGGTGGAGACAGCGGTGCCCGCAAAAAGGTAGTCGTTGCCGAACCGGGTATTGGCAAATTGGACGGTCTGCTCGATGAGTTGGTTGACCTCGGAGGCGTAGGCCTTGGCCGAGGACTCACCAATGGCGCCGGCGCCAAGAGTGCCAATTTCGGTAGCGCGATTGGAAACCTTCTTCAGCGACTGGAGACCGGAGTAAGAGGCTTGGCTGATCTCGAGGGCGCGTTTGGCGTTGGCCTGATATTGGGTGAGCTGGCGCTGCTCGCTCTCAAGATTGATCACGCGGCCGACGGCGGCGGGATCGTCCTCGGGCTGGGAGATGCGAAGCCCCGTGGCGACCTGGTTCTGCAGCTTCGCCTGGCTCGTGCCGAGATTCTGAATCTGGCGGACGATGCTGTCGTTGACGGTGTTGGAGGCGATACGCATGGCGAGGAGGCTTAGCGGCCGAGGCGGTTGACGACGTCGTCAAGGAGGTTGTCGATCACGCCAAAGACGCGAGACGAGGCCTGAAACGAGCGCTGGTATTTCATGAGGTCGGCCATTTCCTCATCCAGAGAGACGCCGCTGACGGCATCGCGTTGGGAACGGACGAGTTTCTCAATGTTCGTCTGGTCTTCGACGCGGGAGTTGGCGCCAGAGAGGGCCTGTCCCAGACCGGAAACGGAATTGCTGTAGAAATTGCCGAGGGTGCCATCCAGAGCGTCGCCGGAAGCAGTGGAGAAACGGCGGTTGGCGATGTCGGCGATCGCCAGGGCGACCGCATTGTCGCCGGCGGCGCCGCCATCACTGGCCTTGAGGCTGTTGGCCGAGAGGCCCGGGACAAGAGCGATGGTGCCGGCAGTGAGGCCCGCGGGGGCGAAGAAATTGCCGGTGGCGCCCGTGGGATTGTAGGCGGAATTGACGGACGTGACGAGTTGGCGGGCGAGCAGGTCGAGATTGCTGCGGAGCGTCTGCACGGCGCCGTCACGGGCGGTGAGCTGGCCTTTGAGCGAGCCGGAAGAGAGCGAAAGCGCAATCGACGGCGAGCCGGCGAGAATCTGGGTGCCGTCGAAGACGACGGGGCCGGTCACTTGGTTCAGATCGATGAGCTTGATCTCATTGCCATTGGCATCACGGGCGCTGACCTGAATCTGACCACTGGGGGTATCGGTCAGCTCGACGGGGAGCTTGGCAGCAAGTTCTTCAAGTTTGGCCTGGCGCTGGTCACGAAGGTCGACCGAGGCGCCGGGGGCATTGATCTCGAAGCGGCCGATCTGGCCGTTGAGCGTGGCGATCGTAGAGAGGAGCGTGTTGACGGACCCGACGTCAGTGGAGACCTGCGCATCAATGTCGCTCTGAGCTTGGGCGAGACGGGTATCGACGAGTTGAAAGCGATCGGTCAGCACCGAGGCTGTCTGCATGAGCGCCTGGCGGGCGCCGACATCGGTCGGGCTGGACGCGAGATTCTGAAACGCGTTAAAGAAATTATCCATCGCCGCACCGATGCCATTGGAGCCGGCGGTATTGGTCTCTGCGGCGCCGGTGGCACTGATACCCTGGCCGAGGCCGGCCTGGGCGCGCTGGTAGGCGGATTGCTCGGCCTCGAAGGAGGATTTGAGCGAGATCTCGCGCATCAACTGACGATCAAGGAGGTTGTCGCGGAACTGTTGAACCCCGAGGGCTTCAAGGCCGAGGCTCTCCGTGCCGCCGGGGGTGGCGACGGTGCCGCGGTCGCCGTAGATCACGCGTTGGCGCGAGTAGGCGGGGTTGTTGACGTTCGACAGATTGCGCCCGGCAGTCTCCAACGCGCGGCCGTGGGCGTTGAGCGCCTTGACGGTGATATTGAGCGTGGAGAAGAGTCCGGACATCTGCAGGAGGGAGCTGAGAGTTGAGTGAAGGAAAAATCAGCCGGCGGCGCGGAGCGTCGTGGCGGGCTGGGAGGCGGCAACCGAGACGCGGCCACCGGGCGAGTAGGTTTTCGTGAACGAGTGCGGGCGGAGCTGAGCGAGCGTCTCTTGGTGAACCTCGACCGCGCGGGAGAGGAGCGAGTGGTTGTGGCGGCTCGTGCGGCGGACACGGTGGAGGAGCGCGTTAACTTCGTTGATCAGCGCCTCGAGGAGCGGACGAGCGTCGGCCTCGATGAGCGGCAGGAGCGAACGGAGAGAGGAAGACGACGGACGCCCCTGCTGGAGGGCGAAGGCGGAGACGGCTTCTTCCCGGCGCGTGCGCGTGATCGAGAGCGTGCGGGCGTGGGCCTCGATCTCATTGGCCAGGCGAAGGACGGTGTCGGGCTCGCGGTCGAAAAGTGCGCGCTGCTGGACCTCGAAAAGGTGGAGGAGGCCGCCGTAGTCGGCGAGTTCCTCGCGGAGGCACTCGGCGATAAAGGTCCAAGGAGTGGTGACGGTGGTGGTCATGGAGTCGCCTCGGTGGAGGAGAGAGCGGAGTTGAGCAGGCCGGCGGGCTGGCGGGCGTTGAGTTCGGCGGCGGAGGTCACGCCCTTGGGCGCGAGTTGCTTTTCAAGCAGGCGGCCAAGGCCGAGACCGGGGCCGGCGGTGAGTTGATTGGCGAGCGTGTCGGTCAGCATGTCGCCGTAGACATTGGCCGAGGGGCCCGACTTCTCGGAGCCGAGCATGGACGTCATCGTCTTGCTGAGGAGTTGGCGGACGAGAATGGCCTCAAATTGGGCGGCGACCGCGCGGCGCTGTTCGGCAGGATCGGCAGTGCGGAGGGAGGCAGCGGAGAAGGCCTTGGCCCGGGCCGCCGGCGCGCGGTGCTGCGCGGTGAGATCGGCGATCTCCTGCATCGATGCAGGCGACGCGGGGTTGGCGATGGCGGCGACGTTCATCTTAGTTAATGACGAGCTCAGCCTGCAGGGCGCCGCTGCGTTTGAGGGTTTGGAAGATGGCCATCATCTCGCGAGTCGAGACGCCCAGGGCATTGAGGGCCGCGGCGAGACGTTCGATCGTGGGCTGCTCGCCGAAGACGATAAATGAACCCTTGCCTTCGTTGACGGCCGTCTGGGTGCTGGAGACGGGAGTCGTCGTGCCGGAGTTATTGAACGAGTTCGGCTGAGAGACTCCTTGCTGGTTGGTGACGGTAATTGTGAGCGAGCCGTGGGCGATGGCGACCTGCGAGAGTCGGACGGTGGACGTCGCGACGATGGTGCCGGTGCGCTCGTTGATAACGATGCGGGCCAGGGTATCCGGCGCGCTCTCGACTTGGCCGAGATCGGCAATGAAGGCGACATCGCGACCGCGGTAGTTGGGAGGAAGGGTAACGCTGACGGTGGCCGCATCCACCGGCGTCGCGACGCCGGGCCACTGGGTATTAATCGAGTCCGACATGCGAGCCGCCGAGGTAAAGTCGGGATTGTGCAGGAGCAGGCGGAGCGTGTTGTCGCGCACGAAGGTGGCGGCAATCTCGCGCTCCACGATGGCGCCGCTGGAGATGTTACCGACCGTGGGGTGATTCTTCTGCACGGTGGCACCACCGGCGCCGCCCGCCCCACCGAGGAATCCGCCGATGGCCACCGGGCCTTGGGCCACAGCGTAGACCCGGCCATCAGCACCGAGCAGCGGAGTCTGGAGGAGCACGCCGCCTTGGAGCGATTTCGCGTCACCCATGGAGGCGACGTTCACATCGATCCGGGAGCCGGGCTTCAGAAACGCGCCGATCTCGGCGGTGAGCATGACGGCGGCGATGTTCTTGGCCTTAATGTCCGTGGGCGTCACGTTGAGACCGTAACGGGCCAGCGTGTTGGCGACGGCGCGCAGGGTGGCAACCGCGTTACTGTCACCATCACCAGCCAGACCGACCACGAGACCGTAGCCGACCAGTTGATTGTCGCGACCGCCTTCGACGAGGGCGAGGTCCTTGACGCGCGAGGCGGGAAGAGCGAGGGGCGCGAAGAGCGCCAGGGAGAGGAGGAGTTTGAACATCCGTGTCATCGGGAGGAGTCCGTTCAGAACGGGCGGAGTTTTTCGTAAACCTTGGAGAGCCAGCCGCGCTTCTGAGCGTCGGTGAGGGCGCCCTCGGCGTAAAATTCGACGCGAGCGTCCGCGATGTTCGTGGACTGCACGCTGTTGTCGCGGCCGACATCGTCCGGACGGACGAGGCCGTGAAGGACGACGTATTGGGTTTCGCCGGAGAAAGTGACGACGCGCACGCCCTGGATCACGAGGTTGCCGTTGGGCAGAACATCGGTGACGAGGACGGCCGCACGGGCGGAGAGGCTTTGCGAGTTGCTGACATCGCCGCCGCCGGAAGTGGAGGACTTACCGGCGGAAGACATGCCGGGGAGCTCGCCACCGTGGGCGCCGAGGCCGGTATAGAGGAAACGGGAGATCGAGTCGTCCAGCGAAGACTCACGCGCGGTCTTCTTGCTCTGGGAACTGGAAGCTACGGCCGACTCGGCGACGACGATCGTGACGATGTCTCCCACGGCGGAGGCCTTGCGGTCGGCAAACATGCTTGCTTGCGAGCCACGTCCGGGCGCGGGCCAGAGTGAGTCAGCCCGCGAGAGCACGGCGCCGAACGAAACGGCGGCGAGGAGCGCGAGAGCAGCGCCGGCGTTAGAAGCGGACTTGAGCACGGTTTTCATCGACGACGACAGCGGCGAAATTCTTTTGCGACACGGGGTTGCGGACAGTAACGGTATCGCCCTGCGCGCCGCTATCCATGGCGACGGCTTTCATGGTGACGAGGAGGGCACCGGAAGTGGCAGTCACCTCGATCGTGTCGCCCTTGCGGACGAGTGGGCGACGAGTGATGTCGCGCCAGGTGAGGCTGCGACCGGCGGGCACAGCACGGGCGAAGATAAACGTGCGATCACCCACCGCGGCCGGGAGCACATCGCGTTCGCGAAAGAGATCAACGCGACGGGTTTCAAGCGCGGAGGGATCAAATGTGGCACCCACGGTGAGCGGCTGGCGGGCGGCCCAGACATCGCGCCAGAGTGCGGCCCGGAGGACGACGACCTCACCATCGCGCGACGTGCTGGCGACCGGCTGACCGTCGGCGACGAGGCGGACCCGCACGAGCATCGAGGTGGAGGCCAAGGAAGGATACTCGAGGACGGTGACACTCCACGCCGCGGCGACGCGCGAAGGCGGCGACCACGGACGGAGCAGGTCGAGCTGAAGCTCGCCCTCGAGGTTAAAGTGAGCGGAGAGATCGTGGCTGAGGGCGGCCAGGAAGGCTTCGCGGGTAAACGGCGTGACGGCCGCGGAGGGCGCCTCGGCCGGGGCGGCGGAGATCGCATCGCCAGTCGCGGCAAAGGCGACCGGAACGAGCGAACAGCAGAGAATGGTAAGAAGGGAGCGCATCGCGATCAGCGTTTCATGTTGGCGATGTTCTGCATCATCTCGTCCGAAGTCTGGATGGACTTGGAATTAATCTCGTAGGCGCGCTGGGCCACGATGAGGGCGACCATTTCTTCGACGATGTTGACGTTCGAAGATTCGATGTAGCCCTGGACGGTGCTGCCAAAGCCGCCTTCACCCGGTTGGCCCACTTCGGGCGTGCCCGAGGCGGCGGTCTCGGCGTAGAGGTTGCCGCCGATGCTCTGGAGACCGGCGGGATTGGCGAAGCGGGCCAGCGTGAGCCGGAAGCTCGTGGTGCCCGTGGAAGTCTGGACGGTAACCTGACCGTTTTCGGAGATAGCGACCGAACTGGCGCCGGGCGGGATGGGCTGGAAACCGCTGAGGACGGGGAGACCGTCGACGGTGACGACCTGGCCATTGGCGTTGAGCTTGAAGGAGCCGGCGCGCGTAAAGCCCACGGTGCCGTCGGGGCGCTGCACCTCGAAGAAGCCGTCGCCCTGGATCGCGACGTCGAGTTTTTCACCGGTCTGCGTGAGCTGGCCCTGCGTGAAGACTTTGGAGGTAGCAGCGACGCGGGTGCCGTTGCCGACCTCCGTGCCGGTGGGGACGATGTTACCACCGCCGGAATCAGTGCCCGATGCGCGAGTGGGCTTCTGATAGAGGAGATCTTGAAACTCGATCTTGCTGCGCTTGAAGCCAGGCGTGTTCACGTTCGCGAGATTGTTCGCGATCGTGTTCAGGTTGAGTTGCTGCGCCTCCATGCCGGTGGCGGCCGAGTAAAGTGAAAGGTTCATGAGGCGGCGTGGCGTTGAGCGTTGGAAACGGAAGCGGAAGAAGAGAAAGCAACCGCCACGACTGGGGCCGGCGCGCCCCCACTGCGCGCTCGGCCATGCAGTCGTGATTCTAGCGGTTGTCTGTCTGGGGAAGTCATGGGCGGGCGGGATCAGCCGAGCGCGTCGAGCGTCTTCTGCATCTGTTGGTCGACGGAGGTGATGATCTTCTGGTTGGCCTCGTAAGCGCGGTTGATCAGGACGAGGTCGACCATTTCGCGCAGCGGAGCGACGTTACTTCCCTCGAGATAGCCCTGAAGGAGTTCGGGATCGTCGACCCGCTCGGGTTTCACGCCTTCCGGCGCGGTGAAGAAGCCGCCTGCGATCGGGACGAGACGGGAGTTGTCGGCAAATTTCTGCACCGAAAAGCGGCCGAGGGCAGTGGTGCCCTGCACGACGGTGCCGTCGGGATTGATGGCCACCTTGCCGCCACCATTGAGGAGGACGATCGGCGCGCCGGCGTCGCTCATCACTTCGTCGCCCGAGGAGGTGACGAGCGTGCGATCGGGGCGCATGCGGAATTCGCCGCTGCGGGTATAAACCTTCGAACCGTCGGGCCGCTGAATCTCGAA